>NZ_CP108442.1:7598346-7911931 GCF_041435355.1 Streptomyces sp. NBC_01276
GTGTGCGCACGTACCCCGGGTTCACGCAGTTGCTGGTCACCCCCCGCGCGGCCCCTTCGAGGGCGGTGACCTTGCTGAGCCCCTCCAGGGCGTGCTTGGCGGTCACGTAGCCGGACTTGAAGGGGCTGGCCCGCAGCCCGTGCACGCTGGAGATGTTGACCACGCGCCCCCAGCCGCGCCCGTACATGTGCGGCAGGGTCCGGCGCAGCAGCAGGAACGGGGCCGTGACCATCACCCGTTGCAGCGTCTCGAACCGCTCCGGCGGGAACTCCTCGATGGGCGAGACGTGTTGGAGTCCGGCGTTGTTGACGAGCACGTCGACGGCCGAGGGCAGCCCCTCGACGGCGGCGGGGTCGGCCAGATCGGCCGCGTGGGCCCGCCCCCCGACCTGTTCCGCCACCGCCGCGGCGGCCCGCGCGTCGATGTCCACGACGTGTACGAAGGCCCCCGCGGCGGCCAGCGCCACCGCGCAGGCCCGCCCGATGCCCCCGCCCCCACCGGTCACCATCGCCACGCGCCCCGCGAGGTCGGCTCCCGCGCCCCCGCCCGCCGTTCCACCGAGTGCGGTGGTGAATCCGCTTGTCATGCACGGCACGCTAGAGCCCCGGGCGCCCCGGTCCGATGTGGTCCGCCCCCACACTCCCGTCCCCGGCGGTGGTGCCCACGGCCACCACCCCACCGGGCGGCGGCCCGTGCGCTCAGGCCGTCCCCGCCAGGGCGCGGTAGCGGCCGGGGGTGGTGCCGAACTCGCGGTTGAAGGCGTGCGAGAGGGCGTACGGGGTGGCGTAGCCGACGCGGCGCGCGACGGTGGCCAGGGGGTCGTCGGAGTCCCTGAGCAGGGTCGCGGCGAGGTTCAGCCGCCACCAGGTGAGGTAGGCCATCGGCGGGCGGCCGACCAGGGAGGTGAACCGCCTGGCCAGGGTGGGGCGCGACACCCCCGCCTCGGCGGCCAGCCGCTCGGTGGTCCACGCGGCGGCCGGGTCCGAGTGCAGCGCCCGCAGCGCGGCGGCCGTGACCGGGTCGCCCAGGACGGCAGGCCAGGTCCCCGGGGTGCCCTCGGCGACCACCCAGGAGCGGATCATGTAGACGAGGAGCAGGTCGAGCAGGCTGGGCACCGCGATGCAGGCGCCGGGCTGCCGCTCGTCCATCTCCCGCCCCAAAAGGTCGATGGCGGAGCGGAGTTCCGGATGGCTGCCGACCCGGTTCGGCAGGTGGACGACCTGTGGGAGTTCGGCCATCAGCGGATGGGTCCGGCTCCGGTCGAGCCGGTACTTGCCGCACAGCATCTCCACCGCCCCCGACCCAGGCCCCGGCTCCTCCCCGGGTCCGAATCCCAGGTCCCGCCCCCGCCTGCGCGCCACGGCCTCCTCGAACGGCACCGCCCGCGCCACGGCCTCCGCCTCGGCGGGCCCGTCGGCGATCACGTGCCCCGCGCCGTGCGGCAGCAGCACCGCGTCACCGGTCCCGAGGGCGAGCGGTGCACCGCCGTCGGGCAGCAGCCAGCAGCCGCCCTGGAGCACCACGTGGAACCCGGCGCCCTCGTACGGTGCGAAGCGCGCGCACCACCTGCCGCCGATCCGCACCCGGTCGGAGGAGGGCCGCCCGATGCGTACGGCCGAGATAGCGTCGCTCACCACGTCCATCGGTCCAGGCTACCCACAGGCGTCAAGACGTGAGACGCATGCGTATTCGCATGAGCCGAAGGGGCATTGAGCCACTCAACCGGCCCTCCGTAGAGTCAGGTCCATGGAGAACGAGAGCAAGCAGAGCATGGTGTTCGGAGACGTCGAGGTCATCCGGGTCGTCGAGTGGCAGGGGCCCTTCGTCCCCTCGCTCGGGCTCGTGCCCACCTCCGGGGAGCGGATGTGGAAGGAGAACGAGGACTGGCTGGCGCCCGACCACTGGCACCCGGAGGAGGACCTCGCCGTCGTGGCCCTGCAGAGCTGGGTCCTGCGCAGCGGCGGCCGTACGGTCCTGATCGACACCGGGGTGGGCAACGGCCGTGAGCGGCCCGGCTCGCCGCGCTTCCACCACTGGCAGGGGGACTTCCTCGGTGCCCTCGACCGTGCCGGGGTCAGCCCCGAGGAGGTCGGCCTGGTCGTCAACACCCACGTCCACGGCGACCACGTCGGCTGGAACACCCGGGGCGAGGCGGGGGAGTGGGTGCCCACCTTCCCCAACGCCCGGTACCTCCTGCCGGCCGCCGACGACTTCCACTTCGGCCCGCGGGGCGGCTACGGCGGCGGGGTCCGGGAGGACGACCGGCTGATCTACGAGGACAGCGTCGCACCCGTCCACCGGGCCGGCCAGGCCGACCTCTGGGAGGGCTCCCACCGCATCGACGAGCACCTCACCCTCGAAGCCGCCCCCGGCCACACCCCCGGTTCCTCGGTGCTGCGCCTGGACTCCGGCGGCGAGCGGGCCGTCTTCGTCGGTGACCTCCTGCACAGCCCGGTCCAGATCCTCGACCCCTCCCACAACAGCTGCTTCTGCATGGACCCGGCGCAGGCGGCCGCCACCCGCCGCCGGATCCTCGCCCGCGCCGCCGCCGAACGGGAACTGGTCGTGCCCGCGCACTTCGGCGGGCCGGGGGCCGTGGAGGTCCGCGCGGAGGGCGAGGGGTTCGCCCTCACCCGGTGGGCCGCCTACGGTCCGGGACGCTGATCCCACGGCCGGACCCGCCCGCACCGGCCGGAGCGGGCCAAGCGGCCCGGCCGGCCGGATTGAACGGTCGGATCATCCGACTGTTACCGTCCAGGGCATGCCCGAGCTCATCGCCCCCACCCCCCGTCTCCGGGCCTCCTGGCTCTCCGCCCGGCAGGAGTGGGGGCCGGACGCCCACATGGACGGCGCCGGCCTGGGCCGCGAGGACGACGTGGACAGCCCGGAGGGCTTCGCCGCCTGGACCCGGCGGCTGCACGGCTACGGGGACCGTACGGCGCCGATCGAGCAGGGCCGCGTGCACGCGACGTACTGGTGGATCGCGGACGGCGACACCTACCTCGGCGCCATCGACCTGCGCCACTACCTCAACGGCTTCCTCCTCGACGCCGGGGGCCACATCGGCTACGGCGTCCGCCCCTCCGCCCGCGGGCGCGGGCTCGCGGGCTGGGCACTGCGCGAGGTCCTCCACGAGGCGCGCGTCCTCGGCATGGACAGGGTCCTGCTGACCTGCGACCCCGGGAACGAGGCCTCCGTGCGCACCATCGAGCGGGGCGGCGGCCTCCTGGAGGACGTCCGCGACACCCTCGTCGGACCCAAGCGGCGGTACTGGATCACCCTCTGACCGCGGGCCCGGCACCCCCGCCGGGCCGCGCACCGCGCACCGTACTACCCGGCCGGGACCGGCCTGGCCGGGACGGGAACGCCGTCGGAGAGTCCGGACAGCTCCAGCGCGCGGTGCATCGCCGCCAGGTCCCACCCGCCGCAGCCGCAGTCGGCGGCGAGCGCCCGCAGCATCGGCGGCGTGAGCCGGTGCTCCACCGCGGCGTCGAGCAGGTCGGCTGCCCCGGGCCGGCCCTCCGACGACGGCGCGCGGGCGCCGTCGAGGTCGCAGGAGCAGTCCTCGCCGACCCCGCCGAGCAGGCCCAGCACCTCCCCGCGCACCACGAAACGGCTCATGCCGCAGTCCAGGCCGTCGTCGCCCAGGCCCTGCGGGTAGGGCGCGCGGGCCCAGGCGCCGTTCTCGTACCAGTAGACGCAGCCCAGCTCCCAGCCCTGGAGCAGGTCGCGCAGGGTCTCGTACGGCAGCCAGTCCGGCCCGCCCGCGAGCATGTCGACGGCAGGCTCGTGCCACTTGACGCCGCTCGACTCGTCCTCGCCGTAGAGCACGTACCGTCCACCACCGAGGGCGGCCAGGGTCCAGCAGGTGGAGCCGCAGTCGTCGAGGTGGAGACCGGCCGCGTCGATCCAGTGGCCGGTGCGGTGGACGCCGCGGCCCTCGGCCTCGGTGTTCGCCTCCAGCACGGCGACCAGGGCCCAGTGCGCCCACAGCGACTCGGCGGGAGGAAGGTCCCCGGGCAGGCCCGGACGGTGGATGGTCATCGTGTGATCCCCTGGTGGTGACGGCTGTTCACCGCCGGAGCCTACGGCTTTCCCCCGCGAGGGGCGCGTGGGGGCGGGGCCGGCTCCGGTGCGGTCAGGCGGGCTGCCACAGCTCGATCCGGTTGCCCTCGGGGTCGGTGACCCAGCCGAACCGGCCGACACCCTCCATGTCCTGTGTCGCCTCGGCCACGTCCGCGCCCCCGGCGCGCAGTTGGGCGAGCATCGCGTCCAGGTCGCGGACCCGGAAGTTGAGCATGGTCTGCTGGGTGGGGGAACCGAAGTAGTCGGTCCCGGACTCGAAGGCCGCGAACACCGTCGGACCGGCGCTCTGGCTCCACAGGCCGTTCTCGTCGGCGTCCAGGCCCAGCTGGTCGCGGTACCACGCGCCCAGGGCCACCGGGTCGGCGGCGCGCATGAAGTGTCCGCCGATTCCAAGCACACGTTCCATGCCGCCATCCTGCCGGTTCGGTGATCGGGTGGACCGGCACCACACCCCGGGTGCCGGTACACCCGTGCCGCCCGCGCCGTACGGGGGACGGCAGGGGCGGCACGGTGGCACGGGGGCGCCGGCGGATCAGCGGGCGTGGCGCTCCGGCAGGTCCACGTCGGCCGGGGCCGGGGCCGGGGTGGTGGCCGGGGCGGTGGCCGCGAAGCCGCGCACGGTCGCCTTCACCGGCTTCTTGCCGCAGAAGGCCGCTTCGAGGGTGCCGCCGAGTGCGGTGTTCGCAGATCCCCGGTTCGAGGTGTTCGCCATCGCGGCCAGGCTGCGCTTGCCGTCACGGGTGGAGAAGGCGTACGTGTAGAAGCCCTGCACGGTGCCCGTGTGGCCGTAGACGGAGGTGCCGCAGGACAGGTCGTACCGGCGCAGGCCCAGACCGTAGAAACGCGTGTTGGTCGCGTCGGTCGGGGTCATGGTGAGCATCTGGTCCAGCATCTGCGGCGAGAGCAGCCTGCCCGTCACCAGGGCCGAGGTGAAGGTGTTGAGGTCGGCCGCGCTGGAGATCATCGCCCCGGCGGACTGGGCCCAGGACACCGTCTGCTCGGTGGAGTCGACCAGCGGCGCGCCGTCCTCGTCCGGGTGCAGGTAGCCGTTGGCGTGCAGGCCCTTGATCTTCGTGTCGGGGTGCACGTAGGAGGTGTTGCGGAGCTTCAGGGGCTTGATGATGCGGCGGTCGTACTCCTTGACGACCGGGTTCCCGGTCGCCTTCTCGATGAGCATGCCGACGACGACGAAGTTGGTGTTCGAGTAGCTGTACGCGGCGCCCGGCTCCCCCGTGCGGGGCTCGTTCAGCGAGAGCTGCACCAGCTCCCGGTAGCCGAACACCTTGTTGCGCACGGCCTCGAAGCCGGGCACGGTGTTGTTGAACATGGCGTTGGTGTAGTCGGACAGCCCGCTGCGGTGGGTCATCAGGTGACGGACCGTGATCCGGTCGTCCGGCAGCAGCCCAGGCAGGTAGTGGTTGACCGGCTGGTCCAGCTCGATCTTCTTCTCCGCCACCAGCTGGAGCAGCACGACGGACGAGAAGGTCTTGGTGACGCTGCCGATCCGGAAGCGGGCGTCGGTGTCCATGGCGGCGCCGCTGACCTTGTCGCGGACGCCCGCCGTCTTGGTCTGGACCCCGTCCACACCGCTGATCCGGGCCATCGCCCCCGGAGCACCCGCGGCGAGGGTGTTCTGCAACGCGGCCTGCAGGGCCTCCAGATCGGGCGCCGGCAGGGCGGTCCCGGCGTTCTGCGCCGCCTCGGCGGAGACGGCCGGAGCTGCCTGGGCGGCGGTGGCCGGCGCCACACCGGCCACGACGGCCAGGAGGGCGGCGCTGACGGCCAGACGTCGGTTCATGGGGAGGTGCACGTTGATCCTCGATCGGTCGGGTACTGGTCGGGGTACCCCACGGTCGCCGACTGGGCTGCTGAGCAGCGCAGTTGACGACCGGGTTGGTCCAGATCCTACGGAAGGTCACCGGGGGCCGGGCACAGGCCTCCGGGGCGGGACGCCCCGGCGACCCCTCCGGCGCCCGTCACGCCCCGTCAAAGAGGCCTTCGGCGCCCCCATTTGGCGGGGGCTGCCCGAAAGGGCAGCGGCGAGGGCAAACTTCCCCGGGAGCGACCGTGGCCGGCCGCGCCGGCCGCGAGCCGGCGGCGTCGGACACGTGAACGGGCCGGCCGCGGCCGGGGCCCGAGGAGCCGCCACGCGACCCGCGGGGACGGGCGTACGGGAACCCTGGCCCGGCACCCTCCGCCCGGCGAGCGGGCGACTGACTCCGGGGTCCGCCAGGGCCCCGGCGGCGGGCGCGCAGCGTCGCCCCGTGCAGCGTCGCCCCGTGCAGCGTCGCCCCGTGCAGCCCCGCCCCGCCCCGCGCCGCCCCGTCCCGCCCCCGCCGTACCCGCCCGCTGCGTACCGGTCGGCCACCTGCCCTGACCAGGGCGGATGCCGTACGCGCCCGCCCCGTACCGGGCCGCCGCCTGCGCGGACCCCGGCGAGCGGAAATATGATGAGCAGGATCCCGCGCAGCGGAAGCGAAGGCGGAAGCAGAGGCACATGGACGTACTTCGGAGCGGTCCGTGACCCGGCGCCGCCCCCCTCGGCCGGACAGCGCCGACCTGCTGAGCATGCTGGGGCAGCTCACCGCCCAGGCGCGGGAGGGGGCGGAGCTGCACCAGGCCCGCGTGGAGCTGGCCGAGGCCCTCCAGCGCGAGCTGCTGCCCGCCACCCTGCCCGCCCTGCCCGGACTGCGAGCCGCCGCCCGGTACACGCCCGCCCGGCGCGGCCTGGAGATCGGCGGCGACTGGTACGACGGATTCCTGGTGGCGCGGGACGCCGTCGCCTTCTCCATAGGCGACGTCCAGGGCCACGACGTCGCGGCCACCGCCTTCATGGGCCAGGTCAGGGTCTGCCTGCGCGCCCTGGCCTCCGTCATCGCCGACCCGGGCGAAGTCCTGAACCGGGTCAACGACGTCCTGCTCGCGATGGACAGCGAACTGTTCGCGACCTGCACCCTGCTGCGCATCGATCCGCGCACGGGCGAGATCGCGGGCGCGCGGGCGGGCCACGTACCGGCCGTCTGGGCCACCGCCGACGGCCGGTACGGCATCGCCGAGGACGCCGGGGGCCCGCCGCTGGGCACCCTGCCCGGAGCGCGCTACGAGGTCACGAGGCGCACCCTGGTGGACGCGGGGTCCATCGTCCTGCTCACGGACGGGGTGGTCGAAGGGCCGGCGTTCCCGATCGAGGAGGGGCTGGCGCGCGTGCTGCGCCTGGTCCGGGACGCCGCGGGCGGGGATCCCGACGAGCTCGCCGCCGAGGTGCTGAAGGTGGCCGACTCCACCGGGCACGCCGACGACGCCGCCGTGCTGGCCATCGGCTACGACCTCGGCTGACCGGCCCCGGCGCCCGCCGTCGTGCGCCAGGCTTCCCCGTCGCGCGTGTCACGCCGCGCCCGCGGGCCCGGACTGTTGTCTGATGCTGTGATGCGCACCGTGGAATGGCGAGGTCCGGCCCTGGCGCTGTCGCGGATCCTCGCCGTCGCCGCGGCCTACTACGCGTCCGCCCGGCTCGGCCTGCTGTGCCAGGTGGTCGTCGAGGGATCGGTCGTCACACCCCTGTGGCCGCCCACCGGCATCGCCCTGGCCTCCCTCCTGTGGTTCGGCCCCCGGATCTGGCCGGGGATCGCGGTGGGCACGTACCTGGCCATCGAGGACCTCGCCTCCTTCAGCGTGACGGACGTCGGGATCGTCGCGGGCAACGTCCTGGCCCCGCTGTGCGCCTACGCGCTGCTGTGCCTGGTGGGCTTCCGCACCGAGCTGGACCGGCTGCGGGACGGGACCGCCCTCGTCTTCCTGGGCGGCCTGCTCCCGATGCTGATCAGCGCCGGCACCGGCTGCGGGACGCTGCTGATCACCGGAAACCTGCCGGCCTCGAACTTCTGGGCCGTGTGGTCCGCCTGGTGGACGGGGGACACGATGGGGGTGCTGCTGGTGACCCCCCTGCTGCTGGTCCTGCGCCGGCCCCGGTGGCCGCAGGACCCGTACCGGGTGCTGGAGGCCGTGGCCCTGGCGGTCGCCACCGCCGCGGGCACGATCCTCGCCACGCGGAGCACCCTGTCCCTGCTCTTCCTCGTCTTCCCGCTGCTGATCTGGGCGGCCGTGCGCTTCCAGCTCGCCGGGAGCGCCCCGTGCGCCCTGCTCGTGTCGGTCCTGGCGATCTCGGCGGCCACCGACCGCGTCGGCCCGTTCGCCGGGCACACCCTGCTGGAGATCATGGTCAACCTCCAGGCCCTCAACGGGGCGGCGGCCCTGACCGGGCTCCTGCTGGCCGCCCTGGTCACCGAGCAGAACAACATCCGGATGAAGATCGAGGAGGTGTGCGAGGACCTGGCGGAGGTGGTGGCCCACCTCGCGCCCCGGAAACCGACGGACTAGCCCGGCGCCGCGGGCCGGGCGGGCCGGGCGGGCCGGGCGGGCCGCCGGACGTCCGGGCCCGGCACCTACGCTGGGCCCCGTGACGAACGCGAGCGTGGTGGGTGCGGGGCAGGGCGGCCGGGTGCTGTACGGGTGCATGGGACTCGGCGGGAGCTGGGATCCGCAGCCGTACGGACCCGGGGACGTCGACGTCGCCGAGGCCGCCGTCCACGCCGCCCTGGACATCGGGATCACCGTCTTCGACCACGCCGACATCTACCGCCACGGCAAGGCGGAGGCGGTCTTCGGTGAGGTCCTCGCCCGTACCCCGGGCCTGCGCGAGCGGATCGTCCTGCAGACCAAGTGCGGCATCCGGCTCCCGGACGGGGACCGCCCCGGCCTCTACGACCTGCGCGGCGCGAGCATCGTCCGCCGGGTGGAGGAGAGCCTGGCCCGGTTGCGGACCGACTCCTTGGACGTCCTGCTGCTGCACCGCCCCGACCCGCTGGCCGACCCGGACGACATCGCCTCCGCCCTGATGTCCCTCCACCGGCAGGGCCTCGTCCGCGGCTTCGGGGTCTCCAACACGGGTGCCGCGCAGATCGCCCGCCTCCAGGCCCGCCTGGACGTCCCGCTGGTCGCCAACCAGCTGGAGATGAGCCTGCACAGCCGCGCCTGGGTCGAGGCGGGGGTCCTGCTCAACACGCCCGAGGGGGCCGCGCACGGGTTCCCGGTCGGCACGCTGGAGCACTGCCAGGAGCACGGCATCCGTCTCCAGGCCTGGGGCGCCCTGGCGCGGGGACGTTTCACCGGCGGCCAGCAGACCCCCGCCGAACACGCCACGGCCGAGCTCCTGGCCGACCTCGCCCGCCGCAAGGACACCACCCCGGAGTCGGTCCTGCTGTGGTGGCTGACGCGGCACCCCGCCGACATCGCCCCGGTCATCGGCACCGCCCGCCCCGACCGCATCCGTGCCTGCCGCGACGCCTCCCTGCGCGCGCCCGACCTCACGCACGAGGAGTGGTACGCCCTGTGGACCACCGCCCGGGGCCTTCCGCTGCCCTGAGCCAGGGGCCGGTCAGAGGCCGGTCAGGCCGCTGCCGATGCGCTTCCACAGGGAGCGCGTGGCCCCGAAGCCGCTCTCGTGCTCCCAGACGTGGGTGCACCCCGGGCACTGGAGGTGGAGCAGGCTCCCGTTGTTGGAGAGCAGGTAGCGCCAGTGCTCCGAGCAGCTCCGGCGTTCCCCGCACGGGGCGCACCCGCGGGCGTCATCGCAGTTCGGGCAGGCCACCCAGGCGCGTCGCCCGATGTCGGCCTGCGGGTCAAGCGGCAGCACGGCCGCCCCCGCGCGCGGGCAGCACCCCGGCCGCGACGAGCTCGTCGTACACGCGCTGCTGCTCCGGGTCGAGGCCGGAGTACAGCAGGTCGTACGCCGCCTCCTCGCCGCGCAGCACCTCGATGGGGTCCCAGTCGGGGCCGAGGGCGGCCATCACCTGGGCGCGCCGGGCCACCTCCTGAGAGGACAGGTCGACGTCGAAGGGCACCAGGGCGGGGCCACCGGGCTCGGTGGGGCCGCCGGGGCCGGTGGGGGGCATCCGGTCGTGGGGGGTCATACCTCGAAGTTAGGTAACCCTTCTTTCCCCGGTCAAGGGAGGGTGGGCGGAGTCACAGCAGGCCGCCGGGCGGCCGTATGGGCGCCACTACTGTGGGGGATACATGTATCCGCGGAGTGATCCCGCGACGCATTCGATTCAGGGGGAATGGAATGGCGACTCGGCCTGACGTGCTCGATCTGCTGGAACTCAGTCCGGACTTCGTCCGCGACCCGTATCCGGTCTACGCGCGACTGCGGGCCGAGGGGCCCGTCCACCACGTACTCACGCCGGACCGCCAGGACGTCTGGCTGGTCGTCGGACACGAGGCGGGCCGCACGGCCTTCACCGATCCCCGGCTGAGCCGCGACTGGCGCCGCTCCGGCGACATCGGCAAGATCATCAACACCGAGCAGGACCACCCCGCGCTCGCCCACATGCTCATGGCCGACCCGCCGGACCACACCCGGCTGCGCCGTCTGGTGGCACGCGCGTTCACCCCGCGGCGGATCGAGACCCTGGCCCCGCGCATCCAGGAGATCACCGACGACCTGCTGGACGCCATGGCGGCGCTCCCGGAGCGGCGGGCCGACCTGGTGGACGCCTTCGCCTTCCCGCTGCCCATGACCGTGATCTGCGAGCTGCTCGGGGTACCGGAACTGGACCGCGGGGCGTTCCGCGGCTGGTCCAACGAGATGGTCTCCCGCACCAGCCCGGAGGCCGAGGCCGCCGCGTACGCGCAGATGCCCCGGTACCTCGTCGGGCTCATCGAGGCCAAGCGCGCCGCGCCCGGCGACGACCTCCTCAGCGCGATGATCCACGCCGTCGACGAGGGCGGCGACAGCCTCTCGCCCGACGAGCTCATCGGCATGTGCGTCCTGCTCCTCATCGCGGGGCACGAGACCACCGTCAACATGATCGGCAACGGGATGCGGGCACTGTTCGCCCACCCCGACCAGCTCGCCGACCTGCTCGCGAACCCCGGTCTGCTGGACGGGGCGATCGAGGAGATGCTCCGTTACGACGGGCCGGTGGAGACCTGCACCGACCGTCTCGCCCTGGAGGACGTGGAGATCGGCGGGGTGGTGATCCCGGCCGGCTCCGCCGTCCTGATCGCCATGGCCGACGCGGACCGGGACCCGGCGCGCTTCGCGGACCCGGACCGTTTCGACATCCGCCGTGACGCCCGCGGCCACATCGCCTTCGGCCACGGCCTGCACCACTGCCTCGGGGCGCCCCTGGCCCGCCTGGAGGGCCGCATCGCGCTCCGCTCCCTGCTGGACCGCTTCCCGGGCCTCACCGACGGCGCCGACGGGGACGAGCCGGCCTGGGTGCCGGGCATGCTGATCAGGGGCGTACGGGAGCTGCCCGTCCGCTGGTGATCCGGTTCGGGGAGGGGCCGCACCCGTGGCCCCTCCCCGTCAACAGGGGCCGGGCGTCGTGCCGGGCTCCGGAGGGTACGGGACCACGGCGGCCGACGGGTCGTCGGCCGGCCCCACCGGCCGGCGTTGACGGGCGAAGGCGTGGGCGAACTCCACCGGGTGATCGAGCGTCAGCGTGGCCGCGCCGCCGGCCCCGGGGGGCCCGGAAGGCGACGGGGTTCCGCCGTCCACCCGGTACCCCGTGCGGATGAGTTCCCCGTCCGGGCCGCTGTGGTCCACGGCGGCGAAGCCGTCCGCGTCGGGGCCCCACTGCCCGCCGACCCGCCACGTGTAGCGCAGTTCCAGCAGGCCGGGACCGGGGCAGCTCCAATGGAACCGGCCGACGCTCAGCTCGGAGCTGAAGCTTTCGAAACGGCTCCAGCCCCGGCCGTCGGGCAGGAAGACGAGTGCACTGGTTTCCATCGCGCCCTGTTCCAGGGGCGCGCTGTCCCACAGGCCGGTCAGACGTTCGTCGAGAGGGGTCACCGCCCGATCATGGCCGATCCGGGCCCGGCGGCGACACCCCCTCCTCCCGGTGCGGGGGAGCCGACCCGGTCAGGCCTGCCGGATCGCTGACACCTCGAACTCCAGGACGACCTTGTCGCCGACCAGGACGCCGCCGCCCTCCAGGGCCGCGTTCCAGGTGATCCCGTACTCCTTCCGGCTGATCGGCACCGAACCCTCGAACCCCACCCGCAGGTTCCCGAACGGGTCGGTCGCGCTGCCCTGGTACTCGAACTCGATGCCGATCGGCCGGGTGACGTCCTTGATGGTGAGGTCGCCCGTCACGCGGAAGTGGGTTTCGTCCAGCGGCTCCACGCCGGTGGACACGAAGGTGATGTCCGGGAAGTTCGGGGCGTCCAGGAAGTCGTTGGTGCGCAGGTGGCCGTCGCGCTGTTCGTTGCGGGTGTCGATGCTGGCGGCCTTGATGGTGACCGTCGCCGACGACTTCGCGGGATCCGTGCCGTCCAGGTGGGCGGTGCCTTCGAACTCGTTGAAAGCCCCGCGGACCTTGGTGACCATCGCGTGCCGGGCCACGAACCCGATCTGGGTGTGGGCGGGGTCGAGGGAGTAGTTCCCTGTGAGCGAAGTGAGGGGGGTCGTGGTCATGGACCTGCTCCGCGGGGGCTGGGGGACGGGGGGGGGAAGCGCTGGACCACGCTAGCCAGACCCGCCCTGACGGGCGCGTGCGACCACGCCCACCGCGCCCGCGCGTCACCCGATCGGCGACCGAGGACGACGGGCGCGTTCCTGACCCGGGTCCCGTCGGAGGAGGCGGCCACATGGAGCACCCGCCGGGAGGCGGCGCCGCCCTCGGGGTACCGCTGCCGAGAAGGGGCCGGCGTCCGTCCGGGCACCGCCCGGGCCCGAGCACCGGCCCCGGCCCGCGCACGTCCCACGCGTAAGGACCCCCCATGCGGCACGTCACCCTGAACAACGGCGTCGAGATGCCGATTCTCGGCTTCGGCGTCTACCGGATTCCGCCGGAGGAGACCGAGCGGGCCGTCGGCGAAGCCCTCGCCGCCGGCTACCGCTCCTTCGACACCGCGGCCGCCTACGGCAACGAGGAGGCCGTCGGCCGCGCGATCAGGAGCAGCGGCGTCCCGCGCCACGAGCTGTTCGTCACCACCAAGCTGTGGATCTCCGACGCCGGCGAGGACAGGGCCGGCCCCGCCTTCCACACCTCGCTGCGCAAACTCGGCCTGGACCACGTGGACCTGTACCTGATCCACCAGCCGTACGGGGACGTCTACGGCTCCTGGCGCGCCATGCAGAACCTCCAGCGCGAGGGGCTGGTCCGGGCCATCGGGGTCTCGAACTTCCACCCCGACCGGCTGCTGGACCTGATGGACCACAACGAGATCACCCCGGCGGTCAACCAGGTCGAGACCCATCCCTTCCACCAGCGCACCGGCGATCAGGAACTGATGGCCGAGCGCGGGGTCCAGATCGAGTCCTGGGGGCCCTTCGCCGAGGGCCGGAACAACCTCTTCACCCATCCTGTGCTCGCCCGCATCGCCACCGCGCACGGCAGGTCGGTGGCACAGGTCGTACTGCGCTGGCTGGTCCAGCGGCAGGTCGTGGTGATCCCCAAGTCGGTGCGCCCGGAGCGGATGGCGGAGAACCTCGACGTCTTCCGCTTCGAGCTCACCGCCGAGGACATGGCGGACATCGCGGCCCTGGACACCGGGGCGTCGGTGTTCTTCGACCACCGCGACCCGGCCGTGGTCAGCCGGCTCGGCAACGTCACCATCGGCACCTGAGGAACGGCCGGGCGGCCGTCCTCACGGTGCCGGCGCAGGCGCCGGCACGGGGCGGCGCAGCAGGTAGAGCGCCGCCGCGGAGATCAGGACGGCCATACAGGCGATGAACACCAGTCCGGCACCCTCCAGCCCGAGCGGGCCCGTCAGCACCCCCACGCCGATCACCGGCAGCGAGATGCCCGTGTAGGCCACCACGAACAGGGTGGAGATCACCGCCGCCCGGTGGTGCGGCGGGGACGCCCCGGCCACCGCGGACAGGGACCCCCGGAAGGCCAGCCCCTGCCCCACGCCGCCCACCAGCGCGCTCAGCACCACCAGCGCCAGCAGGTCCCAGCGCAGCGCCCCCGCGAGCAGTGCCAGCCCCGCGAGGAGCACGGCGCAGCCCAGCGGCAGCGACCGCCGTACGCCCACCCGGCCGACCGCCAGCTGCCCGGCGGTCGAGGCGAAGAAGGCGAGCGCGACGACCAGTCCGCTCACCGCAGGGTCGTGAACGCCGAGGGACCCGGCGAGAAACGCCGGGCTGACCGAGGTGAACACCCCGAACAGCGCGAACCCCACGAACGAGGCGATCGCCGCCGGTCCGAACACCGGCCGCACCTGTGCGGGGAGCCGGAGCCGCTGGGGCCGTACGGTGCCCAGCGGACGCCGCTCCCGTACGGTCTCCGGCAGCCGTGCCAGCACCGCCGCCGAGCCCGCCACCAGCGCCAGGTGCACCCAGAAGGGCAGGTACAGCGGCCAGGGCGCGTACTGCGCGAGCAGTCCGGCGAGCAGCGGACCGCACCCGAGCCCGCCCATGTTGGCGGCCGTCGCCACGAACGTGGCCCGGGAGGTGCCGCCGTGCGGGGCCAGCTCCATCACGAACACCGTCGCCGCGCCGGTGAACAGCCCGGCGGAGAAGCCCGACAGGACCCGTCCCGCGTACAGCCAGCCGAGGCCCGAGGCGCACAGGAAGCAGACGGCGCTGCCGGCAGCGCACGCGAGGCCCGTCCAGAGCACGGGCCGCCGCCCCACCGCGTCCGAGGCGTTGCCCGCCAGCACGAGCACCCCGATGACCGCGAAGGCGTAGACCGCGTACACGACGGTGACGGTCAGTTCGGAGAAGCCGAACTTCTCCTGGTAGAGGCCGTAGAGGGGGGTCGGGAGCGTGGTGCCCGCCATGCACACGGCGAACACGGCCCCGGCGAGCAAGCACTGGCGCCACTGCCGGCGATCACCGTCCATGCCGCCGAAGGTAACCCCGCGCGGGTCCCCGTGCCCGGCGCGCGCCGGGCACGGGGGCAACCGGGGGCGGGGTGACGGGCGTCCCCCTGCGGGGGTGGTGTTCATGACAGAGATGGTCCGACCGGGGTGGCGGCTCGCCACCGTGGCCCTGCCCGGCCTCGCCGCCGGGGCCGTGTACGCAGGGGCGAGCTGGTGCTACGCGGCCTCCTCCGCGCCCTCGGGGGCGGTCGCCGTGGTCGGCGGAGCCGTGCTGATCCTCGGCGTCTGCGCGGCGTACTCCGTGCTCGTCGGCGGCGCCGGCGGCCTCTTCGGGGCGCTGCTGCTGTCCCTGGGGCTGCTGCTGGCCGTGGCGGCGGCCGACCAGACGGCGGCCCGCACGGCCGCCGCCACCTGTGCGGTGCGCGAGGTGCACACCAGGGTCCAGAACTCCGCGGGGGAGGGGGCGCCGCCCACGCGGACGGTGTACCGGCTCGTACTGGACTGCCCGGGGGGCTACCCGGCCGAACTCAAGGAGGACCGGCCCGTCGCCGGGCAAGGACAGCGGATCCGCGTCGCCTTCGACCCGGCGCACCGGGTGTCCCCCGAGCTGGAGGGGCGTACGCGGCCCTGGAAGGCCGGCCTGTGGGGCGCGGCCCTGATCGGCCTCAGTACGGTGATCGCCTGGGCGAAGCGGCGCCCCTGCCGGGAGGACCGGGCCTGACCCGACGCGCCCGGCGCCCCGTCCGCCGCGGGCCGGGTTCATCCGGCCGGCCGCGCAACGGATGCCGCCGGAGCGCCGTCGGTGCAGGCTGCGGGCAGGAGAGCCACCACCGCACAGACGAGGATCCGCCATGTCCCACCACCGGCGCACCGGCGTCATCACCGGGGTCGCAGCCCTGCTGCTCACCGCCACCGCCTGCTCGGGCCTGGGCCGGAGCACGGTCGGCATGCTCACCTTCCGCGGCCACGACTCCCCGGTCGCGCTCTCGTACTCCAACACGAACGTCAACGGCTGCCACCGCATCAACCTGCCGCGCGGCGCCACCCACGTCGAGAACAACACCCTCGTCGACGTCGTCCTGTACCGGACGGAGAACTGCGAGAAGACCGACCGGGCGGACGGCGTCTACGTCGCCACCACCCTCTCGAACGTGACGGCTCCGGTCTCCCTGCCCTGGCGTAGCTTCAGCGTCATCCACTGACGCGCCGTACGGGGTGCCGCCGGCCCCGCCGCGGGGGCGGGGCCGGCGGGACGGTGTCACCAGTAGATGACCACGTACCCGTTGCCGCCGTCCTTGCCGTTGCCACCGGGCCGGGCGGCCTCGCCGCCGGTGCCGCGCTCGCCGCCGTTGCCGCCGGCCACGGTGTTCGGCGGCAGCCCGACGATGCCGTCGGGGGCGACCCCGCCCGTGCCGTTGGAGCTGCCGTTGCCGCCGTTCAGGTTGACCCCGCCGGTGGAGCACCAGCCGGTGCCGCCGGCCCCGCCCGCGCCGTTGGCGCCGTCGACGACCCCGCCACCCGCGCCGCCGCCGCCCCCGCCTCCGCCGGTCGCGTTGAGCAGGAGCGTGCTGTCCGACGAACGGGTCAGCGAGGAGGCGGTGCCCGCGGTGCCGGCACCGCCGGCCGAGCCGGGGCCGCGCATGGTCGCGGCCGGACCACCCGCGCCGCCGTCGCCGCCGTCGCCGACGTCCACCCCGTACGCGGTCTGCGGGGTCACCTGGACGGCGCACCAGGTGAAGCCGCCCGCACCGCCGCCACCGCCGTTGCCGCCGTTGTAGGCACGGGCAGAGCTGAGTCCGCCTCCGCCACCGCCGCCGCCCCCGCCACCGGCACCCCACGCCTGCACGAACACCGAGGTGACGCCCGGCGGCGGGGTGAAGGTGTTGTCGGAGGTGAACTGCTGCAGCCCGTGGATGACCTGAGGGGGCTTCTTCTTGTCCTTGTCCTTGTCCTTCTCCTTGCCCCAGTCGTCCCCGTCGTCGTCCCTGTTCCCGCCGTGGTCCTTGTCCTTGTCCGACGGGTTCTGCTTGTGCTGGGCGGCGGGCGCCGGCTTCGGGCCCGAGGGCCCCGGCCCGTGGGCGGACGCGGCCGGAGCCATCGCCACCACCTGGCCGGTCAGGGACGCCGCGGCGGCCAGGGAGGCGAGGAGGACCCGGGAACGGACGCGGGGCCGCCTGGTCGTTACGGGATGCTGCTTGAGGTTCATGAGTTCCTTCACCGCCGGCCGCCGAAGGGGCCGCGGGAGTGCGAGGGGACAGGTGCGTGGGCGTCTGGGCTTCCCGTGGGCCGGGCGTCCCCGCCACGCGACGCCCATCCCAGCGGTCCCCGCCCGTGAGCCGCCGTTGGCGGGGCCGGGGCTGTCGACCAGGCAGGTGAGCGGTTCGCCGGACCGGAGCAACGCTGGGCCGGCCGGGGTAGCCGGTGTCACGGAGACGACCGGCCGTCGTTGCCTTGACATGACCGACTTGATGGTGAAGATCCCCGCCGACTGGCTCGCCCGCGTTTTCCTCTCGCTGCGCCGCAGCGCCCTCGACGACGCCCAGGCCGTCGCCGCCGAGCTGTGGCCGTTCACGGAGCAGCCCGGGCAGCGGGTGCCCGTGCCCCGGGCCACGGTGATGCGTACGGAACGGGCCCTGCGGGGGGAACTGGCCCGCGTCGGGGAACCCGGACGCCGCGCCCGCCTGCACGAGGAGACCGCACAGCTGATCAGCGCCCGCCTGGGCACCGGGGACCGCTGACCCGGCGCGGGCTTCCCGGCTCCCGCCCGGGGCCTACCCGGCCGCCCGCCCGCCCCGCGCACCCGCTCCGGGCCGCCGGCCCCAGGCGGTGATCAGCCCGGGTGACAGGGCGGCGCAGTCGGGGGAGTCCAGGTAGCGGACGGCCGCGTCCACGGCGGCGTCGTCCACGAGCCCGGTCGCGGTCATCGCCGTCCGGGCCCGGTCCCAGGTGTCGGCCCAGAAACGGCTGATGGGGCTCCCCGGGAGCAGCGGCGGGACGTGGATCTCGGCGGCCACCTCCGTCAGCCCGGCGGCGCGCAGCAGCTCCGGGTACCGGGGCGTCCAGTCGACGTCGGTGCCGATGGTCGCCCGCAGCCCCTGCCACATGGCGCGCACGGCCCGTGTGTACGGGGTCGCGGGCGCCGCCGCGGTCGTCAGGTCCACGGCATCGCCGAGCACCAGCACCCCGCCGGGGACCAGCAGACGGGCGAAGCGGGAGATCAGACGCTCCCGCTCGGGCAGGTGCATCAGGACGAAACGGGCGTGCACCAGGTGGAAGCGCCCGGGATCGAAGGCGGGGTCGCCGATGTCCGCCTCCAGGGTGGCCAGGCCCGGCTGTGGACGGGAGGCCAGGAAACGGACGTCGCGGTCGACGGCCAGCACGCTCGTCACGCCGGCCCGCGTCAGCAGCCCCCGGGCGACGCTGCCGGTGCCCGCGCCCAGTTCCAGGCAGCTCCAGCCGGGTCCCGCGCCCAGGGCCGTCAGCCGGGCGAGCGTGATGTCGTCGTAGGCGAGCGCGCCGAGGTCGATGCGCTCGCCCTCACCGGCCTGCTCCGGCCGGAACACGGCCGTGCCGTAACGGCCCGGCACGTCGTCACCGGGCCGGGGCCCGTCGCCCGCCGACGCCTGTGCGCCCATGGATCGGTCACCGCCTCCCGCTCACGCCGGCCCGGCCGGCGCGTGGCGCACGGCACCGGGGCCGTGGCTCCAGTATCGGCGGGAGCCGGCGGGGCGGCACGGCGGTCACCCGGGCGTCGCGGGTCGGGCAGGATCCGGACGGGACGGCCTAGCGCGGCGCCGTGTCATCGGCCGGGAAGGCGGGGCCGTGGCCCGGGACGATCACGTCCGCGGCGTCCAGTACCCGCAGCCGGGAACGGAGCAGCACCTCGTGGTCGGGGGCCACCGGGTCCTCGACCGGGCCGTTCGGCCGCCACCACAGGTCGCCCACGAACGCCACGACCCCCGCCTCCGTGCCCGCCAGCAGCGTGATGTCCTCCGCGCTGTGCCCCGGGGTGCGGATCAGCCGCAGGGACGGGGCGAGCTCGTATCCCTCGGCGTCGCGGTCGGTCCACTGGTCGTTCCGGTAGATCGCCTTGTGGTCGTGGACGCGGGCCTCGCCGAACAGGCCGACGTTCATGGTGTTGTCCGGGTGGTGGTGACTGAGCACCACGTCGGTGATGTCGTCGGGGCCGAGTCCCAGCGCGGCGAGCGGGCCGAGGATCCGGTCACGGCCGGCCACCATGCCCGGGTCGACGATCACATGGCGGTCCCCGTCCGTGACGTAGGAGACGGTGGCGGCGACGCCGGGGCCCGTGGAAAGGGTGTAGCCGGTGGTCAGGATCGTGTACGCGGCGCTGCGGCCGAGCGGGGTGTCGTTCATGTGCCCCAGTCTTCGCGAGCCGCCGCACCGCGACGAGTGGCCGTACTGCCACCCATCGCAGGAAACGTGCCAACAAGTGGCACACTCTCCCCATGCCGCCCTTCGCGACCGTCGCCGCCTACGCCCCGCCCGGAGTGGGAATGCTCGGGGCCGCGATCGTCTCCGAGGTGTTCGACCTGCGCGGCCAGGGCCTGCCCCCCTTCGACTTCGCCCTGTGCACCGAACGCCCCGGCACGGTCCGCACCGACGTCGGCCTGCCCCTGCTCGTCGAACACGACCTGGAGCGGCTGGCCTCGGCGGACCTGGTGATCGCCCTGCCCTGGGCGGACTTCCGCACCCCGCCCGGTCCGGCCGTGCTCGACGCGCTGGCCCGCGCCCACGCGCGCGGGGCCCTGGTCGCGGCCCACTGCGTCGGCACCTTCGCGCTCGCCGCGGCAGGGCTCCTCGACGGGCTGCGCGCCACCACGCACTGGCGCTTCGCCGGCCTGCTGGCCGGGCGCCACCCCGCGATCAGCGTGGAGGCGGACGCGCTCTACGTCGACGAGGGCCGAATCGTCACCGGTGCCGGCGCCGCCGCGGGCTTCGACCTGTGCCTCCACCTCCTGCGGCGCGAGCACGGTGCGGCGACCGCCAACGCCATCGCCCGCGACCTGGTCCTGCCGTCCCACCGCGACGGCGGGCAGGCCCAGTACCTCGCCACCCCCGTACCCGAGGACTGCCAGGACGAACGCCTCGCCGACGTGCTCGCCTGGGCCCGTACGCACCTCCACGAGCCCCTGCCCGTCGGCGAACTGGCCCGCCGCGCCCTGATGAGCCGGCGCTCCTTCGCCCGCCGCTTCACCGCCGCCACCGGAACCACCCCGCACGCCTGGCTCCTCGGCCTGCGGCTCAGCCGCGCCGAGGAACTCCTGGAGACGACTGACCTGCCGGTCGAGGAGGTCGCCCGCCAGGTCGGCTACGGCAGCGCGGCCGTGCTCCGCGCCCAGTTCGTGCGCCGCCGCGGAGTACCGCCCCGCACCTACCGCCGCTCGTTCACGCGCACCCCGTAGTCGGGCAGGTCGATGTTCTCGGCGGCCTTGCGGGCGATCTTCGCGGCCATGTCCTTTCCCGGCAGGTAGGGCATGAGGCGGTAGTAGCGGTTGAGGAACGCCGCGAGGAAGCGGCTGCCCGGGACCATCAGTTTCGCCACCCCGTCGCCCATCTTCTGGCAGCCCTCCGCGTACGCGCGCATCCGCTCCTCGTAACGGGCGAAGGCGACGTGGTGGTCGCCCGCCGCGGCGGCCAGTTCCCCCGCCAGGACGTACGCGCCTACGAGCGCCAGGCCCGAGCCCATCCCCGACAGCGAGGAGGGGCAGTACGCGGCGTCGCCGACCAGGCAGACCCGGTCCCGCGACCAGGTGTCCATCCGCACCTGAGCGACGGAGTCGAAGTAGAAGTCCGGCGCGCGCCGCATGTCCCGCAGCAGCCGCTCGCATTCCCAGCCGTTGCCGGAGAACTGCTCGGCCAGCACGTCCTGTTGGCGTGCCGCGTCCCGGCGGTCGAGGTCCAGCTCGGGTGAGGCGAAGTAGAAGACGGCCTTGGCCTCGGTGTTGTCGCGGGCGCTGTACATCGCCGCCAGCCGGCCCACGGTGCGGTAGGCGTGGCCCGTGCGGTCGAGGCCGAGGTGGTTGTCGGTGGTGAAGATCGCGCAGTGGACGCCGAGGTGGCGCACGAACCGGTCGTGCGGCCCGAACGCCAGCCTCCGGGTCGTCGAGCGCATTCCGTCGGCCCCGATCACCAGGTCGAACCTGCGGGGCGCGCCGTGTTCGAAGGTGACGTCCACGCCGTCCGCGTCCTGGGTCAGGGAGGTGATCGAGTCCCCGAAGACGTACTCGGTGTGGTCCTCCGTGGCGTCGTGGAGGACCCGGGCGAGGTCACCGCGGAGCACCTCAAGGTCCCCCGCGAACAGGTCGGCGGGGAGGGTGGCGCGGGTCCGGCCGTCGGTGTCCACGTAGCTCATCGAGCCCGTGTGGGTGCGGACGGCGTCGAGTTCCCCGAGGAGGCCCATCCGGTCGAGGACGGACAGGTGGGCCCGGCCGCGGAAGTCGACGGCGTAGCCGCCCTCCCGCAGGGCGGGGGCGCGCTCGACGATGGTCGGGCGGAAACCGTGCCGGTGGAGCCAGTAGGCGAGGGCGGGGCCCGCGACGGAGGCGCCGGAGATCAGGAC
The DNA here is from genome assembly GCF_041435355.1 of Streptomyces sp. NBC_01276. Lineage (GTDB taxonomy): Bacteria > Actinomycetota > Actinomycetes > Streptomycetales > Streptomycetaceae > Streptomyces. The sequence goes on from NZ_CP108442.1 coordinate 7,619,849, forward strand.
CGTGGTGTTCTTCTGCGTGTTCGTCATGCGGGTCAGCCTGTACGGGGCGGCTCACCGGGCGCTCACATCCGGCTGACCGCCTCGGTGAGCGGCTCCGGCAGGCCCAGGATGCGCAGCGCCTCCCGGGTGTCCCGGCCGGTGAGCGTCCGGGCGTAATCGGCGGCCTCCCGGGCGCGGTCCCGGGCCGTCACCCCGTCGCCGCGCAGCCCGGCGACGAGGGAGAGGCCGGCGAGGATGCGGACCCGGTTGCCCGCGCTCTTGACCCAGTGCGGGTCGGCGCGTTCCAGGGCCTCGGCGTACAGGCGCTCCGCCCCGCCCGGATCGGCCGCCAGGAGGGCCATGTCGCCGAGTCCGCGCAGGGCGGCGGCCAGGCCCGCCGGGCTGCCGGCGCTCCGGGCCAGGGCGGCGGCCTGCGCGTAGTCGGCGCCGGCGGCCGCCGGATCCGCGTCGACGGCGTGGTCGCCCCGGTTGACCAGCAGGTCGGCGCTGTCCTCCAGGGCCCCGAGCTCCTGGGTCAGCGCGAGCGCCTCGTCGGTGAGGGCGACGGCCCGCGCACGGTCCCCCTGCGCGCCCGCGAGGCCCGCGAGCACGTCCAGCGCCAGCGCCCGGCCCCACCGGTCACCCACCGCCCGGAAACCGTCCGCGGCCTCCGCGAAGGCCGCTTCCGCTCCCGCGCCGTCCCCTTCGCCGAGGGGCCCGAACCCCGCCACGTAGCGGGCGGCCGCCCGTACCCACGGGTCGCCGCAGTCGTGTTGGGCCGAGACGAGGGCGAAGGCCTCGCCGGGGTCGCTCTCGGTCGCGTTGCGCATCATCCACGACAGCAGCACCACCGGGTAGCGGCCCGTCCGGCCGCCCGGCCAGGCGGCGGCGAGTTCCCGCCCGGCCCGCGCGCGGTGGCGCCGCCACACGGCCGCGCCGCCGTCCCCGGCCGCGGCCAGCAGCACGCAGACCGCGTACTCCTCGCCGGAGCCCTCCGGCACCTGCGTGCCGACGCCCTCCAGCAACGCGGCGGCCTGCGGGGAGACGGAGGCCCAGACGCCGCGGATCCACAGGTAGGAGGAAGCCGAGGCGAGGAGTTCCAGGCCCGTCTCCCACCGGCCCGCCTCGATGGTCCAGGCCAGCGCCGCGATCAGGTTCCCGTGCTCGGCCGACAGCGCCACGAGCCGGCGCAGCTGATCGCCGCCCCTGGTGTCCGGATCGGCCGCCCGCACCAGGTCCAGGAGGAGCCGGGCGTGGACCCGCCGTACGTCCTCGTCCTCGGCCGCCGCCTCCAACTGCTCGGCGCCGTACGCGCGGATCGTCTCCAGCATCCGGTAGCGGCCGCCCGAGACCTCCAGGAGCGACTTGTCGATCAGGGACTCCAGCGTGTCGCCGTCCGCTCCGCACACCCGCCGCGCCGCGTCGGGCGCCGCGCCGCCGGCGAAGACGGTGAACCGCCGCGCGGCACGCTGCTCGGACTCGGAGAGCAGCTCCCAGCTCCAGGCGACCAGCGCCCGCAGGGTCCGGTGGCGTTCCTCGGCGCTGCGGTTGCCGCGGGCCGCGCCGATCCCGAGCCGGTCGTCCAGCCGGCCCGCCAGGTCCTCCGGCTCCAGCGTGCGCAGCCGTGCCGCCGCGAGCTCGATGGCCAGCGGCAGGTTGTCCAGGGCCGCGCAGATCCGGCCGACCGTCTCCGGGGCGGGAGCCGGCCCCCGCCGCACCGCCGCGGCCCGCTCGGTGAACAGCCGGGCGGCCGCCGTGTCGTCCAGCGGCCGCACCGGCCAGAGGCTCTCCCCGATGACGGCGAGCGGCTCGCGGCTGGTGGCGAGCACGCGCAGCCGCGGACAGGCCGCCAGCAGGCGGGACGCCAGCAGGGCGGCCCCGTCGACGAGGTGCTCGCAGTTGTCCAGCACGAGCAGCAGCGCCCGGTCGGACAGGGCCATGACCAGGCGCTCCACGGGCGTCTGCCCGGTGGGCCCCAGCTGCAGCCCGCTCTCCCGCAGGCCGAGTGCCCCCAGCACCGCTTGCGCCGGATCGGCTCCCTCGCGCACCTGGGCGAGCTCGACGAAGCACACCTCGTCGCCGCTGTCCGCCGCGACCTCCACCGACAGCCGGGTCTTGCCGACCCCGCCGGGGCCGACGAGGGTGACCAGCCGGGCCGCCCGCAGGAGGGAGGACACTTCCTCGACCTCCGTGGCGCGGCCGACGAAGGAGGTCAGCTGGGCCGGGGGAGCGGTGGGGCCCGACGAGGGGCTCGCGCTCAGCAACTCCCGGTGGAGTGCGGTCAGATCGGCCGACGGGTCCGAGCCGAGCTCGTCCGCCAGGTGCCGGCGGGTCTCCTCGAACACGACCAGTGCCTCGCCCTGCCCGCCCTCGGCGGCCAGGGCCCGGATCAGCAGCCCCGCCAGCCGTTCCCGCAGCGGATGACGGCCCACCAGCTCGCGCAGTTCGGCCGCGACCGCCCGGTGTCCGCCGAGCCGCAGCTCGGCCTCGATGCGGTCCTCCAGGGCGGCGAGCCGCCCCTCCTCCAGCCGCGCGGCGGCGGCCCCGGCCGTCCGGCTCTCGGCGAGGTCGGCCAGGGCCGGCCCCCGCCACAGGTCGAGCGCCTCGCGCAGGAGCGGGACCGCCCGCGCGGCGTCGCCGGCGTCGAGCGCCTCCCGCCCCTCGCGGGCCAGCCGCTCGAACCGGCAGGCGTCCACATCTTCCTGACGTATCGTCACCCGGTAGCCCGCACCGGTGCGTTCGATCGCCGCCGGGCCCAGGACCGCGCGCAGCCGGGACACCTGGGAGTGCAGCGCGTGCGTCGACGTCGCCCCGTGCGGGGCCGTCTCCTCGGCCAGCAGGTCGGCCGAGACGACCTCCCCGGGCCGCACGAGCAGCAAGGTCAGCAGCGCCCGCCGGGCCGGCCCTCCCAGGGCGACCTCCGTGCCGTCGTCGTGCCGTGCCAGAGTCTCGCCCAGGATGGAGAAGCGCATGCGGGCGATTATCCACGAGCGGAGATCACCCCAGGGGGCCGAGGTAGGTTCCGCCGGAGACGTCGACGGTCTGCCCGGTCACCCACCGCCCGTGCGGACCCGCCAGGAAACCGACGACGTCGGCCACGTCCTCGGGCTCACCGAGCCGTCCCAGCGCGGTGATCGACTCCAGCGCAGCCACCACCTCGGGAATGGCGGTGTATCCGGCGGTCATGTCGGTGCGCACCGCACCCGGCGCGACCGTGTTCACCGTGATCCCGCGCCGGCCCAGTTCGTTGGCCAGCGAGGGCGCCAGGGCCTCGATCGCCGCCTTGGTGACGGTGTAGCCGATCTGCGTGGTCACCGCGAACCGGCTGGCCGTCGAACCCATGTTGATGATGCGTCCGCCGCCGTTGAGCAGCGCCAGCGCCCGCTGGATCACGAAGAACGGCGTGACCACGTTGACGGTGAGCAGGTTCGCGAACTCCTCCGGGCCGAGCGTGTCGACCGAACTGCCCGAACCCACACCCGCGTTGTTGACCAGGATGTCCAGCCCGCGGCCGGCCAGCCCCTCGGTCAGCCCGTCGAACAGCCGCTCCACGGCGTCCGCTTCACCGAACCGCGCCCGTACCGCGAACCCCTGCCCGCCCGCTTCCTCGATCAGGGCCAGGGTCTCCCGGGCGGCGGACTCGTTGCCGCCGTAGTGGACGGCGACCAGGGCGCCCTCGGCGGCCAGCCGCAGCGCGATCGCCCGTCCGATGCCCCGGGATCCGCCCGTCACCAGTGCCGTCTTGCCGTTCAGCGTGCCCATCGTCCGCTCCCTCGTCCAGTGGCCGGCTCTCGGTCGATCCGGCGACGAGGACCACAGTGGCGACCCGGGCTCACCGCCGGCTCACCGTCCGCTCACCGTGCCCCGGGCGACGGGCCGTGATCGGGGGAGCGGTGCGCACACCGCTCCGCCGGCCGGGGGAACGCCCACATCCGGCCGACCCGGCCGACCGGGTCGGAGCGCCGCGCGTTTTGGCTCGGAACGAGCGGCCGACGCGCCCCGACGACGGCAGACTGGGCAGGTCAGCAGCCCCGTACGAGGAGGACCGCCCGTGCCCGTCCCGATCATCATCGACTGCGACCCCGGGCACGACGACGCCCTCGCGATCATGCTGGCCGCCGCCGACCCCGCGGTCGACCTGCTCGCCATCACCACGGTCGCCGGCAACCAGACGTTGGAAAAGACCACCCTCAACGCCCGCCGCGTCTGCACCATCGCCGGGATCACCGACGTGCCCATCGCCGCCGGGTGCGCACGGCCGTTGCTCCAGCCGCTCGCCGTCGCCGAGGACGTGCACGGCGCGTCGGGGCTGGACGGCCCGCGGTTCCCCGAGCCCACCGTCGACGTGGTGCCCGAGCACGCGGTCGACCTCATCCACCGCATCCTCCTGGAACACCCCGAACCGGTCACCCTGGTGCCGACGGCCCCACTGACCAACATCGCCCTGCTGCTGACGCGCCACCCCGACAGCGCCGCGCGGATCCGCGAGATCGTGCTCATGGGCGGGTCCACCGAACGGGGCAACCGCACCCCGGCGGCCGAGTTCAACATCATGACCGATCCGGAAGCCGCCGACATCGTCTTCCGCAGCGGGGTCCCCCTGACCATGTGCGGGCTCAACGTCACCCACCAGGCCCTCGCCACGCCCGAGATCCGGGCCCGCTTCGACGGCCTGGGCACCGAACTCGGCCGGGTCTGCTCGGAGCTGCTGGCCTTCTTCGCCTCGACGTACAGTCGCCTGTTCGGCATGCCCCACCCCCCGCTCCACGACCCCGTCGCCGTGGCCCGGGTCATCGATCCGGCGATCGTCGGCGTCAAGGACGCGAACGTCACGGTCGAACTGCACGGCCGCTACACGCGCGGGGCCACGGTCGTGGACCTCCACCGCTACCTGGACCGCCCCGTCAACGCGCGCGTCGCCGTGCACCTGGACGCCGAACGGTTCTGGGACCGCATGGTCACGGCCGTCGAGGTCCTCGGCTCCCGCCGCACGACGTAGCGCCGGGACACGGCCGCGCCCCGCACGGGGCGGCGGGGTACGGCCGGACGGCCGCGCCGGGATCGGACCTGAGGGCTTTCGCGCGGACCCCTTGACCTGAAGCCCGGTCGAGGTTTTAGGCTCGACGCATTGATCATCATCTGGCGGCAGGGGGACGACACGGTGAATCTCGATACCGGAGCCACGTTCGACCGGGCACTCGTACTGGGCCCGGGAGGGCTGGTGGGTACGGCATGGATGGCCGGGCTGGCCGCTGGACTCGGCCGCGAGGGGGTGGACCTCGGGGACGCCGATCTGACCGTCGGCACGTCCGCCGGTGCCATCGTCGCCGCGATGCTGACCACCCGTCAGGACCTGGATCGGCTCGGCGTCCCGGCGAGCCGGCCCGCTCCGGCGGCCCCGCGGCGCGCGGTGGACCCGGCCGTGATGGCTTCGGTGTTCGCCGTCCTCGGCGATGCCGCGCTGGAACGCGGGGAGGCCCGGCGCCGGGTGGGCCGGATCGCGCTCGACCACGCCGACCCCGACGCCGAGGAGGCCCTGCTCGCGGGGCGCGGCGCCCTGATCGGCGCGAGCGACTGGCCGGACCGGCACTTCCTGGTCACGGCGGTGGACGCGGTCTCGGGCGAACCCGTCGTATGGGACCGCACGAGCGGCGTGCCGCTCGTGCACGCGGTGGCGGCGAGCAGCGCCTTCCCCGGGGCCGAACCGCCCGTCGGCATCCACGGGCGGCGGTACATGGACGGCGCCCTGCGCGCGGGGACGAACGCCGACCTGGCGGCCGGAGCCCGCGCACTGGTCGTCGTCGAACCGCTGGCGCACCTGTTCCCCGGCGAACCGCTGGAGCCGCAGTCGGCAGACGGTACGGGGCGGACCGTCGTGTCCGTCGCCCCCGGCCCGGACGCGGTCCGGGTGTTCGGCTCCGACCTGTACGACCGGGCCAACTGGGAACCGGCCTACCGGGCGGGCCTCGGCCAGGCGGCCGCCACCGCCGAACGGCTGCGCGCGGTGTGGGTGCGCGGACAACACGGCTAGGCCGTTCCTCGGCGATCACCTCGCGGCCCGGACGTGAACGGCCGCGAGGTGGTGATCGCGAATCTGGTGGGCACCTGTGGGGGGTGGTCACAATCGACCGGTGCGAGTCACCGCCCTGGTGGTACTGATGGGCGTCAGTCAGAGGGCGGTTGTTCCTGCTCGCGCCGCGCAGTGTTCGCGAGCGGATCGGCCGGACCCCGCTGACCGGATTGGCCCCGGGGCGTAAGCCCGTGGGCTGATGTTGCGCGAGAGGGGTACGTGACAGGGTCGCCCTGTGCCCACGGAATGGCCGTTGCGGCACGGTTGACGATAGGGGGAGGGCTCTTGATCACTACGCCGTTCATCAGCCGGAAGGGCATGACGCGCCGCAGCATGCTGGGAGCCGCGCTGGCCGCCGGGACCGCCGTGCCGCTTGCCGCCGGTGCCGGCCGCGCGTGGGCCGCCCCGGCCGCCCCCGCCGCTGACCCGGCTGCGGCGCGGCTCACGCTGCCCGTGCCGACCGGGCCGTATCCGGTCGGTACGGTCCAGCTCCACCTCGTCGACCGGTCGCGTCCGGACGACATCGCGGGCCCAGGGCACTTCCGCGAGCTGATGGCCACCGTCTGGTACCCCGCCCGTGACGTCGCGCGGTACCCGGTGGCGCCCTGGATGCCGACCGGCGCGTTCCAGGCGTTCCTCGCCGACGTCGGGTTCAGTGATCTGGCCCCACTGGGGCCGCTCACCGTCGGCCGCGTGGGTGCTCCGGTGCGGCGAACGGGCCGACGGCTGCCCGTCGTCGTGTTCTCCCACGGCGCGCACAGCCACCAGGGCGACCACACCGTCATGGTCCAAGAGCTCGCCAGCCACGGATACGCGGCCGTGACGATAGCTCACCAGTACGACACCTACACCGAGTTCCCCGACGGCAGGCTCGCCGTCCCGCTCCGCGACAGGCCGGCACCGACGCTGCCCGGGGACTTCGCCGCCGACGTGCGCTTCGTCCTCGACTGTGTCGAGCAGCTCGCCGCCGGGCGCAATCCCGATGTCGACCACAGGGAGCTGCCGGCCGGGCTGCTCGGCTCCCTCGACCCGCGGCGCATGGGCGCGTTCGGCTGGTCGAAGGGCGGGACGGCCACCGCCTGCGCCACGCTCGCGGACGAGCGCATCCGGGCCGGGCTCAGCCTCGACGGCCCGATGCAGATGAACCCGCCACTGGCCGGCGACTTGGACCGGCCCTTCATGATGATGTCCGCCGCGTTCACCTGGGCCACGACTCCCGAGGCCGCAGCCTTCTGGTCGCACCTGCGCGGCTGGCGGCTGAACATCGAGGCCCAGGGCGCCGTCCACATCTCGTACGGCGACAACGAGGCGCTGTTCCCCCAGGTGGCGAAGCTGTACGGGTGGAGCGGACGGCAGCTTCAGGACGTGATCGGCACCCTCGATCCCGACCAGGCGGTGAAGATCCAGCAGGCGTTCCCGCTCGCGTTCTTCGACGAGCACCTGCGCCACCAGCGGCGGCACCTACTCGATGGGCCGTCCCCTGCCTTCCCGGCGGTGACGTTCCTCCCCTGAGCGCTCGGGGGACGGCACCAGTGGGCAGGAGCGAGGTGGGTCCGGGACCCATGGGTCCCGGACCGATCGGCGGGCTAACATCCGTCGCCGAGGTTGATCCCCGCCGCGGCGGCCGAGTGCACGGCCCAGAGCTGGATCAGCTCCATCGGGATGGCCGGGACGCTGAACCACACGGTGGTGCCGGCGAGCAGTCCGGGCCAGGTCTGTCCGAGTCGGAGGCCGTACCGGCCGCGCAGTCGCCTCGCGAGGAGCACGCACACCGCCACCGCTGCCACGCCGAGGGCCGCTCCGGCCCAGCCTGCGGCGTACTCCGTCGTCGGGAAGGGCAGGTGCCGGCAGGCTTCCCGCTGCCGGTCGGCCCACTCGTGCTGTATCTCCTGCGTGTGCAGGGAGGTTGCCACCCCGGCCGCGATCAGGAGCGGCACCATGACTGCCGCCGTCACGGTGCCGAGGGTGACGGCGCACCGGCTTGCGGGGTGGTCGCTCGTGGCGGGGGACGGGGAGGTTGGGGTGGTGGCCATCAGTGCCCATCCGGTTCCGGTCGCACACCGCTTCAACGCCGAGGCGGAGGCCCAGCCGTGGTGCGCTTCGGCCGCCGTATCGCTCGAATCAAGAGACTTGCGGAGGTTCGCCAGTGCCCTTCGCGGCGGCCGACTCTGCACTTCCGCCCTCTGCCGCACGTAGTACGTCTTGATATCTGCGTCCACGAAATCCCTCATGAGCGGTTTTGAGGAACACCCTAACCTCGACTGCGTGTTCAGTTCACCGGCGACGGGACGGAGCCTCATCCCGATCGGTGGACACGTCGACCGGTCGGGGAACCCGTGCGCAGGGCTTCCCGCCCGACATGAGGGTGAGCAGTCAACGAAACGCACATCGCATGCCCGTCAGAGACCCACCCGCCAGAGACCCGTACGGCTCCACTGCATCCACGGCCCGCGAGAAGTCGCACCACCACCTCGTCGGACCACTCCTCCCGCCACACCGTCGGCCGCCGTCGGGGTCGATGAAGCCGCATCCCTGCGGGGCAGGTGCTTCCTCGGCAGCCCGCCAGGACAAGGCGACCACCCTGCGCCGACGCGGCGCACCCCGGCGGCCGGCCTGGCCGCATGAGGCCAGGCACCTCCGTGCCACCCCGAACCTCTGGAACACCCCCGGGCCCGGACGACATGATCCTCTCAACGGCGCAGCAGTGGAGCGCCGGGGGGAACCGGGCCGGCGCCGATGGGCGCGCACCTGGAGCGCCACGTCATCACGGGTCAGTGCCCTGCGCACACGTGGCCCGTCTGCGTCCGAAATATGGGGGATTGTCATGTCTGTTCGCCGTCGACTGACCACGCTCGCGTCGGTCACCGCCACCGTGGCCGTCAGCTCGTCCGTGCTGCTGTCCCTGGGCACCGTCCCGGCCTCCGCCGCCAGCGTGGCGACCTGGGACAAGGTCGCCCAGTGCGAGAGCTCCGGCAACTGGGGCATCAACACCGGCAACGGCTACTACGGCGGCCTGCAGTTCTCGGCGTCGACCTGGCGGGCCTACGGGGGTACGGCCTACGCGGCCTACGCCCACCAGGCCACCAAGAAGCAGCAGATCCTGATAGGCGAGAAGGTCCTCGCCGGACAGGGCCCGGGCGCTTGGCCGAGCTGCGGCCGCCTCGCCGGACTCGGCAGCGACCACGCCGACCCCTACCCGGACGCGCCGACCCCGCCGGCCCCCGCGCAGTCGTGGAAGGCGCAGGTGCTGATCGGCTCCGGCAACGGCATCTACCACGCCACCCGCTTCGACAACGGCACCTGGACCCGCTTCGGGGACGTCGACAGCCAGGCGAGCGCCGTCCCTGGTGGGGTGCGCACCATCGCCGAGGCGGGCATCAACGGCGACACCCACGTCCTGGCCGTGAGCAACGAGGGCAGGCTGTACCACACCATCCGCAACGCGGACCGCACCTGGGGAGCCTTCGGGGACGTCCACGCGGCCGCCGGCGCGCTGCCCAACGTGACGCAGGTGGCGGCCGTTTCGTCGGGTACGGAGCTCCAGGTCGTGGTGGTGGCGGACGGGAAGGTCTACCACACGGTCCGCCGCGCGAACGGGACGTGGGCGCCGTTCGGGGCCGTCGGGAACCCGGGCGGGGCGCCGGTGACGAAGGTGGCGGTCTCCCAGACGGGCACCGACACCCAGGTGGTCGCGGTCTCGGGCGGCTCCCTCTTCCACACGGTCCGGCACGCCGACGGGACCTGGACGACCTGGGGCAACGCCTCCGCCGAGACCGGGGTTTCCGGCGTCGATGACGTGGCCGTGGCCGGTACCGGTGGTGACCTCCAGCTGGTGGTCACCACCGAGGGTGGCGCCAAGCGCTACCACGGGGCGCGCTTCGCCGGCGGCCAGTGGGTCCTGAACGACCTCTCCGCCGTCGTCCCGGCCGGCGTCACCGTCACGGACGTCGCCGCCGCGGCCGTCGACAACGAACTCCAGGCCGCCTTCGTCACCACCGACGGCCGCGTCCTGCACACCCTCCGCCACACCGACGGGACCTGGACGGGCGCCGCCCCCATGGACCTGAACGGCGTCGGCGGCGACCACACCGGCGTGTCCATCACCGCCACCTTCAACTGACCAGCGCACGACACCCGCGACACCCCTGACACATCCGAGGAGCCACCATGTCCACCATCACCCGTCGTGCGCTGACCTCCGCCACCGGCCTCGCCCTGGCCGCCTCCGGCCTGGTCGCCTTCGCCGCCTCCCCGTCCTACGCCGCGGGGCCCGCCTACGAGATGCCCTTCAGCTGCAACCAGGCCTGGCTGGGCAACACGTACAGCGGCCACAGCCCGTCGATCCAGTCCATCGACTGGACGCACGGCAGCACCACCGCCAACCAGCCCGTGCTCGCCAGCGCCGACGGCGTCGTCAGCACCGCCACCACCCTCACCAACCCGGACGGCTCGTACCGCAGTTACGGCAAATACGTGGTCATCGACCACGGCAACGGCTCGACGACCCTGTACGCCCACCTCAACGGCTACGACGTCAGCGCCGGAACCCGCGTCGTACGCGGCCAGAAGATCGGCATAGTGGGCAGCACCGGCAACTCCTCCGGGGCCCACCTGCACTACGAGCAGCGCTACAACGGCACCGTCAAGCAGTCCGTCTTCGACGGCGCCCCCTTCCAGATGGGCTCGACGCTCACCAGCCGCAACTGCTCCGACACCACGACCCCGCCGGCTCCGACCGGCCAGTGGCGGGCGCAGGTCGTGGTCGAGTCCGGCGGCGGGCTCTACCACGCGGTCCGCAACGCGGACCGCACCTGGACCGGCTTCGGCGACGTCCAGGGCGTCACCGGCGAGGTTCCCGGCGGGGTGCGCACCACCGCCGAGGCGGGCATCAACGGCGACACGCACGTCCTCGCCGTGACCAACGAGGGCAAGCTCTACCACTCCATCCGCTTCGCCGACCGTTCCTGGTCGGACTTCGGCGACGTGTCCGGCGAGGCGGGAACACTCGGCAACATCACCCAGGTGGCGGCGGTCTCCTCGGGCACCGAGGTGCAGGTCGTGGTGGTGGCGGACGGGAAGGTCTACCACACGGTCCGCCGCGCCAACGGGACCTGGGCGCCGTTCAGCGCGGTCGGCAACCCGGGCGGGGCCCCCGTGACCAAGGTGGCCCTGTCCCAGACCGGCACCGACACCCAGGTCGTAGCCGTCTCGAACGGCTCCCTCTTCCACACGGTCCGGCACGCCGACGGTACCTGGACGACCTGGGGCAACGCCTCCGCCGAGACCGGGGTTTCCGGCGTCGACGACGTGGCCGTGGCCGGTACCGGTGGTGACCTCCAGCTGCTGGTGACCACCGAGGGTGGCGCCAAGCGCTACCACGGGGCCCGTTTCGCCAGCGGCCAGTGGGTGATGAACGACCTCTCCGCGGTGGTCCCGGCCGGCGTGACGGTCACGGACGTGGCGGCCGCGCAGGTGAACAACGAACTCCAGGCGGCCTTCGTGACCACCGACGGGCGGGTTCTCCACACGATCCGCGCCGTGAACGGCACCTGGTCGCCGGCCGCCCCGGTCGACCTGACGGGCGTCGGCGGCACCCGCACCGGCGTCTCCATCACCGGCACCTACAACTGACGCGGCACCAGCACCCCGCCCCCCTTCTTCTTCCGGACTTCCTTCCACAAAGGACACCCACCCCATGTTCAAGACCCCGAAGTCGGCCCGCGTCCGTTCCTTCCTGCTCGCCACCGCCCTTCTCGCCCCGGTGCTGGGGATGGCCTCGGCGGCACCCGCCGCGGCGGACGCCCCCTCGGTCGCCGACATAGCCCGCTCGCAGGTCGGCAACGACTGCACCCCCTACTACGGCTGCATCTACCCGAACGCCTGGTGCGCGGAGTTCTCCCGCTGGGTCTGGAAGCAGGCCGGCGCCAACACCTCGGGCCTCAACGCGGCAGCCGCCTCCTTCTACAGCTACGGCCAGCGCAACGGCACGCTCCACACCAGCGGCCCCCAGGTGGGCGACGCCGTCCTGTGGGACGACGACGGTTCGGTCAGCGGAGAGGCCAACCACGTCAGCCTCGTGGTCGCGGTCTCCTCCGACGGCTCGCAGATCCAGACCGTCGGCGGCAACGAGAGCCACAGGGTCTCCGCCAAGGGCTGGTTCAACTGGCGTACGTACGTCAACCCGGGCGCGGGCCGTGCCCTCGCCTTCGTCTCCCCGGTCGGTGTCCCCGGCACCCCGCCCCCGAACACGACCCCGCCGGCTCCGACCGGCCAGTGGCGGGCGCAGGTCGCGGTCGAGTCCGGCGGCGGGCTCTACCACGCGGTCCGCCAGGCGGACCGTACCTGGACCGGCTTCGGCGACGTGCAGGACGTGGCCGGCGAGGTTCCGGGCGGGGTGCGCACCACCGCCGAGGCGGGCATCAACGGCACCACGCACGTCTTCGCGGTCAACAACGAGGGCAAGCTGTACCACACCGTCCGGCTGGCGGACGGGACCTGGGCGGGCTTCGGCGACGTGCACGGTGAGGCCGGCCCGCTCGGCAACATCACGCAGGTGGCGGCGGTCTCCTCCGGTACCGAGGTGCAGGCCGTCGTGGTGGCGGACGGGAAGGTCTACCACACGGTCCGCCACGCCGATGGGACGTGGGCGCCGTTCGGGGCCGTCGGGAACCCGGGCGGGGCGCCGGTGACGAAGGTGGCGGTCTCCCAGACGGGCACCGACACCCAGGTGGTCGCGGTCTCGGGCGGCTCCCTCTTCCACACGGTCCGGCACGCCGACGGTACCTGGACGACCTGGGGCAACGCCTCCGCCGAGACCGGGGTTTCCGGCGTCGACGACGTGGCCGTGGCCGGTACCGGTGGTGACCTCCAGCTGGTGGTCACCACCGAGGGTGGCGCCAAGCGCTACCACGGGGCCCGTTTCGCCAGCGGCCAGTGGGTGATGAACGACCTCTCCGCGGTGGTCCCGGCCGGCGTGACGGTCACGGACGTGGCGGCCGCGCAGGTGAACAACGAACTCCAGGCGGCCTTCGTGACCACCGACGGGCGGGTTCTCCACACGATCCGCGCCGTGAACGGCACCTGGTCGCCGGCCGCCCCGGTCGACCTGACGGGCGTCGGCGGCACCCGCACCGGCGTCTCCATCACCGGCACCTACAACTGATCCGGTACCGCTGATCCGGACCGACCACGGGCCCGGGACGACCACCGTCCCGGGCCCGTTCCCGTGCGCCTCAGCCTAGGCCGTCTCTTTCGGATCTTGCCTGGCCCGACACGATCCGGACGAGACGGCCTAAGCCCTGTCGGGCCGTTCCTGGTCGACGAGCACGCCGCCGGCCCGGGTGACGGCGTCCAGCGTCTCCGGGTCCAGGCCGCAGGAGCGCGAGAAGCGGGTGCCGCGGAGGCGGCCGCCCAGCACGGTCCGCGACAGGATCTCGCCGCTGCGGAAGTCGCACACCCACAGCTCGCCCATCTTCGTCGCCACGAGGAGCCGGTCGCCCCGCTCGGAGCACCACAGTGAACGGGTGCCGCCGGGCACCTTCAGCACCCAGCGGGCCTCCAGGGAGGAGGACACCCGCATGCTCCACCCGAAGAGCCGGTCCTGGGCGGCCAGGGCCAGCAGCCTCGACGAGGCGCGGAAGGCGAAGGCGTCCACCAGGCCGTCGCCCGGGACCATGATCGGCAGCCCCTTGCTGTCGATCCTGGCCTCCTGGCCGGCGGCGTCCACGATCGCCACGGCCCGGCCGTCCAGCATGAGCAGGGCGTTGTCGCCGGACGCGCTGATGTACGTGTCGGCGGCCTCCCGGGAGTGTTCCTCCCCCTTGAGCGTGCGCCAGTGGCCCTCGGCGTTCTCGTCGGCGACGGCGTAGCGCAGGGAGTCCTCGGTGTAGACCAGGGCGCTGATGCCGTGCCGGCCCGCCAGGAAGCTGATGATCCAGTGCCGTAGGGCGGGGAAGGGCACCTCCGCGACGGGGCGGCCCGCGGCCGGCTCCGTCAGCCGCAGGCACTTGCCCGCGAAGTCCCACTCCACGAAGGCGTGCCGGCCCTTCCAGATCACCGGGGAGTGTTCCTGCGTGGCGGCCGTCCTGCCCATCACCCGGCCCGTGCCGGCCTCCACCAGCAGTCCGCCGTCCGTGTCCCCGCACCACCAGGTCGTCGCGTCCCAGTGGTCGACGGCCGCGGGGCCGGAGCCGCCGCCCGCCGCCAGCCGGCCGGGAGGGGAGTCCACCCGGCCGTCGGGCCAGTGGAGCACCTCGTTCCCGGAGGCGATGACCACCGCTCCGCTGGGGTGGAACAGGCCCCGGCGCGACCGGCCGTCGTCCAGCAGGTTCCCGTCCCCGAGCCGGGCACCCGTGAGATCGGCCCCGGACAGGTCCGCACCCTCCAGGTCCGCCCGGGAGAGGTCGGCCCCACGCAGGTCCGCGCCCGCGAGGGAAACCCCGACCCCCCACTGCCGGGGCGCGAACCCCGCCAGATCGAGCCCCGCCAACCGCGTGCGCTCCAGGCTGCCGCCGCACAGGACGAGCAGGTTCAGGCAGTTGCCCGCCAGGTTGCCCGCCTCCGCCTCCAGTCCGGCGGTCGAGCCGGCCAGGGCGAGCAGCCGCTCCCGGTGGTCCGGGCACTCCCGCACCATCGCGGACAGGAACTGGTACACCGCCTCGTCGCGCCCGAACGCCCCGAACGTGGTGCCCAGCGCCTCCACCGGTTCCGCCACGAACTCGCCGAGGGGCGGGAGCGTTCCGTCCTCCGCGCGCGCCGCGAAGTACCGGGACCACGTCCACTCGCGCGTCACCGCCTCCGCCGCCCCGGCCGCCGGGATCACCTTCATGAAGTCGCCGCTCAGCAGCCCCAGTTCGGCCGCGAACTTCAGGGCCACCAGGAACTCCAGCAGCGACTTGTGCGAAGGCCCGTAGTCACCCTCGGCGTTGCGCACCAGCATGCCCTGGTTGCGCATGTCCTGCTCCCAGTAGTCCAGGTCCTTGGCGCTCTGCACGGTGGACCCGAAGCAGGACCGCAACCGGTCCGGGAAGTCACGGTAGTTGAGGGTGAGCCGGTTGGTGGAGAGCATCTCCCAGGCGACTTCGCACAGGAAGAGCAGCTTGTCCCCGCGCGAGGTGAACGTGCGCTCCGCGCTGACGTCGCGGTCCATCTTGCGCTGCACGGCGTAGAGGTAGATCCGGGCCAGGTCGATCTCGGCGCCCTGCTCGATCTCCGGGAGCGCGTCGATCACCAGCTCGGACATGAGGGGGCGCCCCATCAGCTCGCGCACCTCGTCATGGGCCATCACCATGCGGACCTTGTCCTCGGACAGGTCGTGGCGGAGCATCCGCTCGATCTGCTCGTCGTCGAAGCGGACCAGCTCGACGATGTCGAAGTTGGGGCCGTCCTGGGGCACCTTGGATCCGAGCGCGGACGCGCTGACCTTCGCGCCGAAGAGGTTGCGCGCCTCCTGGGCGTTGCGGAAGTGCTCCTGGCGGCTGCTGAGCAGCACCTTGGAGCCGGGGTCGACGGCGTTGGCCAGTTCCCAGAAGTTGGCGACGACCGTGTTGCGGTCGGCCCGCGCGGCCATCTCGTCGAAGCCGTCGAAGATGAGGAGCAGCCGTCCCATGCGGTTCAGGACGCGGAAGACGTCGTAGCTCCGCAGGTCGATCTTGTGCTTGTTGAAGAAGAACTCCGAGAGCAGCCCCTGCACCGTGGTCTGCTTGGCGTAGTCGCGCAGCGGGATCAGCAACGGTATCCGGGGCCTCGGCACCCCCCGGCGCCTGGCGTCGCGCCAGCCGCGCGCCATCTCGCCGGCCAGGTGCAGGGCGAACCACGACTTGCCCATCCCGAACTCGCCGAGGACCGACAGGTGCCGCTTCGCGGGCTCCTGGAGCCAGCCCGCCACGTAGTCGTCCAGCCCGCCGTCCCGCCAGTGGTAGAGGCTGGTGTCCAGGGGCCGCCCGGTGGCCGGGTCGATCTCCTCCTTGCTGCAGGAGATGGGCACGTAGCGGGTGTCGATGCCGCGCCGGCGCACCTCCTCCTCCACCCAGGCGATGTAGGGCTCGAAGTTTGCTTCGAGGTCGACGAGTTCGTCGAAGGAGTAGCAGAACAGCACGTCACCGCTGTCCGCGGCCCGGCGGCGGGCGGCCTCGCTGACCCTGAGCCGGGCCAGCCCCCAGCCCTCCAGGGCCCCTTCGGCGGCGACCAGTTCGCCGACCAGCCGCATGTGGTGCGGCAGGAGTTCCCCCTCGACGCAGAGCACCACGGTCCGGTCGAAGCGCCCGGGGCGGCGCTGGGGGATGTCCACCAGCAGGGCGACGCACCCGCCGGCCGCCTCCCACGTGCGCCGGATCTCGTAGCCGACGGCGGTGAACCACTCGTGGACGTCGTCCATCAGGCGCTGCGCGGGAGAGAGTTCGGAACGGCCCGGTTCGGTACGGGTGCGGTGGCTCTCCTCCTCGACCCGGGTCTGGCTCACCCGTTCCAGGAACACGTCGAGCTTCTGCTCCAGCCGTGCCTCGTGCGGTGCCCGGCTGCGGTCCACGAGGCCCTGGAACGCCGCTGTGAACCCGTCGACGTGCTCCTCGAACCCGTGGCCGAGATGCCCGAACTCGGCCGTCTCCCGGTTGCGCTCCACGGCTTCCGCCGCCTCCGCGCGGAACGCGGCCCAGTCGCCTTCCGAGAAGGAGCGCCGGAAGGACTCCAGGACGTAGGGGTTCCGGAAGAAGGCGAGCACGGGCTCCGGGCGGCCGAGGCAGTACTCGATCAGCGCGTGCGCGTAGAGGCTGCCGAAGTCCTGCGGCGGCACCGTGGGGTTGAGCCGGACCGCCCGCAGGGCCCGCAGCACCGCCTCCTTGCGCAACGCGCCGTCCGCCAGCGGTTTGGACGCCAGCTTGCCCAGGATCCCCGCGGCCGCCGTGACGATCTCCATCGCTATCGCTCGCCCCCGAACTCCGTTGTCCGTCAGCCCCCTCGGGGAAGCCTAGCGGCCCCAGACGCCCGGCAGCGGGTCAACGGGCTCACCCGGCGACCGGGTACATCAGGCCGCGCCGCCCCTCCGGCGAGGTCAGCCACTCCAGCTTCTCGGCCGTTTCGGTGCCCGGCAGCGGGGTGTGGAGCACGATCGCCAGGTCGGGGCGGGCGGGGACGCGCAGCTGGGTCGATTCCACGTGGAGCGTGCCGACGACGGGATGCTCCATGCGCTTGCGCAACAGGCCGCCCGGCCGGACGTCCCGCTCCGTCCACAACTCGGCGAACCGCGGACTCAGTTCCCGGACCTCCTCCACGACCGCCCGGAACCCCTCGTCCCGCGGATGCTCCGAGCAGGCGGCCCGGAACTGCGCCACCACCTCGCGGGCCACCTCCTCCCAGTGCCCCGAGCGGGCCCGGTAGATGGGGTCCGTGAAGAAGGCGATCAGGCAGTTCTGCACGATCTCGGGCCGCATCCCGAACACCAGGGCGGCGGCGTCGTTGTACATCACCGTGTTCCAGTACACGTCCATGATGTGCGCCGGGAACGGCATCCAGGCGTCGATCAGCCGCTTCAGGCCGTCGCACATGTCCCGGTCGCCCGGCTCGACTTCGAGGGCGGGCGGATTGAGCCCGGCCAGTACGTACAGGTGCCGGCGCTCGGCGCTGGTCAGCTTGAGGACCCGGCTCACCGAGTCCAGGACCTGCGAGGACACCGAGATGTCACGGCCCTGCTCCAGCCACTGGTACCAGGACACCCCGACCCCCGCCAGCACGGCGACCTCCTCCCGGCGCAGCCCCGGAGTGCGGCGGCGGGCCCCGCCGTCCGGCAGTCCGGCCTCCATGGGCGAGATCCGCGCGCGCCGGTTCATCAGGAACGCGCGCAGCTCGCTCCGGCGGTGATCGTCGATCGGCGTGGCCACTGGTATTCCCCCTGTCGGCTGCCTGGTGGTGGCGACAACAGGATAAGTTCCCGCTCTTCACGGGCATTCCCGCGCGGCGAAGGTGGTGTCCATGACGATCGATACACAGACGGCGGTCAGCGCACCGTACACGGTGGCGCCCGAGGGCCACCGGCTCACCGGGCGGGCCCGGCTCGTCCTCTTCGTGCTCTGCGCCGCCCAGTTCATGGTGGCGCTCGACTTCTCGGTCCTGAACGTGGCCCTGCCCGTCCTCGGCAAGGACCTGGGCCTGAGCCGGTCCGCCCTCCAGTGGGCGGTTACCGCCTTCGCCCTGCCCTCCGGCGGCTTCCTGCTCCTCTTCGGCCGGATCGCCGACCTGTACGGGCGCAAGAGGCTCTTCCTGACCGGCCTGGCCCTCTTCGGCGGGGCCTCGCTGCTCGCCACCCTCGCCTGGGACCCCGCCTCCTTCCTGACCGGACGCGCCCTCCAGGGGCTGGGCGCGGCGGTGGTTGTGCCGACCGGCATGTCCCTGCTGACCACGACCTTCCCCGAGGGCCCGCTGCGCGACAAGGCGCTCGGCATCTCCGGCACCCTGCTCTCCCTCGGCTTCACCGTCGGCATGGTGCTCGGCGGCGTCATGACCGACACCCTCGGCTGGCGCTCCACGATGGGCCTGCTCGCGGCGGCTGCCGTGGCCGTCCTCTGCCTCGCCCCCCGGCTGCTGCCCGAGTCCCGCACCCCCGAGCGGCCGCGGCTGGACGTGCCGGGCGCCGTCACCGTCACCGGCGGTCTGCTCGCGCTGATCTACGGCCTGTCCACCGCCGCCGAGCGCGGCTTCGGCGGCACGGACGTCCTCGTCTCGCTGGTGGCCGGTGTCCTGCTGCTCGCCGCGTTCGTGGTGGTGGAATCGAAGGCGCACGCGCCGCTGGTCTCCCTGCCGATGCTGAAGCGCGGCACCGTCGCCTGGGGCAACATCGGCGGACTGGTGACCTTCTCCATGATGTCGACGGTCGTGTTCGTCCTGACGCTGTACCTGCAGGAGACCCTGCGCCTGTCCTCGTTCCTGACGGGGCTGGTCTTCGGCGTCCAGGGCGTCGCCTCCGCCGTCGCCGGCTCCTACGCCCCCCGCTTCATCGGCCGCTTCGGTGCCCGGCGCACCCTGGTCGGCTCGCTGCTCGGCCAGGGCGTGTTCACCGCCGCCCTGCTGGCCGTGGGCACGGAGTCGGGTGCCCTGGTCGCCACCGTCGCCGTCTCGGTGGCGAGCATGTGCCACCTCGGCGCGATCATCTCCTACGGGATCATCGTGACCAGTGGTGTGCCGGACGCGCAGCAGGGGCTGGCGACCGGCCTGGTCACCACCACCCAGCAGGTCGGTCTGACCGTCGGCATCCCGCTGCTCGGCGTCCTGGCCACCACGGGGACCTCGCTCTTCGACGGGGTCCGGACGGTGCTGGCGCTCGACGCCGCCCTGGTGACGGTGGTGGCGCTGCTGGTCGCCGTCGGCCTCGGCCGACGCACGAGGTGACCGGGCTCCACCACCCCCGCGAGGGCCTCGACCGGGGCGGGGAGCGCCGCGTGCCGAACGGCGTCGCGTGCGCTCCCCGCCCCGGTCCATGAGGTCCTACGGGTGTGTACGGGTCATCCGCCGGGCTGGAGGACGCCGTTGACGGTGAGCCGGTAGGGGGCGGGGGCCAGGACCGTCTCGGTGGGCTCGTAGTGGTCGACGATCGCCGCGACCGTTTCTGCCCTGGTGTCCAGCAGGCGGCGCAGTTGCTCCCGGCCCAGCGACGCGTGGTGGTCGGCGTCGAGGGGCACGTCGGCGGCCCAGGCCTGCTTGTGGTCCGCGGTGTAGGCCACGAGGCGGAGGCTGATCCCCGGGATCCGCTTGATCTGGTAGGAGCTGATGGTCTGCCAGCCGGTCAGGGTCGAACCGTCGGAGACCGGGGTGGCGCCGGCCCTGAGGTTGTCGATCCACAGGCCCGGCCGGGTCACGCTGCTGTCGGTCACATAGCGGAAGGCCACCAGTACGGTCCGGCCGGCGAGGTCGGAGAGGTCGATCGTCTGGTGGGTCCAGCCGCCCGAATCACCGTTGAATCCCGGTGCCAGCGCGACGATGTCGGCGGCGGCGTCCGGGAACGCGGTGGTCATCCCGGCGCTCCGGCGGGAGGTGAAGGTGGCGCCCCCGTCGGTGGACACCTGCACGGCACCGATGTCGTAGCCGGGCTCGATGTCCCAGCGGGCGTCGAAGGAGAGGGTGGGGTCGGCCGGGTCGACGGTGACCGACCGCACGATGCTGCGGTCGACGCTGACCTCGTCGCCCAGCGGGCCGGAGTAGAGGGCGGGGTCACCGGCGGCGTGGCCGTCCGGATCGACGCTCCACTCCACCGGGCGCGTCGGGTAGACGGCCGGTGCGTCGAAGCCCAGGGAGCGCAGCTCGCCGGCCTTGAGGTACCCGCCCGCGCCGTCGCGCAGGCGTACGTAGTCGGCGCCGTTGGAGGGCGCGCCGGGGCGGGAGTAGGCGAACGGCGTGTCGAAGTTCACCGTGGAGTGGAGCGCCTCCGCCCGGAAGCGGCCGGCCCCGGAGTGCCCGGCCAGACGTGCGCCGTCGTCGAGGACGCCGTCGAGTGCCGCCGTGGTGGACCAGTCCTTCAGGAGGTCGAAGGGGGTCTCCTTGGCGTGGTGGCGGGCCAGGGTCCTGGAGAGCCGGTCGAAGCCGGAGCCGCCGCCCGCGAACAGCAGGTCCTTGACGAAGCCGGGTCCGTAGCGCTCGTTGAGCGTGTGGATCATGATCTCGGCGCCGCCGTAGTCACAGAGGAAGCTCTGGCCGGGATCGGGCCAGACGGAGAGGGAGTTCTCGGGGCCGCCGTTCCGGTCGCCGTACGGGTCGGTGTATCCGGGGGGCATCATCGCGTTCTGGCGGCCCTGGAAGCATCCGACCTTCAGGTTCTTCAGGGCGTCCTCGCGGCGGTCGTCGTAGCCGACCAGCCACCTGGCCCATTCGGCCGTTCCCTCGATGATCCAGTTGGGGCCGGAGACGTCCTCGGCCCTGCTGTGCCAGATCGCGTGGTTGTACTCGTGCGCGAGGAGGCCCTCGATGTAGTGGGGGAGGGGGAAGCCCTCCCAGACGCGGCACAGGTCCGGGCCGAGGGACGGGGGCTTCGGGCCGACCATGGTCTTCCACCCCGCGGCCTCGATGACGACGAAGTTGCGGTCGACCGCGTCCACGGCGTCCGAGAGGAACTCGCCGCCCGACGCGATGTTGTCGACGAGTACGACGAGCCGGCCGCCCGGCCCGCGCCAGGCATCCGCCGGAATGCTCGGGTCCAGCAGTTCCGGTTTGGCGTTGCTCCCGTCACGCGGGGTCGGGGAGCCGAACACCCGGCCTTCGCGCGGGCGGATGACGTGCTCGAACTGTTCGGCCACGTAGCGCAGCTGCCGGTCGGTGACGACGAGGTCGTCGGCGTTGGAGCTGCTGCAGTCGTCGCTGTCGACCCGCATGTCACCGGTCCGCACCCAGAGCTCGACGTGCGGGGAGACCTCGCGCAGCTCGAACTCGCGCAGCACGGTCTGGAACGACCAGTCGATGGTCGGCCACGTGCGGCGCGTGCCGACGGTCGCGTCCCCGCCGTAGCGGCCGGTGCGCGCCTGCTCGTGGATCCGGGGGGACTTGCGCCACTGCCGGTGTACGGAGTGGGTGCGGGACGGTCCGTCGGACCGCTGGTGGGCCGGTTTGTCCGGTGGGCTGCCGGGGCCCGGGTGCCCGTACGCGGGCGAGACCCCCAGGGACAACGCGAGTGCGGCCAGGAGGGCGGTCAACCACGGGACGTGTCGACACACTCCGGCCTGGAGGGGCTGGCGCATCGGATCTTCTTCCAAAGAAGCGGATGATGCGTCAACGTAGCGAAACCGTGGCGCTGACCAGGGGATCTCGCGCGAGGCGTGTCGGGGCCGGACCGCCGGGCCGGGCCGCGCAGGCCCGCGGCTCCGGTCCGGGGCCGGGCCTCACGGACGGGTCTTCAGGCCGTCCAGGGTGAGGTCGAGCAGGCGCTCCGCCCGCTCTCGCTGTCCGGGGCTCGCCGAGGTGAGGGCGATGCCTTCGAGGGCGGCGCCGATGTCGGCCGGGCCGATGTCCGTGCGGATCGTCCCGGCGGCCACGCATGCGTCCATGAGGGAGCCCAGGGCGGCGTGGATCATTTCGCGGCTGTGGCCGTACGGGCTGTCGCCCGTGGCGGCGATGGCGCGCAGGGCGTCGATCATGCCGTACTTGGCGGTCACGTAGTCGAGGAAGAGGCGTGTCCAGGCGCGCAGGGCGTCCAGCGGCGGTTCCGTCGCCAGCAGGGCGGGGGCCGCGTCGCACAGCCGGGCCACCTCGTTGCGGTAGACCGCCTCGACCAGTGCCTCGCGGGTGGGGAAGTTGCGGTACAGCGTGGCGCTGCCGACTCCTGCCTCTTTGGCGATGCGCTCCAGGTGGGCGTCGAGCCCCTCCGTCGCGAATAGGCGCACCGCGGCCGTGAGGATCTTCTCCCGGTTGCGCCGTGCGTCGGCCCTCAACGGCCTTGGTGCTGCCTCGGACATCAGCGCTCGCCATCCCCTCTCAGGTTGTCCGCCTTGCTAAGTGGGGGCGTGCCCACTTAGCCTGAGGCAAGTGGGGGCTCCCCCACTTCCACTGTAGGCCAAGGCGCGGGCGCAGGCATCGGCCGAGGCGTCGGCCTGCGCGCACCCCTCACGGAAGGACCGGCCATGTCAGGCATCGAGGGCAAGGTCATCGCACTCACGGGCGCCAGCAGCGGCATCGGGGAGGCGACGGCGGTCCATCTCGCCGAAAGGGGCGCCCACCTGGTGCTCGGAGCCCGGCGGGAGGACCGGCTGAACGCGGTGGTGGACCGGATCACGGCGCGGGGCGGATCGGCCGTCGGGGCCGTGGTCGACGTGTCGCGCCGGAGGGACCTCGAACGGCTGACCGGCGTGGCGCTCGACCGTTTCGGCCGGCTCGACGTCCTGGTCTCCAATGCCGGCACCATGGCGGTCTCGCCGTTGGACGAGTTGCGCCAGGACGACTGGGACGCCATGGTCGCCACTCACATCACGGGCCTGCTGAACGGCATCGGGGCGGCGCTGCCCGTCTTCCGGCGGCAGCGCTCCGGTCAGTTCGTCAACGTCGCCTCCACCGCCGCCTACGTGGTCAAGGCTCCCCAGACGGTCTACGCGGCCACCAAGACGGCCGTGAAGGTCCTGACCGAAGGGCTGCGGCAGGAGGCCGGCCCCGACCTCCGCGTCACCCTGGTCTCGCCCGGCTTCACCCACACGGAGGGCGTGGGCAAGGGGGCGAGCCCCGAGGTGGCGGCGGCGATGACCCGGCAGCGGGACGAGATCGCCATGCCGCCCTCCGCCATCGCCTCCGCCATCGGTTATGCGATCGGGCAGCCCGACGGCATCGACGTCAGCGAGATCGTCGTCCGTCCCACGGCGCAGGCCTGACGGCCGGCCCGGAGCGGCGGCCCGCCTCCCGGGAGGTCACCCCGCGTTGACGCGGGCGCTGACCCACTCCAGGGACGGCGGGATCTCGCGCCGCCAGGTGTTGAAGTTGTGGCCGCCGTGGTCGAGGGTGATCGACGAGACGTGCGCGGGGGCCTTCACCTTCCGGATGAACTGCTGCGTCGGCTTGAGGTTCGGCTCACCCTGCAGGGAGCTGGTGACCAGGAAGGAGGACTTGCCCTGCGGCAGGTGGTCCAGGCTCCACAGCAGGTCCGCCCGCTTCTCCTCCTCCTTGTTGCCGTGGAACAGGTCGCCCGAGTCCGCGTCGATCTCCGGCTTGTAGTCGGCCGACAGGCCGACCCCGGCCGCGTAGCGCTCGGGGTGCTCCAGAGCGATCTTGAGCGCGCAGTAACCACCCGTGGAGTCGCCCATGATGGCCCAGCTCGACGGCACGTTCTTCACCCGGTACGTGCCCGACACGGCCTGCGGGAGGTCGGTGGCGAAGTAGGTCTCGCTCTGCGGCCCCCCGGGGACGTCCACGCACTGGGTGTTGCGGGTGGGGATCACCGACGGCCGCATCATCACGAGGACCATCGGCTGCGTCTTCTTGTGCTTGGCCAGCTTCCAGGCCGTCTTCGGGTAGTCGAGCCCCTTGATCAGGTTCTCCGACGTGCCCGGGAAACCGGTGAGGACCACGGTGGCCGGGAACGTCCTGTGCTCGTTGCCCTTCTGGAAGTACTCGGGCGGCAGGTACACGTAGGCGGACGTGGCGGTCTTGGACCGCTGCCCCTGGATGGTCACCTTCTCGATCACGCCGCCCACGCGCGGCGTGGCGCCGCCGGGCACGTCGACCGGCTGCCGGCCGAGGATCTTCACGCCCGACGCGTCACCCTGACCCGGGTCGAGCGCCGGCGGTGCCTGCGCGTGCCCGGCCAGCTCGGCCCATGAGCCGTAGATCAGGAAGCTCCGGTTGGCCGCCAGTCCGATCGAGGCCACGAGCAGCAGCTGGAGCACGACGACCAGCGCGACCCGGCCGAACACCTTGCGCGGGCCGCCCTTCGACAGCCGTGGCCACAGCCAGACCGTCAGGGCGAACAGCAGGAGCGTGCACAGCAGGGCCAGCACGAGGGGGGCACCACTCGTCAGCTTCATGGATCGGTGAAACCTTCTGTCGGCTATCGGTCAGGACCCGCGGGTCCGTCGGCCCGCGTCGGCGTGCCAACCAGGGAGAGGGCAGAGCGGAGCAAAAGGTTGCGGACCTTGAGGTGATCTTCGAACACCCGCTCCCGGAACCCGGCGTAACGTGGGCGTGAACTCACTTGCGCACGACTTGTTATGGGAAGGAATCCATCCATGCAGGAGCATTTCGACGTCGTCGTCCTCGGGGCCGGCCCCGGCGGATACGTTGCCGCCATCCGTGCCGCCCAGCTGGGCCGCAGCGTCGCGGTCGTCGAGGAGAAGTACTGGGGCGGCGTCTGTCTCAACGTCGGCTGCATCCCCACCAAGGCGCTCCTGCGCAACGCCGAGCTGGCGCACCTGTTCACCCACGAGGCCAAGACCTTCGGCATCAAGGTGGACGGCGAGGTGTCCTTCGACTACGGCGAGGCGTTCCGGCGCAGCCGCCGGGTCGCGGACGGCCGGGTCAAGGGCGTCCACTACCTGATGAAGAAGAACGGGATCACCGAGTTCGACGGCCGGGGCACCTTCCTCGACGACCGGACCCTGCGGGTCGCCGAGGCGGGCGGCACCACCCGGGAGATCTCCTTCGACGACTGCATCATCGCCACCGGCGCCACCCCGAAGCTGCTGCCCGGCACGCGGCGCAGCGACCGCGTGGTCTCGTACGAGGAGCAGATCCTCGCCGAGGACGTGCCCGGGTCCATCGTGATCGCGGGCGCCGGCGCCATCGGCATCGAGTTCGCGTACGTCCTGCACAACTACGGCGTGAAGGTCACCATCGTCGAGTTCCTGGACCGGATCGCCCCGCTGGAGGACGCGGACGTCTCCGCCGAACTGGCCAAGCGGTACCGCAAGCTGGGGATCGACGTCCTGACCTCGACCCGCGTCGAGTCGATCGACGAGTCGGGCCCGCAGGTCCGGGTGACCGTCACCGGTGCCGACGGTGCGACGAAGGTGCTGGAGGCCGACAAGGTGCTCCAGGCCATCGGCTTCGCGCCGAACGTCACCGGCTACGGGCTGGAGGCCACCGGCGTACGGGTCACCGAGCGCGGCGCCATCGATGTCGACGGCCGCTGCCGCACCTCGGTTCCGCACATCTACGCCATCGGCGACGTCACCGCCAAGCTGATGCTCGCGCACACCGCCGAGGCCATGGGCGTCGTCGCCGCCGAGACCATCGCCGACGCGGAGACGATGGAGCTGGACTACCCGATGATCCCGCGGGCGACCTACTCCCAGCCGCAGATCGCGAGCTTCGGCTGGACCGAGGCGCAGGCGAAGGAGAAGGGCTTCGACGTCCGCGTCGCCAAGTTCCCCTTCACCGCCAACGGCAAGGCGCACGGCCTCGGTGACACGGCCGGCTTCGTGAAGCTGATCAGCGACGCCACGCACGGCGAGATCATCGGTGCCCACCTGATCGGCCCCGACGTCACCGAACTCCTGCCGGAGCTGACGCTGGCGCAGCAGTGGGACCTGACGGTGCACGAGGTCGCGCGCAACGTCCACGCGCACCCGACCCTCGGCGAGGCCGTCAAGGAGGCCGTCCACGGACTGGCCGGCCACATGATCAACTTCTGAGTCCCGCCGCGGACCGCTCCCTCGGCGAAGGGGGGGCGGGCCGCCGGCGCGCCGGGCGTGGTCAGAACGCCGAGTGGGTGAACCAGAGGTCGAGCAGGGCGGCGTCCCCGGTGCTCTCCACGCCCGGCGCCGTGCGCGCGGTGCGGCCGTAGAGGACCAGCAGCAGATCGGCGGCCGGCGCGCTGACGGTCGCGTCGGTGGCTTCGGCCCCGGCGACGTCCTCCGCCCCGTCGGCGACGAGGCCGAAGCCGTCGGGCCGCAGGCGGACCAGCCACGAGCCGTCCGTGTCGGTGCACCGGAAGCGGATCGTCCGGCCCGTTCCGCGCAGCCGGGCCACCCCGGGCGCGAACGGGGTGGCGTAGGGCAGGTTGACGAGGAACTCGTCGACGCCGTCCCGCGCGAGCGGGGCGTCGACGGAGGACGCGAGCCCCAGGGCGCGCTCCGCGTCGACGCGGTGGACCAGGGTCTCGAACAGCATCCGGCGGATCCAGAACCGGGCGTGGCCGTCGGCTCCCCAGACCCACATGGGCGCGTCGGGGTCGGTCGCGGCGAACACCTCGGCCGCCTCGGCGGCGCCGGCGGCCAGCCAGTCGGCGTAGTCCTCCTCGCGCTCGGGAAGGCGCAGGTCCACGTCGCGGCTCGTCGGGCGTTCCTGCACCTTCTGGAGCAGCAGCGCGGAGAACCAGCGGTGCACGCCCCCGCAGTGCCGGACCAGGTCGGCGAGGGTCCAGCCCGGGCAGGTGGGTACGGGGGCCGTCAGGTCGGCGCCGCGGACCAGGTCCACGAACCGTGCGGTCTGCGCGGCGACGGCCGCCGCGTGATCGGGCTGCTCGGCTGTGCTCATCGGGTGGTGCCTTCCTGACCTGGGGGTTCGCCTCTTCCGGCACTCTTTCACAGGGCCCGGGAGGTGCGGGCACGGGGGGCGTCAGGGGTGTGGGGACGTCAGCAGGCCCGTTCGTACTCGACCTGGTCGAGGGGGTTGCCGTCGCCGAAGTCGTGGGGGCGCGAGGCGCCGGTCTCGGTGAAGCCGCACTTGACGTAGAAGCGGCGCGACTGCGGTGTGCCGCGCAGCGTCCACAGGTGCACCCGGGCGAATCCGTCCTCGCGCAGCCGGCTCAGGGTCGCGTCCATCAGGGCGGTGGCGATGCCGCTGCCCCAACCGTCGGGGTGGCCGTAGACGGAGAAGATCTCGGCGAGGCCGGCCCGGTCGGGGGAGGGGGCGAAGAAGCTCAGGGCCAGCGGGCGGCCGTCGAGCGCGGCGAGCAGGACCGTCTCGGAACCCCCGCCGACCCGCGCGTGCCAACGGTGTCGCCGCTCCTCCACCGCCCGTGCGGCGAAATCGGGGGCGAAGAAGGGCGCGTAGACGGCCTCCCAGGCCGCGGCGTGGATCTCACCGAGTACGGTCCCGTCGGGCGGGCCCGCGCGACGAATTTCGATCATGCGGAGAGCCTACAGGGCAACGGGCCGCGCACGCGGGGATGTTGAGGGCGCCGCCTCGCACTGCCTCGCCTCGCCCTGACGTCGCCGCACGCCGGGCTACGGCGCCTCGTGGAGCCGCGTCAGCAGGGCGATCAGCTGCCGCTGTTCGTCCGGGTCCAGCGGAGCCAGCAGCGCCGCGTTGGCGGTGCCGGCGAGCCGTGCGCAGCGGGCGAGGGTCGCCCCGCCCTCCGGGGTGACCGTGACGGCGTTCTTGCGGCGGTCGGCGGGGTCGGGGGTGCGCAGGACGAGTCCGCCCTGCTGGAGGTGGTTGAGGAGGCCCACCATGTCCTTCGGGTCGACCGCCAGGAGGCGGCACAGGTCGGCCTGGGCGACGGGTCCGTGTTCGGCGGTCGCGGCCAGGACCGCGTGGTGCATGAGGCCCAGCCCCTCGGCGGAGAGGGCGTCGGCGACCAGTCCGCGGCCGCGTGCCGCGACGCGGCCGACGAGCCAGGTCGGCAGGGACCGGATGTGCGCGAGGGGGGACGTCATGGAGCCAGCCTAGCGAAAGCCGTTGGACATCCCCACGATTTTCGGCTTATCGTTGGGGCATCCAATGAATCCGGATCGGGGAGGTCCTGTGCTGCGCATCCGTCACGAGGTCAACGGCGGCCCCGAGGTGCTGTTCGCCGAACACGTCGACCGGCCCGTCCCGGGCCCCGGTGAACTGCTGGTCCGGGCCGGGGCCGTCGGCGTGACGCTGCCCACCGTGCGCAAGGTCAGGGACGGCGACGGGCCCGTTTCCTTCGGCGGCGAGATCGCCGGAGAGGTCGTCGCCACCGGCCCGGGGGTGAGCGGCTTCGCCGTCGGGGACCGCGTCACCGGACTGTGCTTCACCGACGCCTACGCCGAGTTCGCGGTCCTGGGTGCCGCACTGGCCTCCCGCGTCCCCGACGGCGTCAGCGCGGTCCAGGCCGTCGCGCTGGTGCGCAGCGGCCTCGTGGCCCGCGGCGCCCACGCGGCCGCCCGCGTCGAGCCCGGCGAGTCGGTCCTCGTCACCGCCGCGGCCGGCGCGGTGGGCGGCCTCGCCGTCCAGTACGCCAGGGCCGCCGGGGCCGGGCGCGTCGTCGCCGCCGTCAGCAGCGCCGACAAGGCCGATTTCGTCCGCGGCCTGGGCGCGGACCGGGTCGTCCTGTACGAGGACGCCGACTGGGGAGCCCCGTACGACGTGGTCCTCGACGGCGTCGGCGGAGACCTGCTCGGCCCCGCCGTCCGCGCCCTCGCCACCGGCGGCCGCATCGTGGCGTACGGCTCGGGCGGCGGTACGGTCGAGGCCTACGAGCTGCTCGTCCGCGGCGCCTCGATGATCGGCTTCCAGATGCGGGCGATCGCCTTCGGCAAGCCCGAACTCTACGAGCGCTGGCAGCGCGAACTCTGGGAGCTGCACGCGGCGGGCACCCTGCGCCCCGCCGTCCACGAGGAGATCCCGCTCGCCGAGGCGGCCCGTGCCCACGCCGTCATCGAACAGCGCCGCAACCTCGGCAAGGTGGTCCTGGTCCCGTAGCGGACGGACGGGTCGCCCGGCGCGGCTCCCTCCGCGGCCCGGCCGGCTCGGCCGTCCGGGGGGACACGCCGCCGCCCCGGAGGCGGTGCGTGCCGCGCCTACGACGGCGTCCGCGGGCGGTGTGGAACGGTTCGAGCCGGTCACGCAGAGCAGCGATCGGAAGGACTTCCCATGTTCAGAACGGTGTTCATCGCCGGCGCGGCCGCGGCCCTCGCCGCCTCCGCCCTCACGCCGTCCGCGGGGGCCGCCACCGCCACCGCCCCGGCCCCCGCACCCTCCGACAAGATCACCATCGACGTGGTCCAGGTCAACGGCTCCGGCTGCCGGCCCGGCAGCGCCACCGTCGCGGTCTCCCCCGACAACACCGCCTTCACGGTGGCCTACAGCGAGTACACGGCGCAGGTCGGCAAGGACGCCAAGGCGACCGACTTCCGCAAGAACTGCCAGCTCGGCCTGAGCGTGAACGTTCCCCAGGGCTACACCTTCGCCATCACCCAGGCGGACTACCGGGGCTTCGCCAGCCTGGCGCCCGGTGCGAGCGGCGAGCAGAGGGCCAACTACTACTTCCAGGGCATGTCCGAGACCGCCCGCCGCAGCCACACCCTGCGCGGCCACTACCAGGACAACTGGCAGGCCACCGACCAGGTCGCGATCGAGGCCCTCGTCTACCACCCGTGCGGGGCGAAGCGGAACCTCAACATCAACACCGAGCTGATCGCGCAGGCCGGCACGTCCGACACGGCCAACACCACCAGCTTCCTGACGATGGACTCCACCGACGGCAGCATCAACACCAAGTACCACTTCACCTGGAAGGCCTGCCCGCAGCGCTGAGCCGCAGCCGCGGCCGATCGGGTGGCGGGGCGCAACAGGCACTGTCCGGCCGCGCGAGGGCGATGTCCGGCCACGTCTGCGCCGCGTCACGCCGGCTCCGCCGTCCCGCCCCACCCCGGGCTTACGATCTCGACGGACGGTCCCCTCCCGTGACCGCTCCCACCCCGCATCCGTGGAGGTCAACCGTGTTCCGGACGGCCGCAGGACACCGCAGTCAGCGCAGCAGTCTCCGTATCCGCGCCACGGCCGGCCTCGCCGCCGCGGCGGGCGTGTTCCTCGCCGCGGGCTGCTCCTCCGGCGGCAGCGGCCCGGGGGAGGCGGCCGGAGGCGTCCCGGTCGTGGAGAAGGGCAAACTGACCACCTGCACCCATCTGCCCTATCCGCCCTTCCAGTTCGAGCAGAACGGCAAGGTCGTCGGCTTCGACGTGGCCCTGATCGACCTCGTCGCCCGGAACCTGAAGGTCGAACAGAAGATCCTCGACACCCCGTTCGAAAACTTCAAGACCGGGGCCTTCCTGAACTCCGGCCAGTGCGACCTCGCCGCGGCCGGCATGACGATCACCGACGAACGCAAGAAGAACGTGGATTTCTCCGTCCCCTACTTCGACGCGACCCAGGCCCTCCTCGCGAGCAAGAAGAGCGGTGTCACCACGCTCGCCGAGCTCAAGGCCAAGGGCGGGAAACTGGGCGCGCAGGCGGAGACCACCGGGGAGAGCTACGCCAAGGCACAGGGGTTCAACCCGGTCTCCTTCGAGAGCTCGGACGCGGTGCTGAACGGACTGCGCACCGGCCAGGTCGACGCGGTCGTGATCGACTACCCCGTCGTCCAGGGCTGGCTCAAGGACAAGGCGAACGCCGCCGAGTTCGTCCTGGGCCAGAACATCGACACCGGAGAGAAGTACGGCTTCTCGGTGAAGAAGGGCAACGCCGCCCTCCTCGCCGCGATCGACAAGGCGATCACCACCGCCAAGGCCGACGGCACCTACAAGAAGCTCTACGAGCAGTGGATCGGCCCCCTGCCCCAGGCCACGTCGTGACCTCTCGGCTGACCCGGCGCCAACGGCGCCGGGTCTGGCAGTGGATCCAGTACGCGGTTTTCGTGGCCGTGCTGGTCCTGGTGGTCGTCCTCGCAGACTGGGGCCGGCTGGCGAACCAGTTCGCGCAGCCCGGCCTGGCCGCCCGGCTCTTCCCGGACATCATCACCGTCGCCCTGCGCAACACGGTGGTGTACACCTTCTCCGGATTCCTCTTCGGCCTCGTGCTCGGCCTGGTCGTGGCCATGATGAGGCTGTCCTCGGTGGGCCCCTACCGGTGGGTCGCCGGTGTCTACATCGAACTGTTCCGGGGCCTGCCCGCGCTGCTCATCTTCATCTTCGTGGGCGTGGCGGTGCCGCTCGCCTTCCCCGGCGCCGAGATCCCCGGAGGTATCTACGGCAAGGTCGCGCTCGGCCTCGGGCTGGTGGCGGCCGCGTACATGGCGGAAACGATTCGGGCCGGCATCCAGGCCGTGCCCAAGGGACAGATGGAGGCGGCCCGCTCGCTGGGCTTCTCGCACGCCCGCGCCATGGCCTCGGTGATCATCCCGCAGGCCTTCCGGATCGTGATCCCGCCGCTCACCAACGAACTGGTCCTGCTCTTCAAGGACTCCTCCCTGGTGCTCTTCCTCGGAGTGACACTGGAGCAGCGGGAACTGACGAAATTCGGCAGGGACCTCGCCAGCGAGACCGCCAACTCCACCCCGATCCTGGTCGCGGGTCTGTGCTACCTCCTGGTGACCGTGCCGCTGAGCTTCGTGGTGCGCCGCCTGGAAGCCCGTGCCGACAAGGCCACGTGAGGAAGACATGCCACAGCAGACACCACCGGCGGACGCGGCGCCGGCGGACCGCCCGGAGATCGAGATCCGTGACCTGCACAAGTCCTTCGGCGACAACCACGTCCTGCGCGGCATCGACCTGGACGTCGCCCCCGGCGAGGTCGTCTGCGTCATCGGGCCATCCGGCTCCGGCAAGTCGACGCTGCTGCGCTGCGTGAACCTGCTGGAGGAACCGAGCCGGGGCACCGTCCACGTCGGCGGTACCGAACTCACCGACCCCGACGTCGACATCGACGCCGTCCGCCGCCGCATCGGGATGGTCTTCCAGCAGTTCAACCTCTTCCCGCACGTGAACGTCACCGGCAACCTCACGCTGCCGCAGCGGCGGGTGCTGGGCCGGGACAAGGTCCGGGCCGCC
Source organism: Streptomyces sp. NBC_01276 (assembly GCF_041435355.1). Classification (GTDB taxonomy): domain Bacteria; phylum Actinomycetota; class Actinomycetes; order Streptomycetales; family Streptomycetaceae; genus Streptomyces. Next base: position 7,652,027 of record NZ_CP108442.1, read on the forward strand.
GAGGTCGCCCGGGAGAACCTGGAACGGGTCGGTCTCGCGGACAAGGCGGGCGCCTTCCCGGCCCAGCTGTCCGGCGGACAGCAGCAGCGCGTGGCGATCGCCCGGGCCCTGTCGATGGGGCCGGAGGTGATGCTCTTCGACGAGCCGACCTCGGCGCTCGACCCCGAACTCGTCGGCGAGGTCCTCTCGGTGATGCGGCTGCTCGCCGGCGAGGGCATGACCATGATGGTCGTCACCCACGAGATGAGCTTCGCCCGGGAGGTCGCGGACCGCGTCGTGTTCATGGACGGGGGAGTGATCGTCGAGCAGGGGCCGGCGGCGCAGGTGATCACGCGCCCGGCACACGAGCGGACCAGGAACTTCCTCGACCGGATCCTGGACCCCGCGGCGGCCGAGCCGCCCGTCGGCGACGGCGAGGGTGACGGAGAAGCCACCGCCACGTAGCGGGCGACGACCCCGGTCCGCTCCGGCCGCCCGCGGCACGAGGGTCTTGTCGTGGTGTGACGAGATGCCGTTGGGTGCGTTCGGGTGGGGCGGAGCGCGGTGCGCAACCGGGAGCACAGAGTGATGAGTCCTCGCGTTCGGTCATGACATTGGAGGTCCGATGGACACGCAGCCCACGTACGCACTGTCGTCGCGGACGCCGCGATGGGCGCTCGACCCCTACCGGTTCCCCGGGCTGGTGGGCCTCGATGTGGACGAGGCCCACCCCGACGCCGTCGCCCCGACGTCCGGGATCCACGAGCCGTGGATCACGGCGGGCACCCGGCGCGGCCGGTGGACCGTGGCCACCGTCGCCAGGGCCGGATCCCCGGCGTCGGCCTCGCCGGGGAGCTGACCGGCGTCGAACGGCCGCACCGGCCGTCGCGGCCCACGGACGGGCCTTCGACGAGGATCCTCCCGCGGGCGTCCTCGTAGGCGTTGGCGAGGTGCAAGGCGAAACCCCGGCCGATCCCGAACCAGCGCACCTGCCCGTCGGCCGAGGCCAACGTGGTGGATCAGGTAGGTGCGGTCACGCGCGCTCGGCCCGCTCCTTCAGCCGGGCGAGCCACTGCACGAGGGAGTCGCGGAGCGCCTGCCGCAGCAGCTCCGGCGAGGCCTCCACGGGCGCCCCGGACCAGGACTCCTCGGTGCGGACCGTGACGGCGCCGTCCGCCTCCTCGAAGGTCCACACGTGTACGCCGTCGATCCCCTGGGCCGGGCCGCCCCAGACGATGCGCGCGCCGGGGACCAACTGCAGGACGGTGGAGGTGATGTCGAGGCCGTGGGTGAGCCACCGGAAGGTGGCGCCGGGGGTGAGGGGGCCGTCCAGCGCGGCCCGGGTGACGTCCGGGTTCCAGTCGGGCCAGGCGTCGATGTCGGTGTGCAGGCGCCAGACGGTGTCGAGGGGGGCGTTGACGCTGGCGGACAGCCGTACGACGGCCGGCGCGCTCTCGTCGATCGTGACGCGGGGGGTGGGCTCGGGCCGCTGGATGCGTTCGGTGCTCATGACGGGTGACGCTCCTTCTCTATATGTGTGGTTAACCACTCACTCTTTGCCCCGCAGGGACGGCGACCCGACCTCTGGTGGGCCGCCGTCCTGGGGGAGCCGGCTGTCAGTAGTGCCGGATGCCGGCGGTCAGGGTGCGCGTCCAGGGCGCGTCGACCGCCCCGGCGTCCATCGACACCACCAGGTGGCAGAGCATCCCGACGGCGAAGAACTCCTGGATCTGACGGTCGTCGCCGCCGGAAGCCCCGCGTACGTACTCGACCGTACGGGCGTAACCGGCCCGCACGGCCTCGCGGACGGCGGGCTCGGAGACCGCGGCGGCCTGGGCGTGCAGCTGGACCAGCATCAGATCCTTGTCGCTGATCAGATGGGCGTACGCGTCGCCCATCGCGGAGAGCACGGCCTCCGGCGAGCTGCCGCGCGCACCGGCCGCGCCGGCCTCCAGGCTGGCCCGCACCCGTACGAAGCAGTGGTCCACGACCGCCACGAACAGGGCTTCCTTGTTGGGGAAGAGCCGGTAGACGTACGCCTGCGAGATCCCGGCGGCCTTGGCGACCTCCGTGGTCGTGGTGCCGAAGTACCCCCGCGCGGCGAACGCTCCGATGGCGGTGCGCAGCACCGTCTCGCGGCGTTCCTCCGCGGTGGACAGCTGGCGTTGGCGTTCCGATTGCATGTGAGTACTCAATCACTCACACTTTTTGGGTGTCAACCCCTCGGGTCACCTGATGGCCGGCGCTTCCCGCGCGTGGACGGCCACAAGGAGCAGCTCCGCTGATCGAGTGATTAGATCGATACGACCGGGTATGCGGCACGTGCGGAGATTCTTCCCGTGGTCCGTCCCCGCGCATCCAGCGTGTGCCACGACGGGCGCCGAGCCTCCGCACGAGCGACCGCCCGCCGGGCCCCGCGGCTGGCGGCGGCACCGACGGGCCGATGTGACAGCCGGTCTCCGCCGGCAAGGAAGCAGGCTCACATGGTTGATCGTCTCAAGGCATCGGGGCTGGTGGGCGAAGTGTCCGCCGAATTCGCCGGCACGATGGTCCTCATCCTCTTCGGCTGCGGCGTCGTGGCCCAAGTGGTCGCGGGCGGCGGACTCACCGACCCGCCCGGCGGCCTCGGAAACCACGACAGCATCGCGTGGGCCTGGGGCCTGGCCGTCACCCTGGGCGTGTACGTCGCGGGGCGCATGAGTGGTGCCCACCTCAATCCGGCGGTCACCGTCGCGCTGGCTGCCTTCAAGGGTTTCCCGTGGAAGAAGGTGGCACCCTACGTGCTGGCGCAGTTCGCCGGCGCGTTCGTGGCCGCCCTCATCGTGCGGTGGAACTACACCGAGGCGCTGGCCAAGTACGACCCCACCCACACCATCAAGTCGCAGGGCGTCTTCTCCACGCTCCCGGCGAACGGCAACCCGAACCTGCCGGTCACCGAATGGGGCGCGCTACGGGACCAGATCATCGGTACGGCGCTCCTGCTGCTGCTCATCCTCGCGGTCACGGACCTGCTCAACAACCCGCCCGGTGCCAACCTGGCGCCGTTCATCGTGGGACTGATCGTCGTCGCGATCGGGATGGCCTGGGGCACGAACGCGGGGTACGCGATCAACCCGGCCCGTGACTTCGGTCCGCGGCTCGCCAGTTTCCTCACCGGTTACGGAGGGGCCTGGCGAGATCAGTACGGGAACTTCTACTTCTGGGTGCCCATCGTCGGCCCGCTGGTCGGAGGCCTGATCGGAGCGGCTCTGTACAGGTTCTTCATCGGCCAGTTCCTGCCGACCGCCGAGGCCGAGCCCGAGGGCGTCGTTCCGATCACCGAAGAACCCTGACCCTCAGCCCGACGTCATCCCCCGCCCGGGGCGGCGAAACCGCCCCGCCGCGGGACGGGCTCTCCCCCCAAGAGAGGCGGCACCACCATGGCGGACTTCGTCGGCGCGGTGGACCAAGGCACCACGAGCACCCGGTTCATGATCTTCGATCATGCGGGCAACGAGGTCGCGAAGCACCAGCTGGAGCACGCACAGATCCTTCCCAGGTCGGGATGGGTCGAGCACGACCCGGTGGAGATATGGGAGCGCACCAACTCGGTGATCCAGAACGCGCTCCGGCACGGAAACCTCTCCCCGGCCGACCTGGCGGCCATCGGCATCACCAACCAGCGCGAGACGACCGTCGTCTGGGACCCGCGCAACGGCCGCCCGTACTACAACGCCATCGTCTGGCAGGACACCCGCACCGACTCGATCGCGGCCGCGCTCGACCGCTCGGGCCAGGGCGACGTCATCCGCCGCAAGGCCGGGCTGCCACCGGCCACCTACTTCTCCGGCGGGAAGATCCAGTGGATCCTGGAGAACGTGGAGGGCGTCCGCGAAGCCGCCGAGCAGGGACACGCGCTCTTCGGCAACACCGACTGCTGGGTCCTGTGGAACCTCACCGGGGGCCCCGACGGAGGCATCCACGCCACCGACGTCACCAACGCCAGCCGGACCATGCTGATGGACCTGGAGAGCCTGGACTGGGACGACGAACTCCTCGGCTTCTTCGGGATCCCGCGCGCGATGCTCCCCGCCATCCACTCCTCCTCGCACCCCACCGCCTTCGGCGTCACACGCAGCTCCCGCCCCCTGCGGGCGGCGATCCCGATCACGGGCGTGCTCGGCGACCAGCAGGCGGCCACCGTCGGGCAGGTCTGCTACGCGCCCGGCGAGGCCAAGAACACCTACGGCACCGGCAACTTCCTCGTGCTCAACACGGGCAACGAGTTGGTCCATTCCGAGCACGGCCTGCTCACCACCGTGGCCTACCGCTTCGGCGACGAGCCCGCGGTGTACGCCCTGGAGGGCTCCATCGCCGTCACCGGCTCGGCCGTGCAGTGGCTGCGCGACCAGATGAAGATCATCACCGATGCCGCGGAGAGCGAGCGCCTGGCCCTTACGGTCGAGGACAACGGCGGCATGTACTTCGTGCCGGCCTTCTCGGGCCTGTTCGCGCCCTACTGGCGCTCCGACGCCCGCGGCGCCATCGTCGGCCTCGCCCGCTACAACGACAGCGGACACCTGGCGCGCGCCACCCTGGAAGCCATCTGCTACCAGAGCCGCGACGTCGTGGAGGCCATGGAACAGGACTCCGGGGTACACCTGGACGTACTCAAGGTCGACGGCGGAGTCACGGCCAACGACCTGTGCATGCAGATCCAGGCGGACATCCTCGGGGTACCCGTCAGCCGCCCCGTCGTCGCCGAGACCACGGCCCTCGGCGCCGCGTACGCGGCCGGACTGGCCACCGGGTTCTGGCAGGACACGGACGAGCTCCGCACGCACTGGCAGGAGTCCAAGCGGTGGGAGCCCCAGTGGTCCGAGGACAAGCGGGCCGAAGGCTACGAGGGCTGGAAGAAGGCGGTCGCGCGGACCCTGGACTGGGCGACCGTCGAATAGCCGCGGGGAAGCGGGCACGACCGGAAACCTCCGCCCGTGCCCGCGGTCCCGTCCACCGGTCCTTCTCCGGGCCGTCCTCCTCCGGGCCGTCCTTCTCCGGGCCGTCCTTCTGCGGGCCGTCCTCCTCCGTCCGGACCGTCCGCCCCGGCGCTCCGGACGTCACCCCCGTCCGCCGGCCTCCGGCACCCGTGCCCCACGGCCGCCCTCGCGGGACCCGCGCCCGTACGACGCCGCCAGGTGGCGGGCGAGGGAGAGGGCGGCGAGGAGGGCCACGAGCCCGCACACGCCCGGCCAGCCGGCCCGGTCGTAGACCCGCACGCCGGCCCACGAGCCGACGCTGCCGCCCAGGTAGGCGCAGGTCATGTAGGCGGTGTTGAGCCTGCTGCGGGCGTCGGGACGCAGGGCGAAGACCCGGGCCTGGTTGGCGACCGTGCCGCACTGCATCGCGACGTCCAGCAGCAGCGTGCCCACGACCAGCGCGACCGCCCCCGCCGTCCCGCCCAGGGCGCCCGCCACGAGGACCGCGGCCGCGACGATGACCCCGAGCAGGCACACCAGGTTCACGGGATCGGAGCCCCCGCGGTCCACCAGACGCCCGGCGAGCGGAGTGCAGGCCATGGTCACCGCCCCGACCAGGGCGAGCATGCCCACCGCCTCCCCGCCCAGACGGTAGGCGGGACCGGCGAGGAGCAGGGCCACACAGGTCCAGACGGCCGAGAAACCACCGAAGACGGTCGCCTGGTAGAGGCAGGAACGGCGCAGTTCGGGCTCGGTGCGCAACAGGCGCAGGCACTCCGCCAGCAGCACCCGGTACGGCCGGGGCGGCGGCGGGGCCGTGACCGGCAGGGCGCGGACGAGGACGAGGGCGAGCAGCAGCACCACGACCGCCGCTGCCAGGTAGGGGGCACGCCAGCCCAGCCGCTCGCCGAGCGTGCCGCTGAACGTACGGGCCAGCAGCATCCCGCCGATCGACCCGCTCAGCAGGGTGCCCATCACGGCCCCGCGGCGGTCGGGGGCCACCATCCCCGCCGCCAGCGGGGCGATCAGCTGGGCGGCCACCGTGGTGACGCCGACGCAGGCGGCCGCCGCGACCAGGGCCGGCAGGGCGGGGGCGCACCCCGCGGCGAGGAGGCCGAGCCCGGAGAGGAGGAGCAGGGTGACGATGAAGGGCCGGTACGGGATCCGGTCGCCGAGCGGTACCAGCAGGAGGATCCCGGTCGTGTAGCCGATCTGCGTGGCGGTCACCACCAGCGCCGAGGCATCGGGCGTCGTGCCGAGCCCGGCGGCGACGAGCGGGGTGATCGCCTGAGGGAAGTAGACGTTGCCCACGCCGACGGCGCAGGTCAGGGCCAGGAGCAGCACCGTGCGGGGACCCAGGGTGGTCCCGTCACCCATGGGCCGCCGCACGGCGGTCCCCCCGGTGACGATCGCCGGTTCCCGCGTGGGAGTCGGAGGTGTCATGCGGGGAAGTCCACGGCACGGGGCGCTGCGCGCCAATCGATGTAGCGTATGGCTTGATGATCAGCTACGAACTGGGCGTCGAGGACCTGGCGGACACGCGGTTCGCGATCTCGCCCCTGCACGAGACCGTGCTCAGCCTCCGGGTGCTGCGCGACCCGGGACTGTCCGCGCTGCACCTGCCGTGGCGCCGGACCGTCCTCGGCCGGCTCGGCGGGCTCGACACCGGCCTGCTGATGTCCGTGGTCGCGTCGCGGCGCACACTGCCCGACTTCCTCACGCCGCGTCCCGCGTGCTTCGAGCCGGCCTTCGAGGACGAACTGGCCGTCGTGGGCCGGACCGGCCCCGCCACGGTCCGGCGCGACCTGCTGGCCACGCACGCCCCGGACCCGCTCCCCGACGAACTGCGCGCCGCCCGCGCCGCCGACGACGCATCCGTCCTCGCGCTCCGCGACGCCCTGTGCGACCTGCTGCGGCGGTACTGGCAGGTCGCCGTCGAGCCGGTGTGGCCGCGGATGCGGCTGCTGCTGGAGGCCGACATGACGTACCGCGCGCGGCAACTGGCCGTGGGGGGCGCCCGCCTGCTGTTCGCCGACATGCACCCGAACCTGCGCTGGCACGACGGCGTGCTGCACATCGGTCAGATGGTCAGCCGGTATCACGCCCGCGCCTCCGGGCGGGGGCTGCTGCTCGTACCGTCCGTGTTCGCGAACAAACCCGCACCACCGGTCGGCGCGGACGAGGCGCCCATGATGTCGTACCCGAGCCGCGGGCTGGCGACCCTGTGGGCCCCGGAGCCCCTCCCCGACCCCTCCGCCCTCGTGTCCCTGCTCGGCGCGTCCCGGACCCGGCTGCTGGGGCTGCTCGACGCGCCGCTCCCCACGGTCGAGATCGCCCGCCGCACCGGGGTCACCCCGAGCGCGGTGTCGCAGCACTTGCGGGTGCTGTACGCGACCGGACTCGTGACCCGGGCGCGCGACGGACGGCACGTCCTGTACCGCCGCAGCCCCCTGGGCGATCAGCTGACCGGCGGCGGCTGAACCCCGGGGTGCCCGCCCTCCGGCGTGTCAGCGGCCGTGGGCGGGCAGCAGGGCGAGGGCCTGGCGGAGGTTGTACTCGGCTATGCCCCGCATGGCCTCGCGGTCCGGGAAGTCGCCGTCGAGGAGCCGCAGCGGTCCGGCGACGAGGGACAGGCGCATCGCCAACGCGTAGAAGTCCAGCCTCCGTTCGTCGAGCCCGGAGCCGTTCAGGCGCCGGTAGTGCTCGGCGAACCGGATGCGCAGGAACGCGTGCTCCCACTCGACGTCGAAGAACATCAGGCCCTCGATGTCGATGAGGACCGGCTGCCCGTCCCCGTCCACCAGGACGTGGTCCGGTCCGAGCTCCCCGTGGACGAGACCGTACTGCGCGCGCGGGGGCACGGCGGCCGCCAGCCGGCGCACCTCGTCCTCCAGACGGGCACCCGCGCGGGCGATCCGGGCGTCGCGCGAGGCGGCTTCGGCGAGGTCGGCGAGCGCCCGGCCGAGGACGACCTCCTCGCACGAACGGCCGTGGGCGGTACCGCCGTCGTCGAGCAGCGCGACCTTTCCGAAGCCGGGACCCGAGTGGCGTCGCAGCACGTCGAGCACCCCGGCGAGCCGGGCGAGGGCCGTCTCCGCGCGGCGCGGATCGCCGTCGAGCAGCGCTTCGAGGTTCTCGCCGGGTACGTCCTCGACCACGGCGATGTCGGCCGGGCACCACCGCCCGCTCCGGTCGGCCAGATGCACGCGGGGCGTACGGACCCCGAGGGCCTCCAGACGCCTGTGGGCCGCCTCGAACAGCTCGATGCCGGAGGCGGGCGCAAGGGGGTCCGCCAGGCGGTCGGCGGCCCCGCCGTGCGCGGTGGGCCAGTAGTTCTCGCCTTCGTCCCAGACGTAGACGACGGCGGTGGAGCCGTCGTCGAATCCCAGCCGGTACACGCCCTTCTTGCTGCCGCCCCGAAGCCGCGACACCCGGTCGAGCCGCTGCCCGCCTCCCAGGGCCGCACGCGCGGCCTCCGCCAGATGCTCACGCCGGACGACCCCGCGCATCACGTCCATGACGTACCTCTCCTCCCCGCGTGCCGTCAGGCCAGAGGTTCGGCCGCGAGCCGGACGACCACGGCGGGGCCCGCCCGGAACACCGGGCTCGCCGCATCGGCTTCGACCATGTGCGCGGTGGCGTCGTGGGCGGCGAGCGCCTCCTGGGAGGACCACCGCTCGATGAGGACGAAGCGGTCCGGCTCCCCGCTCACCTGGTGCATGTCGTACCGCAGGCACCCCTCCTCGGCGCGGACGACCGGCGCGAGGCGCTCGAACGCGGCGATCTGCTCGGGCCCGCGTCCCGGAAGGGTGGTGATGTGTATGAGGAGTTGCACCGGTTCCGACATGTGCTGCAGCGTACCCGCCGGGTGATCGACGACGGCCGTCGGCACGGTGGTGCGCCCGCGGCAGGCGAAACGGCGGCGTAACAGGGGCCGTCTACCGTCCTCGGGATGAACATGACGGCGCACACGCACCCGGCCGGCGCGACGACGAGGATCCGGCCCGGCACCGAGGACGACCTCGCCGGACTTACCCGGATCTACAACCACTACGTCACCGCCACGCCGGTCACCTTCGACACCGAGCCGTTCACCCCGGAACGGCGCCGGCCGTGGCTGCTGGACCATCCCGCCTCCGGCCCGCACCGGCTCCTGGTGGCCGAGGAGGGCGGGAAGCCGCTCGGCTACGCCACCAGCGGCCCGTTCCGCCCGAAGCGGGCCTACGCGACCTCCGTGGAGACCAGCGTGTACCTCGCGCCCGAATGCACGGGACGCGGCATCGGCAGCCTGCTCTACGCGTCGCTCTTCGAGGTGCTGGAGCAGGAGGACGTCCATGTGGCGCTGGCCGGCGTCACCCTGCCGAACGCGGCGTCCCAGCGGCTCCACGAGCGGTTCGGCTTCCGCCCGGTCGGCGTCTTCGAGGAGGTCGGCCGGAAGTTCGACAGGTTCTGGGACGTGGCCTGGTACCGGAAGCCGCTGCGTCCCGGCCCCTCGTGATCCACCTGACCCGGCCCCGGTGAAGGGGGGCGGCCCCGCCCCGGGGCCGGCCCGGGTCAGGGGAACGGGTGCGGGTGGAGCGGGAGTTCGTCGTGGCGCAGCGGACCGGGGGCGCGGCCCAGGCGGTGCGGGACCTCCAGGAGACGGGGCAGCCCCCGGGTACGGCGGTTGACGTGCCCGAAGGTCATCGGCAACGCCCCCGGCACCACGGCCTTGGCCGTGTACAGGCCGAGGCGCTCGCGCACGCCCGGCTCGTCCTGCCCGACCACGATCACCTCCAGACCGGCCCCCGCCAGGCGGCGTACCGTCACGTCGAGCAGCGCGGACAGGTCCGTCACCGGTTCCGGTGCGCCCGGCCAGGCCTCCCGCCACGGGGTCGGCCGGTCGTCGCCGAAGAGGACGTCCGTGCGCGGCCGGGCCTCCGGGAGACCGTAGAGGGCGGTGTGGTCGCTCAGGTCTACCACGAGTTCGGGCCGCTCCAGCATGGCGCGCAGCCGCAGCGGATCGAAGGCGTCCGGCTCGGCCCGCAGCCGCTGACCGGAGTGGAAGAGGTTCGTCACCGTCTCCACCACGGCGGAACGGATCGCCCTACGCGGATCGTGGTGCGCCCCCGCGGCCAGGAAGACCTGCGGCGCCGCCGACCGGGGACGGGTGTGCCGGGCGATCGCGACGACCGCCGGGACGCCGAAGTCGTTCGTGGCGTCCAGCACCGTGAGCCGGTAGCCGGCCAGCTCCGCCCGGTCGGCGAGGTGCAGCACTTCGAGGTCCTCGTCCGGCAGCGCGATCCGGCGCAGCGGCGTCCTCCCGTACCACGCCATCAGGAACGCGTCCCGCTCGGCCACCTCGAACAGCCCGTACAGGGCCGCCTCCTGCGGGCTGTTGCCCAGGCCGCAGCCGCTGGAGCACTCGTAGACGACCCGCGGCCGCCCCGGACCGGGATCCCAGTACGCGACGTGCTCGGGCACGGCTGCCGGACGCCCTCGGGTGAGTGACCAGCCGTGCACCCAGTCGAGCTCCAGCCCCGGTGTGTACGGCACGGTCGGCGAGGCGGGATGACCGTGGTGGGCCGGATCGGGCAGCCCCAGCCGCTCCGGGTCCACGGCCCGCTCCGGCCCCAACTCCGCGTAGGAGGCCCGCAGTACGGTGCGGCGCCCCTGCGGGCTCATCCCGGACAGCCGCTCGACCGCCTCGAAGAGGGCCACCCGTTCGCTGCCGTCGTAGTCGGTGGCACGCCCGTACCCGCCGTCCGGCAGGTCCCGGCCCAGGGTGACGTAGGCACTCGTGAGGCTGTGCGCGGAATCCTCGGTGCGCACCACCCGGTGGACCGGGCCGAACCGCTCGTCGTACAGCTCGGCGCGCAGAGCGGCCCGGTCCGTACGGGAGTTGGACCCCCGCAGCACCTCCGGGTCCGGCAGCGGCTGCGGTGCCCACCGGGGGCGGGCCGCCCCGGCGGCGTCCTCGGGCAGCGGCAGGCACACCGCGCACCCGCCGACCGGGCGGAAGGTGTGCCCGGACCAGGTGGCGTGCCCGCCGTGCAGGATCCGTACGTCCGCGCCGGCGCCCGGGGCCGGAGCGGGGCGCCCCAGCAGCTCGGCGGCCAGTGCGACCACGGCGTCCACCAGGGCGGGGGAGGGGCGGCCCGCCAGCCGCAACCCGGGGCTGTGCCACGGGACGCGGCCGCCGATGGTGGCGAGCCTGCGGTACTCCGTGCAGGAGACGCAGCCCACCGCGCCCGGCCGCAGTACCGGGCCCACGACCGTCAGCGCCCCGTCGCAGCGCACCGGGAGCAGGGTCACGGGGTGGTCGAGGGCGTGCCGCGACAGCGCGGCGGCGTCCTCCAGGGTCCACTCGTCCAGGACGACCACGGCCCGGCCCGCCGCGGTCTCCAGGGCCCCGCGCGCGTCGAGGACGGTCAGCCCGGCCGCCGCGAGGGCCGCACCGAGCGGGGTGCGGGCGACGGAGGGCGCCGACGGGGTCGTCACCGCGATCCCCCTTCCGTGTCGGTGCCGACGCCGTCCGGGGCGTCGAGCACGGTGAAGCCGCAGCCGCGCAGCGCGGTCACGAGAGTGCGGGCCCGCGGCCCGGCGGGCTCCCACGGGAAGGCGCGCAGGCCCGTCAGGCGGAACAGGGTGGCGTGCAGAGCGGCTTCGTGCCCGGCGACCCGGGCCCACCATCCGGCGGGCCAGCCCTCGTCCTCCCAGGGCGCCGGATCCACGCCTGCCGTCGCGAGCGGACACAACTCTCCGCCGGGCGAGGTGATGTGACGGACCGCCGGCTCCGCTGCCCCGGCCTGTACGCGGACCACCGCGGCCAGGGCCGCGAAGGCGGCCGCATCGCCCGCGGTGGCCTCCACCGCCTGCCCGAGCAACGGCCCTCGTGCCCTCCCGACCGCGCGCACCTCGGCCCGGTACGCCGTGCCGCCCGCGTCGAGCCCCGTCACGGTCAGCTCCGCCCGCACCCCGAGGCGCCGGGTGAGGACGGACCACCAGTGGCGGGCCTGGCGATGCCCGCCCCCGTACCCGTCGCCGTACCCGTCCCGGCACGCGCTCCCCGTACCGGGCAGCCCCACCGCGGCGCGGCGCAGCGCCCGCCCCACGGCGTGTCCGGGGCCCGCGCCCACGACGGCCCCGGGCCGCTCCGCCCCCAGCCGCAGCTCCGCCGCACGGCACAGGGCGTCGAGCCGGGCGAGGTCGGCGCGCCCGGCGCCGGCCGTCAGCCGCCCGCCGCCGGGGGCCGCGCAGCCGGCCAGCGCCACGGGAAGCTGCGGCAGCGATCCGGCCAGCGGAGCCGGCAGCACGCCGAGGCGCGCGTCGCCCAGCGCGGCCACGCCGGCCAGGGCCTCGTCGAGGGTGGCGGGCGGCGGAGCCGGGTCGAGCGGGCCCCCGAGCCAGGGGTGGTAGGCCGCGTGCGCCGGGTCCTGTCCGGCGACCAGGGCCGAGGGGAACCGGGCCGGGCGCCCCGGATCGCCGGGGTCGTCCGCCGATTCCGGATCGGGCAGCCCGGTGACCGCGCACAGCAGCCGCTGTACGGCCGCGCCCGCGACGAGGGCGGTCAGGGCGGGTGGCGCGGCGGCCGTGGTGGGTGCCCCCGGGGCGGGGGAGTCGTGGAACCCGTTGCCGCCGCCGCCCTTGCCGTTCCCGTTCCCGTTCCCGTTCCCGATCCCGAGCCGCTCCGCGAGCGCGGCCGTGTCGGTTCCGGCCCGCGCGCGGGCGCCGACCGGGGTCACGAACGCGCCGTCCGGGTGGACGGCGGCCCCCACCGCCCGTTCGGTGCCGTCGGCGAGGGTGGCCGTGAGCAACACCGGGCCTCCTGCCGACGTCCCGGCCCCGGGCGCGTACCGGGCGGCGCCGACCCCGGCGTGCGCCAGGGCCCGTAGCGCCGCCGTGACGAGGGCTCCGCCCGGACCGGCCGCGCGGACCTCCACCCGGGCGGCGGCGAGCGCGGCCGCCGCGTCGGCGGGACGGGCGGCGACCTTGAGGAGCCAGTCGTGGGCGGGGCCGGCGGCCGGCAGGGCGACGTCCTCGACCAGCATCCCGTGCGCGTGGAGCTGCCCGATCAGCGTGCACAGCGCACCGCGCAGCGGCGTACCGGCCCCCGTGCGGGCCGCGAGGTCCGCCGCGCCCCCCGTGCGCAGGGCGTCTTCCACCATCCGCCACAGTGCGGGAAGCGCGGGGCTTCCCTCCAGGGTGATGCTGGTGATCCAGCCGCGCAGGTGCAGGCCCCGCGCGAGGGCCGAGGCGGTGACACCGGGCCGCAGCCGCCAGTGCCGCAGCGAATCCAGCGCGTCGGGTGCCCCGGTACCCCCGGTCACCCCGGGCGCCCCCTGCAGCGCGGCGGTCATGAGGCGCACCCCTCCCGGTAGGTCTCCACCACGACCTCGACGGCGCGCGTCGCCCGCCGTCGGCCTCCGGGAGCGGGCAGTGCCTCCTCCAGCACCAGTCCGTCGGGGTGACGGGCCAGCCACTTGTCGAGGCACCGCAGGTGCAGGGCGTTGCCGAGGTCGACGAACTGCGGCTTCGGCGGCGCCGGCCGGGCCGGCGCGCCGTCCTCCGCCCCGCCGGCGCCCGCCGGCGCGCCGAGCGGCGGGTGCAGGAACAGCTGGTCGGGGACGCCCAGCAGGGCCCGCCAGCGCGCGGCGGCCTCGAAGGGGACCTCGGCCCCGGCGGCGGCCAGTTCGCCGCGCAGGGCCGCCACCGTGCCGGCGGCCAGCTTCCAGCGGCGGCGCCGGAGCACGACGTGCCGGTGCCGCAGCCGGGGAGTGCGGACCAGCTGCCCGCCGGGCACCTCGGTGACCCGGCGGGGCACCAGCGAGGCGAAGGAGACGACCCCCTCCGGGTGGTCGTGGACCAGGGGGGCGCAGCGCGTGGTGAGCAGGCCGGTCACCAGCAGACCCGGATAGAGGACGTCCAGCGGCTCGCCGGTGTCGCGCAGCCGCAGCCGCACCTGGTCGTCGGTCTCGTCGTGGAAGAGCTCCACGTCGGAGTCCGCGATCGGCGGCCGGCCGCCGTCCGTGGTCCCGGCGGGGCCGTGCTCCTCCGCGACGACCTCGTCCGGCACGAACCGCGGCTGCAGGTTCGCGTTGAAGCCGTGGACCGGACGGAACTGCACCGGCCGGGCCCCGGGTCCCAGGCCGCGCACGACCTCCTCCGCGACCGCGGCGGTCGCCCCCGGGTCGAGCAGGCCGAGGAACCGGCTCCCGACCCGCCCCCAGCCGCCGTAGGTGTGGTTCACGCACAACAGGCCGCGCTGGGCGTCCCGTTGGACGAAGTGCGCGTACGACAGCGGGCGCGACGCCGCCCAGCCCGGCAGCCGCGCGGCGAAGGCCCCGACCAGCTCGGGAGGCAGCACCACATCGGCGTCGGGATCCTCCGGGGATCCGGTGCGGGCCGACACTTCGGCCCCGAACGCCGCCCGCAGCCGGACGAGTTCGGCCGCGCGGGTCGGCAGCGCGGTCAGGTCTCCGTCCGGGGGGAGCAGCGCGTTCCGGACGGTGTCCTCCCAGGCCTCCACCGTCTCCTTGCCGAAGTCCCAGACGGGGTGGCAGACCCCGCCCCGGCCGTACCGGGCCACGAAGCGGTCCCGCAGGGCCCGCCGCGCCAGGTGTCCGAGATCGAACAGCTCCGCCAGGGCGCCGACTTCACGCAGTGCCTCGTGGTCGTCGGCGGTGAACAGGGCGTCGGCGGCCACCGGCCGCCGCGCCACCACGTCCTCCGTCAGCACGGGGGGAACGGGGTTGTCCGGGGGCAGTGCCCGCCCCGCCGAAGCGAGCAGGACCGCCCACCGCTCGCGCAGGACCGCGAGCAGCGCGGCCCGCTCGCGCGGGTCCGTCGCGCCGAACTTCCGTGTGGCATCGGCGATTTCGTCGAGTCGGGCCGCCAGGGCCGCGTCGGCCCTCCCGTCGTCCGCGCCGCCTTCGCGGCCCGCCCGTCGCAGCCAGGCGGCGAGAGCGCCCAGCGGATCGGGATCCTGCGGTCCGACGGGCGCTACCGGGACCAGCAGACCGGCGTCCACGAGCTGGTCCACGTACGCGAGGGCGGCCGCGCGGTCCTGCGGCGCGGCCAGCGCGTCCGCCAGTTCCGCGGGCGTGGCGGGCGTCCGGCACAGCTCGGCCACCCGCTCCAGCGGCGCGCTCGCCACGACTTCCACCTCATCCTCGTCGGTGACGAGGAAGCGGCCGACGGTGGAGGGGCCCCGGGTACGGGCGAAGGTGGCGCGCCCGTCGGCGGTACGGGCCGCACTCGCCATCCGGTGCGGGAGCCGGCCCCGCCTGCGCGGGTCGGCGAGCAGCGCCTCGCACAGCGCCGCCACCAGGCTCCGGCTGGTGCGGACGTGGTTGCCGGTCGGGCCCAGCAGATCGCCGTCCCCCCAGTCGGTGCCGGCCCGCTCCGCCGGGTCGGGACCGCCCGCGAGGGGCCCCCAGCCGACCGCGGTGAACCAGGACACGGGGCTGCTCCGGGTGGCGGCGCGCACGGCGTGCCGCAGGACCCCGGGCTCCTCCTTGCGGGCGCGGCGCCCGCCGGCCCCGGCCCCGGCGCCCGCCCGTTCGACGGCGGCCAGCAGGTCCGCGCCGGTGGCGGAGGCCGCGAGGGCGAGGGCGGGCTCGCGGCACCAGGCGGCGAGGGCGTCGCGTTCCGCCGCCAGCGCGGCGGGCGCCGATCCGGCGAGCCGGGCCCGTGCCGAGGCGAGACGCTCCCGTAACTCCAGCCACTCCCGCAGTTGCGGCACCCGCTCGGGCAGGTCGCCGAGGCCGGCCAGAACGCCGGCCCGGGGCTCCCGCCCGTTGTGCAGGGCCCGGCGCAGGGGCAGGACCACGTCCCGGTGGAAGGAGTCGGGGTGACCGCCGCGGCTCGCGTACAGGGCCTCGGTCAGTCCGGGCAGCAGGCGGGCCGACTCCCTCGCCAGATGCGTCAGCCGCTCCAGTCCCTCGCGGAAGCAGGCCGCGTCCGGGGACTGTGCGGGGTGGCTCAGCGTCGTCGCGCGCACCAGCGCGTACGGGGCGGTGCGCACGACGGGCGAAGGGGGTGTCATGGCGTCCCGGTCCTTCCTGTTCGGCCCGGTCGGGGAGGGGGGCGGCGGCGCAGTGCCCGTCCCGGCCGCTGCGCACGGGGCCGGGACGGGCGTCAGCGGGTCACGCTCAGACCACGCCGGGAAGGTGGGGCTGCTGGTGGCTGCACTGACAGGCGGTGGCGGTGGGAATGCCACAGGTGGAGGTGGACGAGGCCGCCGCGAGGGCCGAAACGCCCGCGGTGTCGCGCATCGCGGTGACGGTGATGCCGCCGAGGTCCAGGTCGTGGGCCTCGAAGGACGTGGCCGCGTCGAAATCTGCCATGAGAACTCCCAGGGTCGTGGGACTACGTGTGATGGCTGGATCCATATGACGGACGAGCGAGCGCAACGGTAGCTCCCGGGGTGATCCGGGCGCAGCGGACGCATTTCGACATTCCGATGTAACTGGACGTGAAGTCGAGGAAGTTGACCGAAAGGTGGTGGATTCGCGGGCCGGTCGGGGGCGGTCGAGGGGGACTCCGCCGGGCTTCCGTCGATATTCGGCCACCCGGTCTCGATCCGCCCCGGCCCAGGCTCCGTGGAACCCCGCCGTCCCCGGCGGGCGGACCGCGTGGACGCTCCGCGACGGGGTACACGCGCGGTCCCGGGGCAGCCGCCCCGCCGGAACCGGAACGACCCGGAGGGAGTGGACCAGTGGACGTGCCGAAGGACACCGCCACCTCCGCGAGGCGGGGCCGCGCCCGGCGCCGCGGAGTGCGGAAGGCCGCCGCCCCGCCGCCGTCGCAGCCCCCGCCCGCCCGTCCGCTCGTGCGCGCCCTGGCGATGCTCGCCGCGTTCGCCGGAACCGTCCTGTTCGGCATCGCCCTGGCCCGCGTCACCCTCGAACCGTCCGCGGCGTCGGCCGGCCTCGTGCACGGCAACGTCCGCCCGGGTGCGTCGATCAGGGCCTACCTCGACGGCGCGCCGGCCCGGGAGGCCGCCGAGCAGCTCGGTGGAAACCTCCTGCTCGGCGTCCCGTTCGGGGTGCTCCTGCCCGTCCTCCTGCCGCGGACCCGCGGTCTGCTGCGCGTGGCGTTCCCGACGGCCGTCGTGATGACGCTCGTGGAGCTCATCCAGGGCGCGCTGGTGACGGGCCGGGCCTTCGACGTCGACGACGTCATCCTCAACACCGGTGGCGCGCTCCTCGGTTATCTCCTCCTCGGCCGCCGCGCGAGCCGCGCGGTCCACCCGCGCCGCCACCACTGGTGGCAGCGCCGGCCCCGTCGCGGCCCCGCGGCGCCCGCGCTGCCGCCCCCGTCCGCGACGGGTGACGGCGAGCCCTGAGGGCCGAGCGGGGTCAGGCGCCGGGAACCGGCCCGATCATGCGCTTGCTGATCCACTCCAGGGGTCCCTGGAACAGGCCGTCGGCGTACTTGTAGCCGTCGTGCCCGGCGTTGGGGATGATGTGCAGGTCCGTCTCGACGGGGCCCTTGCCGATCTTCTCCTTGAAGGCCTTCACCTTCGCCCCCTCCTCCTTGTCGCCGAGCAGGAAGGAGATGTGGACCTTCGGGCCGCTCTTCTTGGCGAGCTGCTCCGCGAGCCGGCCGGGGTCGTTGGCGAGCCTCTCCGGCTCGTGGTCCTTCCAGAACGGCGAATCGGGCGCGGTGTCGGGCCCGCCCGCGACCGCCGTGCTGAACCGGTCCGGGTACTGCAGGACCATCTTCATGCCGACGTAACCGCCCGCCGAGGAGCCGAAGAAGCCCCACCCCTTGGGGTCCTTGTAGGTGCGGAAGTTCTCGCGCGCCAGGTCCGGTACGTCGTCGGACATCCAGGTGCCCATCTTCGGCTGCCCGGGGATGTCGCTGCCGTCCCAGTACTGGTCCAGCTTGGCGTTCAGGACCGGCATCATCACGATGAACGGCAGGGACTTGCCCGCCTCGACCTGCTGCGCGATCCGCTCCTGGAGTTTGAAGTCGGCCCCGAACCAGTAGTTCGTCGGATAGCCGGAGGCGCCCGGCAGCGCCGTCAGCACCGGGAACGCGCTGTTCTCGTACTTCTTCTCCTTGTACTGCTTCGGCACCCAGGCCCACACCCGGCCCTCGAAGCCCGACTTCGGCCCCTTGAGCGTGGTCCACATCACCTGCGTGCCGTCACTCAGCTCGCGCTGGAGGTTCCACTTGCGGACGTTCGTCGGCATCTGGACGTTGGAGGGCACCTGCGGCGCCGCGCTCTGCCCGCCCTTGGACTCCTTGGCGGGGGCCTTCCCGTTGAACGAGGCCTCCGTGGGGCCGCTGGAGCAGCCCGCCACGAGCAGGGAGGAGGCCAGGAGGGCGGCGGGCGCCAGGAATGTGGACCGGGACTTCACTCGATGACTCCAAACCCGTCAAACATCACCAAAACTACAATCGGGGAGGAAGAGTCATTTCCGCGCCGGGCGGTTCCGCCCCGGCCCGCGGGGCGCGGCGTGATCAACACCACGCCGGCGCCCCGCCGCGCACTACCGCTCGGTGTCGAAGGTGTAGAACTTGCGGTGGTCCATCAGGTCCGCCGGCGTCACGTCGTTCCACGGCCGCAGCTTGCCGTGGAAGTCCACCACGTTCGCCGTGGGTGCGGCGGGCAGGTACGCGGACTTGGGGTTCCGGCGCTGCCACTCCGACCACAGCATGTCGATGAAGGCGTGGTGCATCCAGAACACCGGGTCGTTGGGCGACGCCGCGCTGGCCATGTGCCCGCCCACCCACACGTGCACCTTGTTGTGCAGACCGGGGCCGCGCCAGCCCTCCAGGTGGTTGCGGAACCCGCCCGAGGTGCTGTTCCACGGGGCCGAGTCGTACGTCGGCATGGCGAGCACGGAGTTGACCTCGTCCTTGGTCGGCAGCTGGGCGCCGCCCGCGCCGAGGGTGCGCCGCAGGTACGTGCGCGCGTCCACGCCGACCGTGATGGCCCACTTGCCCCCCGCGTACGCGAAGGGTCCGTCGAGCACCTGCCCGTCGCGGGCCCGGTTGGTGCCGCCGAGGAAGTCGGCGGCCCACAGGGAGGAGGACGCCGTGCGGTCCACGGTCCAGTCCCAGTACGGCAGCGAGACCTTCGGGTCCACCTTCTGCAGGGCCGACTCGAAGTCGAGCAGGAAGCGGCGGTGCCAGGGGAGGAACGAGGGGGCGCGGTGGCCGACCCGGTCGCCGAAGTCGCTGTCGCTCATCAGGAAGCTGTTGTGGGCGTTCACGTAGCGGTCGTAGACGCCGGTGCGCTTGAGTTCGAGGAGCGCGTTGGTGAAGGCGCGCTTCTCCTCGGCGGTCAGCTTCGACTGGCTCTTGCGGACGGTCACAGGGCCTCTCCCTTCGGGGTGAAGGGGATCAGGTTCGCGCCCTGGAGGTCGCGTACGGCGGCCTTGGCGGCCGAGACGGGATCGGCGAAGGTCTCGTAGTGGTTGACCACGGTGACCCAGCTGTTGTCGGCGTTGCGCATGAGGTGCAGCTCTTTGCCGTCGATCTTGATGGTCGGCAGTCCCGGCATGTGCTGGCCGTCGTGGTGGGCGCCCGGGTCGAGGGTGATCTGGATGCGGCGGCCCTCGTAGACCTCGTCGATGCCGCCGGTGGGTATGGAGAGCGCCGAGCCGGAGGCCTTGGCGTTCGGGGAGGCGCTCGCCGCGGCGGAGCCGGAGCCCCCCTTGTCGCAGGCCGTCAGCCCCACGGCGGCGGCCGCGCCGACGGCGATGCCGAAGGCTTGTCTTCGAGTGATCATGTCCATGGCTTGTAGAAGTATCAGAAGCCCGTGCGCGGTTGAGCGGCGCCCCTGCGTAGACCCGGCCCCCGGATCGTCAACTATAGTTACGCGCAACGGGCGTCAACTATAGTTACGCCTGATGAAAGGGAGCGGTACGCAGTGGCGGACTCAGACGTCAGTCCCGAGGGACCGGACGCGACACGATCGGGCCGGGTACCGGTTCCGGGCCCCGGGGCCCCCTTCAGCGACCGCCTCAACTTCCTCTTCGACCGGGTCCGCCCACCGGGAGCGGAGGAGTACACCAACGCCCACGTGGCCCGCACCATCTCGTCCTACGGCGAGGACAGTTACACCCGCTCCCACATCAGCTACCTGCGCGCGGGCAAGCGGACCCCCACCATCACCATGGTTCCCCTGCTCGCCCGGTTCTTCGGCGTCGAG
Organism: Streptomyces sp. NBC_01276; assembly: GCF_041435355.1. Lineage (GTDB taxonomy): Bacteria > Actinomycetota > Actinomycetes > Streptomycetales > Streptomycetaceae > Streptomyces. Next base: position 7,672,109 of record NZ_CP108442.1, read on the forward strand.
GCCTCCTACTTCGTCGAGGACGAGGTCACCCGCAGGATCACCACCCAGTTCGAGATCCTGCGCAGACTGAAGGAGAACGGGGTCGAGCAGATCGCCCTGCGCGCCATGGGCGTCTCCGCCGCCGGCCAGCGCAAGGTGCTGGCGGCCCTCGAAGCCGTACGGAAAGAGGAAGGTCTGCCCGCCGATCCCGAAAGGGACCTGTCGTGACCAGCGTCCGCCGCCCGTACGGGAAGGGGAAGCCCCATGTGGCCCAGGCGTCGTAAGCGCACCGCCGACCGCGAGGCCGACGAGGTCGAGCGCCGCAACCGCGCGTTCGTGGACGGTCTCGGTCTTCCCGCGGTCGACAGCGTCCTGGACCTCGTCCCGTTCATGGAGGAACGCTTCGACCGCTCGATCAAGCTCATGCCGTTCGCCTCGGACCCGGCCGACCCCGACTCGCTCGACGCCTCCGCCCCCTGCGGCCTGTGGCTCGCCACCGGCGACACGGACTACGTCTTCTACGACACGGCCATCAGCCGCGCCCACGCCGAGATCATCGTCGGCCACGAGTTCGGCCACATGCTGGGACGCCACCGCGGGGACACCCCCCTCGCCGCGGGCAACCTCGGCGGACTCATCACCGACATCGACCCCGCCACCGTCCAACTCGTCCTCGGCCGGACCCGCTACAACGAGCCGCAGGAGTTCGAAGCCGAACTGCTCGGCTCCCTCCTCCAGGAGCGCATCGCCACCCCCGTACGCGCCGCGGACACCCCGGAAGCCGACCCCATAGCCCGCACGCTGCTGCGCTGACCGAATAGGGACCCGTGAAAGACGTACTTCACCCCCTGTGCCTGGCCATCGCCGGTACGGGCTTCCTGATCCTCTTCCGCGATCTGCGGGGGAGCCGCCGCGATCCCGCGCTCGTCGCCCTGGCCTTCACCTACGGCTTCTCCGCGCTCAGCTACGCCGTCTCCCTCACCCCCGTCTGGGTGCGGATCGACGGCCTCCTCGGCGTCCCCAACATCGTCGTGCCGATCGCCCAGGGCTTCGTCATGCTCGTCCTCGCGCTCCAGGCCACCGTCCTGGCCCACTGGTCCAAGCCGCTCGACGCGGCCCGCCGCCGCAGCCGCCACCTGCTCCTCGCCGCAGGGGCCGTCATCGCCGCCATGGCCGTGCTGTTCGCCCTGCTCACCCCGGCCACCACCCGGCCCACCGACTTCTCCCTCTACTACGCCCACGACCCGGTCTTCCAGGCGTACGTCCTCCTCTACTTCGGCATGTACAGCGCCGCCGAGATCTACCTGGCGCGTTCCTGCTGGAAGTACGCCCGCACCGCCACCGACCGCTCCATCGCCTTCAGCCTGCGCCTCGTCGCCGTCGGCGCGGCCATCACCCTCGGCTACAGCGGCATCCGCATCGCCGCCGTCGTCGGGGCCTACACCGGATTCAGCGTCGACGGGCTCAACGGATTCGCCTGGGCCTGCGGGGACATCGGAGCCACCCTCACCCAGATCGGCTACCTCATCCCCACCGTCGCCCGGCGCACCACCAGCGCCGTCGGCTGGAGCACCGCACACCTGCGCTACCGACGCCTGGCCCCCCTCTGGACCGCCCTCGACCGGGCCGACCCCGGCATCACCCTGCGCCGCCCCGCCCGCCAGCGCCAGGACGTCCTGCGGGGCCGCAGCGCCCACTTCCCCCTGCTGCGCCGCCGCGTCGAGATCCGCCAGGGCCAGAAACTGATGCGCCGCTACCTCGACCCGACGGCCCGGGAACACGCCGAGGACCGCCGCCGCGCCGAAGGCCTCACCGGCGCCGAACTCGTCGCTGCCGTCACCGCCGACCAGATCCACGCCGCCCTCGTCCGTCACGGGGCCGACGACCCCGTCGCCACACCCGCCGAGTTCGCCGACGCCGCACTGCCCCTCGCCACCACCGAGGACGAACTGCTCCACCTCCAGCGCGTCGCCTCCTACTTCACCCCGCCCACGCCCGAGCGCCGCGACGCCTCCCGCGGCATCACCTCAGGAGCCCGCTCGTGATCCTCCGCCGCACCCTGATCGTCGCCTGCACGGCCGTCGCCGCGGCGGCGGCCATGGCCGCCACACCCGCGGCCGCGCGCAACCGCGCCGGCGGCGCCGCCCGCCCCCCGCGCGCGGACCTGCACCTCGCGCCCGCCCACGAACAGCTCGGCGCGCTGCGCCGGCGCACCGTCACCAGCCGGGCCCTGCTGGAGCAGACCCTGGCGCACATCGAGCGGACCAACCCCGGCCTGGGCGCCGTCGTCACCCTCGACGCCGACGGAGCACGCGCGGCGGCCGACGCGGCCGACCGCCACCTCGCCGCGACCGGCGAACCGCTCGGCGCCCTCCACGGCCTGCCCATCACCCTCAAGGACGCCCTGGAGACCAAGGGGCTCCGCACCACCTGCGGCTCCCCGGACCTCTCCGACCACGTCCCCGGCCGCGACGCCGACACCGTGGCGCGCCTGCGCGCCGCCGGCGCCGTCATCGTCGGCAAGACGAACGTCCCCGCGATGTGCCAGGACCTGCAGACCTCCAACCCCCTCTTCGGCAGGACCCGCAACCCCCACGACGGCACGAAGACCGCCGGCGGGTCCTCCGGCGGGCCGGCCGCCGCCGTCGCCGCGGGCCTGACCAGCCTCGAAGTCGGCTCCGACCTCGCGGGCTCGCTCCGCCTCCCGGCCGCCTACTGCGGCGTGTACGCGCTGCGGCCCAGCGGCGGGATCGTTCCCACCCGCGGGCACATCCCGCGCCCGCCCGGCTGGCTCACCAGCTCCGACATGCTCACCCTCGGGCCGATCGCGCGCGACGCCGAGGACCTGGACCTCCTCCTCGACGTCCTCGCCGCCCCCTCCCCGGCCGACGCCGCGGCCTGGCGGATCGACCTCCCGGCGCCGCGCCGGAGCCGTCTCGCGGAGTACCGCGTCGGCCTGTGGCAGGACGATCCGTACTGCCACGTCGACGCGGACACCCGGAAGCTCCTGGAACGGGTCGCCGCACTCCTGCGGTCCGCCGGGGCCACCGTCGACGACACCGCCCGGCCGGTGGACCTCGCCGGCAGCGACCGGCTGTTCCAGCGCCTCATGTACGCCACGGCGAGCGCCACCGCCCCCGACGCCGGATTCGACGAGGACGTCGCGGCCGCCGACAAGATCCCCGCCGACGACCCCCGAGGGCTCTTCCTGCACTCGCGGACCATGCGGCACCGGGACTGGCTGCGCGCGAACGAGGAACGCGAGGAACTGCGCGGCCGCTGGACCGACTACTTCGCCACCCACGACGTCCTGATCACCCCGGCCGCGCCGACGGCCGCCGTCGACGACCAGACGGACACGCCCGTCCCGGGCCGGTACATCACCGTCGACGGCGTGAAGCGCCCGTACTTCGACCAGACGGCCTGGCTGAACCTGGCCGGCCACGTCTCGCTCCCGGCCCTGGTCATGCCCGCGGGCCGGACCGCCGAAGGGCTGCCGCTCGCCGTGCAGATCATCGGCCCCTACCTGGCCGACCGCACGGTCGTCGCCCTCGCCGGGGAGTTGGCACGCCGGCTCCCCGATCCCGTGCGTCCGCCCGCCTTCACCGGCTGAGCGGGCCCCGAGACCGGGCTCGTTCTGCCCCCACGGGGGTGGGGCGGGACGAGCCCGCATGACGGAGGGGCCCCGGGTTCTCCCGGGGCCCCTCCGTACTGCCTTCCGCCGGGCCGACGGCCCCGCCAAGACATGAAGGGCCCGGATACCGACGGGGGATGCGGTATCCGGGCCCTGCGATCATCATCCTAGTACCCCGCGTCCCGATGCCGGGAGGCGGTCCCCCGCGTCGGTTCCAGGAACCGCGCCGACGACAGTGCCGAGGACCGCGCCGCCGACCGTGCCCTCGGCCGCGCCGACTGCCGTGGGCCGGGCCGGGCCACGCCCCGTCAGGACTGTTTCGTCCAGCGCTGCGAGGCGTGTCCGGCGCAGGTGGAGGTCACCAGACCGCTGGTCATGCCCAGGTCGAGGCAGCCGCCGCCGAGGTCCGACCGCAGGCTGCCGTCCGCCCCCGACCGCCACACGCGCCCGACGTCCTGGGCACAGTCGCCGACGAAGACGGCCTGGTTGAGACCGTTGGAGTACAGGCACTGCCCGGTCTGCTGGTTGGCCAGCTTGAAGCTGCCGTCGCCCCTGCCGCGAACCGTCCAGCGGGCCGTCGCGTCGGCGCAGTCCCCGGCGCTTGAGGCGCCGAAGACCTGGGTGACGCAGGTGCCGTCGTTGCCGTTGCGGTAGCGGCCCGTACCGGACGGGGCCGCAGGCGGTGCCGGCGGGACCTCGGGTGCCGTCGAGGCGCCACCGGCGGGAGGACGCGACGTGCCGCTCCCGCCCGCGTTCCCGCCGTTCCCGGAACCCCCCGATCCGTCCTGGCCACCGGCGTTGCCCCCGGCCCCGGCCCCGGCCCCGGTGCCGGTCCCCGCGCCGCCCCCGGCCGCGGCCGCAGGAGCGCCCGTACCGGGAGGTGACGCGCCCGCCCCGCCGTCCGGGCCGGGCGATGCTCCGGGGGATCCCGAGGGCGCGGAGGGCCCGGGCGACGCCGCGCCCGACGGACCGGATCCCGACGCCGACGGTGCCGCGCCCGCCGGGGCCGACAGGGAGGGGAGCGCAGTGCGCTCCGCCCCGGCCCGCGGTGAGGCGGTGTACGGAAGGTGCTGGATCGCCAGGGTCGTCCCGCCCGCGACCACCACGACGGGCAGGACGGCGAGGAACACACGGGTACGGCGGCGCCGACCGGGACGTTCCGGCCGCGAACCGGCCCCCGGGGTGACCTCCGGGGCGGCCTCCGCGCCGGGCGCCTTCTCCGGCTCCGTCCTCACCTCCGGCTCCGGCCCGGACGCGTCGCCGGACAACGGCAGCGTCGGTACGTCGAGTTCCTGTACCCGGGCCGCGAAGGCGGCCCGCTCGGCCAGCCGCTCGGCGATCGTTCCCGGCCACGGAGGTCCGTCGCCCGGCGCGTGCCGCGAGGCGCGTTCGAGGAGTTCGGCGGCCGTGGGCCGGCTCTCGGGATCCTTGTCGAGGCAGGAGGCGACCAGCTCGGCGAGGTCCGGATCCACCTCCCGCAACGGCTCCAGGCCGGGTTCCTCGTGCACGATGCGGTACAGCACACCGTGCCCCGACTCCTCACCGAACGGCGGCCGCCCGGAGGCCGCGTAGGCGAGGACGGAACCGAGGGCGAACACGTCGGTGGCGCCGCTCACCGCCCGCTTGCCCGACGCCTGCTCGGGCGCCATGTAGGCGGGTGTGCCCACGACCATGCCGGTCCTGGTCAGCTGGCTCTGCTCGGCCGCCCGGGCCACGCCGAAGTCGATGAGGGTCAGCCCGTCGAGGGTCAGCATGACGTTCGACGGCTTCACGTCCCGGTGCACCATGTCCAGCGCGTGCACGGCCGCCAGGCCCGCCGCCGCCTCCCGCAGCAGCGCCCACAGGGCCGTCGCGGGCAGCGGGCCCCCGTTCAGTTCGACGGCCTCCCGCAGGGTGAGGCCGGGCACGTACGAGGTCGCGAACCACGGCGGCCGTGCTTCGCGGTCGCTCGCGAGCAGCGGCGCGGTGGCACCGGCGGGCAGCCGGGCCAGGTTGTCGAGTTCGTGCCCGAAACGGCGCAGGAAGTCCGCGTCCTCCCCGACCACGGAGGCCAGCAGTTGTTTGACGGCGACGTACCGGCCCTCGTGGACCCCGAGGTACACCCGCCCCATCCCGCCGGCCCCGAGCCGGCCCGCCAGCGCGATCGCGCCGATCCGACGCGGGTCCTCCGCCTCCAGCGGCTCGGCCCCGCTCCCCCTCAGCTCCAACACGTCAGCCCCGTAGCATCGGAATCAGTTGCCAGAAAGCTACCCGATGCCCCGGAAGGACCAACGAGGGTGTGGGGGAGCGCACTTGCGAGGGCCCGCGGGTACGCGCGGCACGGGGCCGCCGGCGCCGCGACACCCGCCGGGGCCAGGTCCGCGCGGCCGGGGCGCGCCACGTATCCTTGGGGCATGAGGATGCACAAGAGCGTCGACGTGCGGGTCGACTCGATGCTCGACGACTTGCGGACGCTGGTCGAGGTCGAGTCACCGTCGCGTGATCTCGACGCCCTGGGCGCGTCGGCCAAGACGGTGGCGGAGGTCATCGAGGGCCGCCTGGGCGGGCGGGCCGTCCTGGTGGAGAGCGAGGCCGGGCCGCACGTGCACTGGTCCGGCGGAGGCGTTCCCCGGGTGCTGATCCTCGGCCACCACGACACGGTGTTCCCGCTGGGCACGCTGGAGCGGCGGCCGTTCCGCGTGGCGGACGGGCGCGCGACGGGACCCGGCGTCTTCGACATGCTCGGCGGACTGGTGCAGGCCGTGCACGGACTGGCCGCGCTGGACGACCTGTCGGGCGTGGAGATCCTGGTGACCGCCGACGAAGAGGTCGGTTCCGGATCCTCCCGCGCGCTGATCGAGGAGCGGGCCCGCGCCTGCGGTGCGGTGCTGGTGTTCGAGGGCGCGGCCGACGGCGGGGGACTCAAGACCGGCCGCAAGGGGTGCGGCACCTTCCAGGTGTCCATCACCGGCCGGGCCTCGCACGCCGGGCTGGAGCCCGCGGCCGGGGTGAACGCGCTGGTCGAGGCGGCCCACCAGGTACTGGACATCGCCGCGCTGAACCGGCCGGAGGCCGGGACGACCGTGACGCCGACCGTGGCATCGGCCGGGACCCTGGACAACGTGGTTCCGGCGGAGGCGACCGTGATCGTCGACGTACGGGTCGAGTCGAACGCGGAGAAGGAGCGGATCGAGTCGGCGTTCGCCGCACTGGTCCCGCACCTGGACGAGGCGCGGATCTCGGTCCGGGGCGCCGTGGGCCGGCCCCCGATGCCGGAATCGGCCTCGGCGGAACTCTTCGAGGTGGCCCGGCGCCTCCAGCCGGGCATCGAGGGCAAGGCCGTCGGCGGCGGCAGCGACGGCAACTTCACGGCGGCACTGGGCGTACCCACCCTCGACGGGCTGGGGGCGGTCGGCGGCGGCGCCCACGCCGATCACGAATACCTGGTGGTCGACGCCATGGTGCCGCGCGCCCACCTCGTCACGGGGCTGGTCGAGGCGATCCGCGCCTCCCGGGAGGCGTGAGCGCGCCACCTCCGGGCGCCGGACACGGCCCGGCGGGTGACGCCCGCTGCGCCGATGTGGGGTAGCTCCGTTGACAGCCCACCGCCCACGTGCGAAAACATCAGTAGGCCGTCTACGGCCCGTGCCCCGCACGACGTGCGACAGCCACCTCGACACGCGCTCGCCGCCCACGCGCCGGGCCCGCCGAGCCCGCCGCGTCGGATCCCCCGCCCCGCACCTGAGACCGCCGACCAGGGCACACACCACCGCATTTCGTGAACGAACGGTTTCCCTATGACCATGTTGCCCGCATCGCGCGTCGCCGGACGGACCTGGACGGTCCGCCTGACCGGCCACGCGGACCACACCGTCTCCGTCACCTGCAGCACGGGGGCGTGCCGTATGCCGCCCCGTTCCAAGGACACCGTGGCCATGCGGCGCTTCGCCGCCGAGCACATCAGGGCGCACGCCCGGCTGGCCACCGTACGTCCGAACGCCGCGTGTGCCTGCCGCGCGGCCGACTGCTCCTACCACGAGGACAGCCGGGCGTCCTGCACCGGATCGCCCCTGCTCGTCCTCATCCACAACCCGGCCGTGGGGCAGGTCTGGACGCTCGCCGAAATCTGCCAGGCCTGCGCACGCCTCATCCACCACATCACCGTCCTCGGGCGGGCCCAGGGCCAGGCGCCCGCGCCGAGGACGCAGCCCTCGGCCGAATCCGCCCCGGCGCGCGTGGCCGTGGCCGGCGGGTTCTCCTCGCCGGAGGCGGCCCCGGAGGCCGTCCCGCGCCGCCGCCCCCAGCGCGGCGGCCCCCGCCGCGCGCGCTGACGCGGGCCGCTCGCGCGGCGGGGGGACAGCGGGCGGCGGCTTCGGCGCCGCGGCGTGGGCCCGTCGGCGTCAGCCCGTGGGCGTGGGCGTCGCCGTGGGCGCGGCCGTGCGGCGGGCGAGGGCGTCCGAGGTCCGGACCGTCATGTAGAGCGAGGCCACGAGGGTGAGCACGAGGACGGCGCCCAGGGCGAAGACGCCGCCGCTCGACACGGCGGCCTCGCTGCCCGCCTCGTTGCGGGCCGAGCCGCCGAGGAAGGGGACGACGGCGAGGACGGCGATCCCCAGGGCGACCTCGCCCCAGATCACCTTCGGGAAGTGCCGCAGCGTCAGGTGCGTGAGCGAGGTCCGGTCGTCGTCGCGGCGGGCCTTGACGATGCGGGGCATGAGCCAGAACTGGTTGACGCCGCCGGCCGTGACCATGCCGAGGACCAGGAGGATCTTGACGAGGAGGAAGAGCCCGTAGGTCGTCGTCCACAGCTGGCTGACGGCCCCGACGTGCTTCCAGCTCATCCACAGGCCGGAGGTGAACACCGCGCCGACGCAGATCAGGGCGACGAGGGAGAAGCGCCGCCAGATGTCGGCCCAGAGCGCGCCGGCGTTCTCGCCCAGCCGGCCGCGGGAGGCGGAGAGCGCCGCGAGGAGCGCGAGGCCGCCGATCCACACCACGCCGCTGATGATGTGGGCCTGGCCGAAGACGAGGTCCAGGACCTTGTCCGCGTCCTTCGGCTTGGTGGCCGGGACCGCCGCGACGAGGGTGATCGCGAGCGTCAGGGGCAGCGCGGTGAGGACCAGGGCGTCCGTGTGCCGGCGTGCCTTGGGGAGGAACAGGGCGATCAGGACGGCCGCGGCGAGGACCAGCACGACGTTCTGGACGAGGTAGAGCGTGCCCTGGGCGATCCACGCCCCCTTCCCGGCGGGCGCCGTGAGGAAGTCCGCGATCCTGCCCGGAGCGAGGGCGTCACCGAACGGCATGCCCTTGCCGGAGCGGGCCACCCGGCCCGCGAGCTGGAAGTAGCCCGCGACGAGCAGGACGACTCCGGCCCAGGCCAGGTAGCCGGCGGTTCTGTGTCTGGTCACCTCGGCGTCCTCGTGCGGGACGTCGGCCCCCTTCAGGGCGGGGCGCACCGACGCGGCGTACGTCACCGTCGCGCCGATGGTTGCGCAGAGGCCGGCGAAGTAGCCGCTCTTGGTGAGGACGCGCCACAGGGGAGGTGTGGTGTAGCCGGTCGAGGCAGCCAGGTGTATGAGATTCATAAAGGGCAGGCTAACCTAAGTTCCAACGGTTTCCGGCAGATGGGTTCAAGCCGTTATCTGATGAATCATCCGCAGTTGTGCGGGGCCGGCGGTTTGCTCCGCGGCCGGATCGGTGTGGTGTGGTTTGGGCCGGAAACCTGCTATCGGGAACGGATGTTCGGGCCGTACTAATTGCTCCTGGCCCGACCGGCCGTCCATCACCCGAAGGAGTCACCACCCATGACCCGCCTCCGCACCACCGGCATGGCCCTGGCCGGCGCCGCAGCGATGTTCGCCCTGACCGCGGCCCCCGCCCAGGCGGCCCCCGGGGACGTCACGACCTCCTGCGCGAGCGTGGTCACGCCCACCGGCTACGTCGACGTGAGCTGGGGGTACAGCGCGAGCTGCGGCACGCAGAGCTTCAACCCGAACATCAAGCAGATCAAGCAGCTGACCGGCCTCCCCGTCGGCACGGTGGTCCAGGCCTGCGCCTCCACCTACCAGCCCGTCGGCTGGATCCAGACCGGCTCGTACTACAGCGGCAGCTGCGTCTACGCCGCGAACGGCGGCTTCAACAACAACGCGTGGACGTTGAAGCGCGTCTCCTGACCCCGTCGACGCGCCGGCGCCCGCCCCCTCCGGTGACGGAGGGGGCGGGCGCCGATGCGTGGGGCGGGCGCGGAGCGGCGTCCGCTGCGCACCGTCCCGGTCAGTCGCGGACGTCCGGGACCGGATCCGCGCTGCTGCGCTGGAGCGCGGCCTTGGAGCCGGCGGCCGCGCCGAGGGCCCAGTCGGACAGGGCCATGGAGTCGGCGTAGCGTTCCTCGTCGTTCAGCAGGACGCCGATGATCGTCTTGCCGTTGCGGTTCACCGCGAAGACGAGGCACTTGCCCGCCGCCGTGCCGGTGCCGGTCTTGACGCCGATCGCGCCCGGGTAGCCGTATCCGGTGGGGCGCGGTTGCACCAGGAGGTTGGTGTTGCTCCAGGTGCCGAGGGCGGAGGTGCCGCCGCTGCTGTACGACGTGGTCTTCACCAGGCTCTGGAACAGGGTGTTGGTCATCGCGTACCGGGTGAGCCTGGCGAGGTCGCGCGGGGTGGTGCGGTTGTTCCCGGTCGGTGAGATGCCGTCGAAGGTGTCGTAGAGGGTGTTGGTCATGCCCAGTGCCTTCGCCTTGGCGTTCATCTTCGCGATGAAGTCCGCCTTGCGGGCGGCGATGGTGGAGCCCGAGCCGAACGTGTCCGCGAGCGCGTACGCCGCGTCGCAGCCCGAGGGCAGCATCATGGCGTACAGCAGCTGACGGACCGTCGGGGTGGCGCCCGCCTTGAGCTGGGCCGAACTCGCCCCTTCCCGGTAGACGTAATCGAGGTACTCCTGCTTGACGGTGACCCTCCGGTCGAGGTTCAGGCCGGGCAGGGTGGTCACCACCGCCGCCGTCATGATCTTCGTGGTGCTTGCCATCTGGCGCCTGGTGTCGGGGGCCTTGGAGGTGAGCGTGGCCCCGGAGGACGCGTCGAGGAGGAAGGCGCCGGCGGCGGTGAGGGGCGGCGCGGCGGCGGCGTGGGCCGGCACGGACACCGTGAGCAGGGCTCCGGCGGCGATGGTGACGGCGAGTGCCCCGCGTGCGCGGCGGAGCAGATGTGTGATCAAGTCGGCCCCCGTGGTGGGAGAAGAGAGGGAGGGGCGGAGCGCCGCTGCGCCCGCGCCCACCGGGAGGGTACGCAGTCGGGCGCGGTCTTGGGCATACCGCTGCACCGGCGGATCCGGATCGGGCCCCCGCGGAGCTCCGTTCGCCGAAAGGGCGACCGCTGTCCGCATGAACTTTCGGGATGTCCGGACCGGGGTGCCGGGGGCCCCCGCGCTCGACCGGTACCTCTGGTGCGTCGTGACGGTGGCTGCCCGGCAGCCGGCCCCGGAACCGAGGATGAGGGAACCGCACATGAAGAACCGACTCCTGCTCGCCGGATCCGCCGTGGTGGCGGGCGTCGGCCTGTGCGCCGCGCCGGCCCCCGCCGCGGCGGCGCCGGCCCCGCTGAGCATCGGCGTGGCATGCGGTGACTCCGCGGGACTCGTCACCGCGGTCAACCGGGCGAACGCCCGGCCCGAAGGCGCCACGATCACCCTGGCGGAGAACTGCGCCTACCGCTTCGAGGACGGCTACGGGAACTCGGGCACCGCCCTGCCCGCCGTCACGGGCAGGATCTCCCTCATCGGCGAGCACACGACCCTGATCCGCTCCGTACGCGGGGGAGTGCCCCGCTTCCGGATCCTCGCGGTGAACGAGCGCGGCCGGCTCACCCTGAAGGGCGTCACCGTGACCGGCGGCCACACCGACGGCGACGGCGGCGGCATCGCCAACGAGGGAACGCTGTGGGTGGAGAACAGCAAGGTCGTCGGCAACCGGGCCGGCGGGGACGGCGGGGGCATCTCCAACGAGGGCGGCGAGGTGACGCTCGTCCACAGCGAGGTGCTCACCAACGTGGCCACCTCCACCGCCACTTCCGCATCGTCCGGATCCGGCCACGGCGGCGGCGTCGACAACGGCGGGACCGGCCTGCTCACGCTCAGGAAGAGCATCGTCGCGGGCAACACGGCGGACGGGGACGGCGGCGGCGTGCGGAACCGGGGCACGCTGATCGTCGAGTCCAGTCACTTCAAGCAGAACGAGGCCCGCGACGCCGGCGGAGCCATCGGCAACCTGGGCTCCGCCCGGATCGAGGACAGCAGGTTCCTGGAGAACCGTGCGGGCCTCGACGGCGGAGCCGTGGACAACGGCGGGATCGCGACGCTGGAAGTCCACGGGACGGCCTTCGTGGACAACAAGGCGGGCAGGGACGGCGGCGCCCTCGGCAACGAAGGCGCCGCGATGCTGAAGGAGAGCGAGGTCGAGGGGAACCAGGCCGGCCGGGACGGCGGAGGCATCCGCAACCTCCAGGAAGAGGGCTCCGTGTCCACCCGCCTGACGCTCGACCACACGAACGTCTCGGAGAACCGCGCCGCCCGCACCGGCGGCGGCACGCACAACTCGGCCGGGGCCGAGGTGGTCCTCACGGAGAGCGACATCACCGGCAACGCGCCGGCGAACTGCGCCGGCACGGTACCCGGCTGCTCCTGACGCCGGCCCGGGGGGAACCGGCCGCTCCGGGCCGCCGGTTCCCCCCCCCGTGCCGGGGCCGCCGTGCCCCGGCACGGAACGGCGGGTTAACGTATCCCTTCATTCGAAGGGGACTGTGATGTCGCACAACACGGGGTGGGAACACCACCACCCGGGACAGCCCGCGCCGCAGTGGGGAGGCGGCTGGACGCCGCCTCCGCCTCCGCCGCAACCGGGCGTCATACCCCTGAGGCCGCTCGGGCTGGGCGACTTGCTCGGCGGAGGCTTCTCCGCCTTCCGCCGCTACTGGAAGCCCCTGACCGGGGTCATCCTCGGTGTACAGGGCATCGGGATCCTGCTGGTGGCCGCCGCGATCGGGTTCGCCGTCCTCGGCGCGGGCACCCGGTTCGACGCGGTCTTCGACCTCGGACCGGACGAGCGGCCCGCGGGCGCCGACGTGATGGCCCTGCTGGCGTACTTCGTACCGGCCGTGGTGCTCATGCTGGTCACCATGACGCTGGGCATGGGGATGATCGCCGCCCTGTGTCCCGCGCTGATCCAGGAGGCGGTGCTCGGCCGCCCCACGACCTTCCGCGCGATGTGGCGGCGGTGCTGGTCCCGGCTGCCGTCCGTACTCGGCGTCGTCCTGCTCATCGGGCTGATCGCGGGCGGACCGGTCATCGTCCTCTACGCGATCTCCTTCCCCCTGATCATCATGGGCGCGGACGGCTCCGGCCCACCGCCCGCCGTGTTCCTGCTGTTCCTGGGCGTGCTGCTCTGGACGCCCGTGTCGGTCTGGCTCACGATCCGGTTCAGCCTCGCGCCCGCCGTGGCCGTGTGCGAGGGGCTCGGCCCCGTCGCGGCGCTGCGCCGCTCCGCCCGCCTCGTCAGCGGCGGCTGGTGGCGCGTGTTCGGCATCTCGCTGCTCGCGTACCTCCTGGCCACGGTCGTCGGCTACATCATCCAGCTGCCGTTCACCCTCATCGGCATGTTCGCGCTGTTCCCGGCCATGCTGACGGCGGGCGACGAGGCCTCGGACTTCACCGCGCTGGTCGTCGGCATCGTCGTGTACGCGCTCTTCGTGCTGCTCGGCGTGGCGATCAGCGGGGTGTTCCAGTTCGGCTACCCCCAGTTGGTCCTGTCCCTGCTCTACGTGGACCAGCGGATGCGCAAGGAGAACCTCGCCGAGGGCCTCATCGCCTCGGCCCACGCCGCTCCGGCGCCCGGCCGGGGCTGACGCCGGGCACCGCCCGCCCGGAAGCACGGTCCCGGGCGGGCCGGTTCATTCCTCCCCGTCGAAGCTCCAGGACTCGATGTCCCGGTAGTGGATCGGTCCCGGACCGCGCCCGATGTTGCTGCCGACCAGGTGCAGGCGTTCGGCCGGCCACGGGCGGCCGGTGAAACCGGTCAGCCCGGCGGCGGCCTCCACCGCGGAGGAGTGCGCGCCGCGCCGTGACCGGGCGAGCGTCAGGTGGGGACGCAACGGCCGTTCCTGGAAGGCGATCCCGCACTCCCGGACCAGGGCCCGCACGTCGGTGGCGAGCCGGTGCAGTCCTCCGAGCTCCCCGTCGATCCCGGTCCACAGCACCCGCTCGTCGAAGTGCCCGCTGCCGCGCAGGGCCAGCCGCAACGGCCGTCGGGCGGCCGCCAGCGCGGCGAGCGCCGGCCGCAGCGGCGGAACGGCCGCCACCGGGAGCTCTCCGAGGAACGCCAGCGTGATGTGCCAGTCCTCGATCCGGTTCCACCTCATGCGCGGGTGGGCGTGGTGGGCCGGACCCAGTTCCCGCTCCAGCTCTTCCTTCGCGTCGTCGGGCGGGGCGAGGGCGATGAACACGCGGACGGTCGGGGCCGGTCCCCGTCCGTCCGCCGGGGACTGCGTCGGGTGCTCGGGCGTTTCGGTCATCTTCTGTTCCGTACGTGCGGTGCGGCCGGGGCCGGGCAGCGCGGTGCCCCCGCGTCCCCACGCGGGGAGCCTACCGGGGCCCCCGGACCCCACACCTGCCGGGGCGGCCCGCCGGGGGAGCGGGACGGTGGCCGGGTCCCGCCGGTACCCCTTCCGTCCTCGGCCCCCGACGGCTATTGCTTGAGGCGACACGGCGGCGGGGGAGGACGGTGCGCGATGACGGGGCCGGCGGACACCAGCGGGAACGGCATGCGGCACGGCGGAGGGGGAGGCCGGGAGGCGGACCGGGCGGCGGCGCCGGACGACGGGCCCGCGATGACGTCGTTCGACGAGATCTACGACCGGCCGGACCCGAGGGACTTCTTCCGCGGCCTCGGCCGCTGGCGGTACCGGACCCCGCACCACGCGCAGGACGTCTTCCGCCGCCTGACGGCCGCACGCCGACGGGCCGCGGCCTCCGGGCCCCTCGCCGTCCTGGACATCTGCTGCTCCTACGGGATCAACGCGGCCCTGCTCAACCACGACCTGACCCTGGACGACCTCTACGCCCACTACACGTCGCCGCGGGCGGCCGGGCTCACCACCGCGGAGCTGATCGAACGGGACCGGGCCTTCTACGCCGCCCGGCGGCGCCCCGACGCCGTGCCGGTGATCGGGCTCGACCCGGCCGCCGGTGCCATCGCCTACGCGTGCTCCGTCGGCCTCCTGGACGAGGGGTTCGCCGTGAACCTGGAAACGGAGCCTGCCGATGCCCGTCTCCTGGCCGCCGTACGCCCGGTGGGGCTGATCACCGTCACCGGCGGTGCGAGCTTCCTGTCCCCCCGCACCTTCCGGCCGCTCCTCGGCGCCGCGCGGGAGGAGGTGTGGGTCGCCGCGTTCGTCCTGCGCACCGGCTCGTACCGGACCATCGCCGACGGGCTGGCACCCTTCGGACTGATCACCGAGAAGGTGGCGGAACCCACCTATCCGCAACGCCGGTTCACGAGCGCCGCCGAGCAGCGGCGCGCCGTCGACGCGGTGACCGCCCTCGGCGAGGACCCCCGCGGCAAGGAGGACGCCGGCTGGTTCCACACCGCCTTCCACCTCTCGCGCCCCTCACCGGACACCACGGCCGTCCCGCTCTCCACCTTCCTGCGCGACGTGTGACCCGGCGCCCGGCGGCCGACCCCCGGACGGACGATGGCATGATCGGCCCGTGACCAGCGAACCCAACCGGCCCGCCGACCGCCGGACCCACGTCCTGTTCGACGTCGACGGCACACTGATCGACGCCCTGGACAACCAGCGCCGCGTCTGGCGGACCTGGGCGGAGCGCCACGGACTGGATCCCGACGAGGTGCACCGGATCGCCCTGCGGACACGGCCCGTGGAGACCTTCGCGCAGGTCGCTCCGGACCGCGATCCGCGGGAGTGCCTGGCGGCCCTGCACGAACTGGAGGACGAGGACGTCCGGTCCGGCGCCTACACGGCGTTCGACGGCGCGGCGGAGCTGCTGTCCCGCCTGCCGTCCGCGTCCTGGGCGTTGGTGACCTCGAACTACGAGCACCGGGTGCGCGGCCGCTTCGCCCGGACCGGCCTGCCCGTCCCGGCCCTGATCGTGGACGCGGCCGCCGTCGACGAGGGCAAACCCTCACCGGCCCCCTACCTCAGTGCCGCCGCCCGGCTGGGCGCCGACCCGCGGGACTGCCTGGTCGTCGAGGACGCCCCGTCGGGAGTGCTGTCGGGACTGCGCGCCGGGATGACGGTGTGGGGCGTCAACACCCCGGCCGCGGTGGAGGGCGTCCACCGCCACTACCCGACCCTGCGCGCAGCCGTCCCCGACATCCTCGCGTTCGCCTCCGGAGCGCGCGGGGAGGCGTCGCACCCCTCCCGGTAGCCCGCCGGCCCGCGGCGCGGCGGCTCAGCCCGTGAAGAGGGCCGTGAGACGGGCGTCGAGGACGTCCTGGGCCGCCCGGGGGGTGAGGTGGCCGATCAGGACGTGGGTGGTGAGCCCGTCCGCGAGGGCGAGGAGGGTGCGGGCCTCGCGCCGCGGGTCCACGGGGACGGCGCGGGCGGGGTCCTCGACGGCCTCCGCGACGAGACCCGCGAAGGACTCCTCCAGCGCGGCGTAGCTCGCCCTGAGGGTGCCGGCCAGGGCCTCGCTGACCGCTGCCTGGGCGACGAAGGCGAGCCAGACCCTGGCCTCGGCGCGGTGTTCCTCCCGCAGCAGGGCGACCTCCGTGGCCGCGTGCCCCAGGGCGGTGGCGGCCGACTGGGCCGGGCTCCTGACGAGGCGGGCCCGCACGCGGCGCCCGATCCGCTCGCCGATGTGCCCGAGCGCGAACACGAGCATCTCCTCCTTGGTGCGGAAGCACCGCTGCACGGCGCCCATCGACACCTGGGCGCGGGCCGCGACGTCGCGCAGGGTCACGCCCTCCAGCCCGTGCTCGTCGGCGAGTTCGCAGACGGCCTCGGCGACGATGCGGCGCCGGTCCGCGTGGTCCACCTGTCTGGGCATGTCCGCCGCCTTTCCCGGGAGGGGTCCTCTTCCGCTCCGGACTTTATCCGATGCGGGCGCATCGGTTCGCGGGCTACAGTTCCGATGCGCACGCATCGGAACGTGTGCGCGAACGTGCACGTGAAGGTCAACGGGAAGGAGGCGTGCCATGCGGGACGCCCTGTGGAGGATGTCGGCCGGCGCACAGGCGAAGGCGGTGCGCGACGGGGAGGTCTCGGCCCTCGAACTGGTCGACGCCCACCTGGAACGCATCGCCGAGGTCAACCCGATGGTCAACGCCGTGACCCGCACCCTCGCGGACCGTGCCCGGGAGGCCGCCGAGCGGACGGACCGCCGCCGGGCCGCGGGCGAGGTGCTCGGGCCGCTCGCGGGCGTGCCGTTCACCGTGAAGGAGAGCACGCCGGTCGAAGGCGTACCGACCACCTTCGGCGTCGAGCGCTTCCGCGACCTCGTCGCCCCGGCCGACGCGATCCCCGTGGCGCGGCTGCGTGCGGCCGGCGCCGTCCCCATCGGGCACACCAACATCCCGACCCTGATCCTGGCCGGGATGCACACGCGCAGCGAACTGTTCGGGGACACGGTCAACCCCTGGGACCCCGCCCGGACCCCCGGCGGCAGCAGCGGGGGCGACGGGGTCGCCGTCGCCACCGGTATGGCGGCCCTCGGGCTCGGCAACGACTCCGGCGGATCGGTCCGCATCCCCGCCCAGTTCTGCGGGGTGGCCGCGCTGAAGCCGACCACCGGGCGCTTCCCGGCCGACCGGCGCGTCCTCGGCCCGGACGACCCCGGCCCAGCGTCCCAGTTCCTGGTCACCGACGGCCCGCTGGCCCGCAGCGTCGCCGACCTGCGACTGGCCTACGAGGTGCTGGCCGGCCCCGATCCGCGCGATCCGCAGGCCGTCCCCGTGCCCCTCTACGGGGAGCCGCTTCCCGGCCCCGTGAAGGTCGCGGTCGTCGCGGACCCCGGGGGACACGGCGTGCACCCCACGGTCCGCGCCGCCGTCGAGGCCGCGGCCGCCGCCCTGCGGGACGCCGGATACGACGTGCGGGAGGTGCCGGACGTCCCCAGGCTGGACGAGGCCCTCGACGCCTACGGGCGGATCACCGTCACCGAGTTCGCCCCGGCCTGGCCGGTGGTGCGCGGGCTGCTCGGCGAGGGCGGCGACCGCTACATCGCCATGGCGATGGAACGTACCCCGCCCGCGACCGCGGACGAGCTGGTGAAGCTGATGGGCACCTGGTTGGGCATCCGCCGCTCGTGGGCCGAATTCCTCGACGAGCACCCGCTGTTGCTGGGCCCGGTGTTCACCGAGCCGCCGGTCGGGCCGGGCCTGGAATCCCGTGACCGGGCCGGCCGGGACCGGGTGGCCACGGCCATGCGCCTGTGTACCGCGACCAGTTTCGTCGGCGTGCCGGCCGTGGCCGTTCCCACCGGGGTGACGGACGGGCTGCCCTGCGGAGTCCAGATCGTCGGGCGCGCGTTCCGCGAGGACCTGTGCCTGGCCGCGGCCCGTGCGGTCGAGGAACGGCTCGGGGGCCTGGCCCCGGTCGATCCGCGCCGGCCTGCGGGAGCCCCGGCTCCTACGGGTACCGGACCCGGCCGGGGCCGGTGCGGCCCGGACGCTCGTCCGTGAGGGAGACCGTCAGGCCCCGGTGGACGGAAGCCGGTTCGCGAAGCCGGTCCGCCAGGGTGGCGAACGCGAGGCCGGAGGCCCCCGGCGGGGACGTCCGGCACACCGCGTCGGGACCGCTTTCCGGCGGGTCCGGCGCCTGGCGGCCGCGGCCGGTCAGTGCGGCCGGTCAGTGCGGGAGGTCGACCGACACGTACGGGGCCAGCGCCCGCAGGAAGTCGGCCGCGTCGAACACGGCGCCCGCCGAGGCCACGCCCGTGGTCCGCGCCCGGCCCGTCAGCAGGCGCTGGACGGCCTCCACCGCCAACGGGGCGGTGACCGCGTAGATGTCCCGCCCGCGGGCCGTGACGCGCCGCTCGACGCCGTCCGCGCGGACCAGGACGTCGACGGCGAAGAGCTGGTCCGAGCGCCCCAGCGCGTCCACCGCCTCGGGAGCGGGAGTGTCCTGTGAGGCCAGGTCCCCGGCCGCCTCGACGCTCATGTACGTCCGCACGTCCGGCACTTCCAGGTGGCTCGGCACGGTGACGACATCGGCCATCGTGAACTCCGCGATCACCGACCGCCGTCCGAGCGGGCCGGGGAAGTCCCAGTCCACCACCTTCGGTTCGTCGTCGTGGTACCGCAGCGCACCGTCCGCGAAGCGCACCCGACGCCCCGCGCGGCGCTCGTGGGACACCGCCCCGGCCGCCCGCGTGCCCTCCGTGGGGTGCCAGCTGCTCAACCCGTACGCCACGTGCACCTCGTCCGCCGCCGTCCTGTCACCCAGGGCCGCGGTCACCAGGAGGTCGCCCAGACCGCCGTAGAACGCCATCGCCGGCACCACCGCCACCCCGGCCTTCCGGGCGGCCTCGGCGTGCTCGGCGAACGTGGCGGCGTTGGCCTCGATCTCCGCCGCCACGTCCACGTACGGGATGCCCGCGCGCAGCGCCGCCTCCACCACCGGGCCGGCCGTCACCGCGAACGGTCCGGCGCAGTTGACGACCGCCGCCGCACCCGCCAGGGCCCGGTCCAGGGAATCCGGGTCGTCCACGGCGGCCGGCCGCACCGCCACCCCGCCCCACTCGGCGGCCAGCTCCTCCAGGCGCGCCGCGTTCCGCCCCGAGACCACCGTGGTGATCCCGCGCCTCAGGAGCTCGGCCACGACGAAACGCCCCGTGTGCCCCGTCGCCCCGTACACCACCACTGCCGCCGCTGTGCTCATCGTTCCCCCTGCTCTCGCTGTGCCGATGCGGTAAGTCTCGTCGCGGGGGAGGCCGGGGTGTGATGGTCCGGAACGACACCGCCCGTACACTTTCGGACATGCCCACTGTCGCGCTGCTCGCCGCTGGTGACCTGCTCCACTTCGAACTGGGGGTGGCCTACGAGATCTTCGGGAATCCCCCGCGCGAGGCCGTGGACGGCTGGTACGACGTACTGCTCTGCGGGCCGGGGCCGGTACGCGTCGGGCCGTTCCGGGTCGAGCCGGACCACGGGCTGGAGCGCCTCGCCGCCGCCGACACCGTGATCGTGCCCGCGTGCGCCGACATCGACGTACCGCCGTCCCCGGAGCTGGTCGAGGCCGTACGCGCGGCCCACGAGGCGGGTGCCCGGGTGGCCTCCCTGTGCACGGGGGCGTTCCTGCTCGGCGCCGCCGGCCTGCTGGACGGCCGCCGGGCCACGACCCACTGGGCGCACGCCGAGGAGCTGAGCGCACGTCATCCCCGAGCCGTGGTCGACCCGGACGTGCTGTACACGGACAACGGCAGCGTCCTCACGGCGGCGGGGAAGGCCGCAGCCGTGGACCTCTGCCTGCACCTGGTCCACCTCGACCACGGCGCGCTCATCGCCAACTCCGTGGCCCGGCGCCTGGTCATGCCGCCCCACCGGCCCGGCGGCCAGGCCCAGTTCGTGGCCTCGCCGGTGCCGGTGAAGGGCGACCACGTGCTGGCGGGCCTGCTCGCCTGGGTCCTGGAGCGGCTGGACCGGCCACTGACCGTGGCCGACATGGCCCGCAAGGCGAACACGAGCCCGCGCCACCTCGGCCGGCAGTTCCGGTCGGTGACCGGGCAGACGCCGCTGCAGTGGCTCCTGACCCAACGGGTGCGGCGTGCGCAGGAGTTGCTGGAGGCCACCGGCATGAGCGTCGAGTCGGTCGCCCTCGCCACCGGGATGGGCACCGCGACCACGCTCCGCCGCCAGTTCAAACGCACCGTCGGGGTCCCGCCGGACACCTACCGCCGCTCGTTCCGCAGCGCCAACCCCTCACGGATCCCATAGCCTCCCGTACGTCGTGCTTCATGTGAAATGGTGCAGAAGTGATGAGGTGATGAGAACGGTCTCAACGGGGGGCGTCCCGTGATGAGATGGTCCATCCCGGGTACCTCGCCCCGGGCAGGCACCCCGATTTCGTGACAGTGATCGTTGCTCTCTGGTGGGCGCCGGTTCCGACGTGTAGCGTCTGCGGCAGCTGTCGTGGTTCGCAGTACCTGCCCGCGCCCTGGCGTGGGCGCTTTGCTGTGCAGTGCAGGACCAGGGCGATCACCTCCGGGTCCGCGCGGTGCGGATCCGACATCGACTGAGAGGCACGGCCATGGCCAGCGGCATCGTGAAGTGGTTCAACTCCGAAAAGGGCTTCGGTTTCATCGCGCAGGACGGCGGCGGTCCGGACGTCTTCGCGCACTACTCCAACATCAACTCCACCGGCTACCGCGAGCTCCAGGAAGGCCAGGCCGTGACCTTCGACGTCACGCAGGGCCAGAAGGGCCCGCAGGCGGAGAACATCACCGTCGCCTGACCTCGGTCGCAGGCACACCCCACCGCCCCGGAGCACCTGCTCCGGGGCGGTTTGGGTGCCGGGTCCTACCGGAGCCGGGTGACCGGCAGCTCCCGCAGGGCGCGGAACCTGAAGGTGCTGTGCCAGCGGAGCCGGTCCGGCGGGCAGGCCGCCCGCAGGCCGGGGAACCGGTCCACGATCGCCCCCAGGGCCAGCGTGAGCTGCAGCCGGGCCAGGGGCGCCCCCAGGCAGTAGTGCATGCCCTGTCCGAGGGCGAGGTGGGCCTTGTCGGCGCGGTCGATGTCGAAGCGGTCCGGGTCCGGGTAGCGGTCCGGGTCGCGATGGGCGGAGGCCAGGGCGAACAGCACGGTGTCCCCGGCCGGGATCCGTACGCCGCCGATCTCCACCGGCTCCGTGGGGAACCGGCGGATCGCCGTCTGGTTGGGGCTCGTGTACCGCAGGAGTTCCTCGACCGCGTCCGCCGTGCGCGCGGGTTCGGCCCGCAGGCGGGCCGCCTGCTCGGGGTGGTCGAGGAGGGCGAGCACACCGGCGCTGATGACGTGCTGGACGTTCTCGCTGCCCGCCCCCAGGATCAGGAAGGCGAGCGAGACGAGCTCCTCCTCGGTGAGCCGGTCCCCCTCGTCGCGGGCCGTGATCAGGTCCGAAAGCAGGTCGTCGCCGGGTCGGGCGCGCCGCACGGCCACGAGGTCGACCAGGAAGCGGTGGACCTCGCCGATGGACCGGACCAGGTCCTCGCCGGAGGCAGGGGTGAGCATCGCGGAGATCCAGCCGGAGAACCGTTCCCGGTCGTCGGACGGGACGTCGAGCAGGGCGCCGATGACCCGCAGCGGCAGCGGCCGGGCGAACTCCGCGACCAGGTCGGCCTCGCCGCCGCCGTCGAGCCGCGCGGCGAGGTGCGCGGTCCGCTCCTCGACGGCGTCCCGGACGGCGTCGCGCAGCCGGTCCACGTGCCGGGGGGTGAAGCCGTGGGCCACCAGCCGGCGCAGGCGCAGGTGGTCCTCGGGTCCGACGTTCAGCAGGTTGCTGTCGAGCGCCGGCGGCAGGGAGAAACCGCTGAAGCCCGTGGCCGAGTGCCTCTTGTCCACCGAGAGGCGCTGGTCGGACAGCCCGGCGCGGACGTCCGCCTCGCGGACCACCAGCCACACCGCGGAGCCGTCGGGCAGCGCCACCCGGTGCACCGGTCCGGCGGCGCGCAGGGCCGCGTAGACGGCGTGGGGGTCGTGTGCGAAGGGTTCTCCGAACGGCTGCGGCAGGGTGACGTCTTGCGATATCCGCGTCATGCGCGTTCCTTACGTGCCCGGGGCGGCCGGCCGCGGCCGCCGGTCGGCGCCGCGGTCCGGATGATCATCTCCATCATCGTCGACGACGCATCCTCTCGACCGTCTCCCGCGGGGCGGGCGAGGAGCGACGGCCCGCCGGACGGCCGCCCGGCTACGCTGGCGCCGTGGCCAGCGCGGGAGTGAGTCGTCGACGGGTGATGGGCGCCGGGTGCGGCGCGGTCGCGGCGGCGCTGGCCGGATGCTCCGGGGCGTCCGTCCCGGCACGGCGGCTGCGGTTCGCCACCGGACCCGAGGGCGGCCCGTACAACGCGTTCGGGCAGGCCCTGGCCCGGGCGGTCGCCGCGTACGGCGACCGCGGGGGCGGCCCGCCGGTCCTCCCCGTGACCACCGCGGCGAGCGTGGACAACCTGCGGCGACTGGACGAGGGCACCGTCGATCTGGCCCTCGCGATGGCCGACGCGGCCGAGGACGCCGTCCTCGGCCACGAGCCGTTCTCCCGGCCCGTCACCGGCGTGACGGCGCTGGCCCGGGTCTACGTGAACTACACGCACCTGCTGGTACCGGCGGACGGCCCCGTGCGCGAGGCCGGAGCCCTCGCGGGCCGGCCGGTCGCGACCGGCGCCGCCGGGTCGGGGGTGCAGGTGGTGGCGGGCCGGATCCTGCGGGCCGCCGGTCCGGGCGCGGCCGCCGCGGCACCGCTCGAACGTCCCCTGGGCCTGGCCGAGTCCGTGCGCGCCCTGCGCGGCGGCGAGGTCGACGCGCTGTTCTGGTCCGGCGGCGTACCCACACCCGCCCTGACCGGGCTGGCACACGAACTGCCGCTCCGCTTCCTGCCGTTGGACGCCCATGTGGGGCCGCTCCGGGAACGCTACGGTCCCGTCTACACCGCCGTCACCCTTCCGGCCGGCGTGTACGGGCTCACGGAGCCGGTGGGCACCATCGGGGTCGGAAACTACCTCCTGGCCCGCGACGACGTACCGCGCGACACCGTCGAGGCCCTGCTGCGCGTGGTGTTCGACCGGTGGCGGGACCTGCTGCGCGAGGTCACCGCCGGGGTACGGCTGGAGCCCCGGTTCGCGATCTCGACGGGCAGGGTGCCGCTCCACCCGGGCGCCGTCGCCTACTACCGGTCGGTGTACGGCTGACCGCTCACGGGGGCGGCAGCCGGAGCTCGACGGCCAGGCCGCGCGGCTCGTTCGCGCCGGCCGTCAGCCGGCCGCCGCTGGTGCGGGCGAGCTCATCGGCGATGGCCAGCCCCAACCCGCTGCCCCGCACGTTCTGGTGCTCCGGTGAACGCGTGAAGCGGCGGAGCAGCGAGGGAAGCTGGTCCGGCGCCACGCCGGGGCCGTCGTCGGCGACGCGCACGACGGCGTCCCCCGCGGCGGCCTGCCGGACGCTCACCTCGACGCGTCCGCCGCCGGGCACGAACTTCACGGCGTTGTCGAGGAGGGCGTCCAGTACCCGGCCCACCGTGTCCGGCAGGGCCCGCACCCCCAGGGTGTCCGGGAGGCCGTGCGCGGTCAGCTCCAGTCCGGCGTCGCGGAACACCGGATGCCAGGCCGCCACCCGGTCCCGTACCGCACGCGCGGCGTCCTGGTCGCGCAGCTCCGCCGTGCCGGACTCCACCCGGGCCAGGGCCAGCAGTCCGTCGAGCAGCTCCTCCAGGCGTTCCGCCTCGTCCAGGGCGCGCGCGTGCTCGGTGCGGCCGGGTCCGGGGGCGATGTACGGCTCGACGTTCTCCATCTGCAGTACCAGCGTGGCCAGGGGGTTGCGCAGCTGGTGGGAGGCGTCGGCGACGAAGTCGCGCTGGCGGCCGAGGGAATCGGCCAGGGCCTGCGCCATCGTGTTGAAGTGCCGCCTCAGGTGACGCAGTTCGGGCGGCCCGGTGTCGGACACCGCCCGGGCCTGGAGGCGGCCCGCGGTCAGCCTCCCCACCGCCCGGTCGAGATCGCGGACCGGGCGCAGCAGCCAGCGCGCGATCCCGACCGCGACCAGGGCGGCCGCGGCGAAGGCGGCGAACGCCCCCACCGCGATGAGGGACCAGCGGACCGTCACGTCCCGGCGGGCCGCTCCGGTGGGCAGGGTCATCAGCACGGCCCCGCTCACCCGCTCGTCGCGGCCCACCGGCTCGGCCACCACCACGGTCGCGGGCCCCCAGGGGCGGACGGCCGGCAGCCGGTCGGTGGACCGGCCGGTGAGCGCGCGGGCCAGGGCGTCCGCCGCCGGTGAGGGCGCCCGGCCCGCACCACCCTCCGGGGGAGCGGCCGTACCGGCCCGCGCGACCGTCCCGCCGGCCGTGTCGACCACGGCCACCGAAGCCCCGTAGAGCTGCGCGTACCGCTCGATCTCGTCGGACAGTTCGCGGC
This sequence comes from Streptomyces sp. NBC_01276, assembly GCF_041435355.1. Taxonomy (GTDB): domain Bacteria; phylum Actinomycetota; class Actinomycetes; order Streptomycetales; family Streptomycetaceae; genus Streptomyces. The sequence goes on from NZ_CP108442.1 coordinate 7,696,806, forward strand.
GGTCGGCCGCGGTGCGCATCCGTTCGGCGAGATCCGCGAACCGTACGGCCTCCGAGCGGCGTTGCAGCAGCAGGTGTTCGGTCCGCCCGCGCGCGTAGGCGTCGGCGAGGGGCAGGCAGAGCAACAGGGTGGCCGCGCCCATGAGCACCAGCAGCACGGCGAGGAGCCGACGCCTCACCGGGCGCGGTCCGCCCCGCCGTGGGCTCCGTCGTCGGCCGTGTCGTGGGCCCCGTCGTCCGCCGGGCCCCACGCCCCGTCCCGCGGGCCGCCGTCGCCGGTGGCGGGGCGGCCGAGCCGGTACCCGTACCCGCGGACGGTGCGCACCAGACCGGAGCGGCCGGTCTTGGCGCGGATGCCCGCCACGTGGACGTCCAGGGAGCGGGAGGCGCCGAGGAAGGCGTCCCCCCAGATCCGGTCCATGATCTCCTCGCGGGAGTGCACCTCGTCCGGGCGTGCGGCCAGGAAGGCCAGCACGTCGAACTCGCGCCGGGTGAGCCGGACTTCGGCTCCCGCCACCGTCACCGTCCGGCCCGCCGGATCCACCTCGACGTCCCCGGCGCGCACGGGACGGTGGCGGTGGTCGCCGTGCCCGGCGTCGGCGTCCCGGAGGCCGGTGCGCCGGTCCGTACGGCGGCGCACGGTGTCGACGCGCGCCATCAGCTCGGCCATCCGGAACGGCTTGACGACGTAGTCGTCGGCGCCGGCCCGCAGGCCCTGCACGATGTCGCGTTCCTCGCAGCGCGCGGTCACCACGATCAGCGGGGCGTCGCAGACGGTGCGCAGCCGCCGCAGCAGTTCGAGCCCGTCCAGGTCGGGCAGGCCGAGGTCGAGCAGGACGAACTCGGCCTCGCGCAGGTGCAGCAGGGCGTCCAGGGCCCGGCCGACCCGGCGGACGGTGTGGCCGCGCTGGGTGAGGGCGGTGCCGAGGGCCTGGGCCATCCGGTCGTCGTCCTCGACGAGAAGCGCGTGCATGACCGGTTCCCCTCACCCGATGACCCGTGCCGTGGCCGGGGACAGCAGCCTACGGGAGCGGCCGCCCCGGGTCACCGGTCCGTGTCAGCGTCCGGCCCCCACCGACGGGGCCCGGGAATCCCCGGTGCCCGGCCGGGCACCGGCACCGGTATCGCCATCGGCTTCGGCCTCGGCGCGGCTGAGTGCGGCATCGCGGGTGTCGGGCATCAGGAGGTAGGTCACCAGGGAGACCAGCGCGCACCCGGAGACGTACCAGAAGAACAGCTTCTCGTGGCCGCCGCTCTTGAACCACAGCGCCACGTACTCGGCCGTGCCGCCGAAGAGCGCGTTGGCGATGGCGTACGGCAACGCCACACCGAGGGCCCGGACCCGGGTCGGGAACAGCTCGGCCTTGACCGCGGCGTTGATGGAGGTGTAGCCGGTGACGATCACCAGCGCCAGGAGGGACAGACCCAGGGCGGACCAGTACGAGGACGCCGAGCCGAGGGCCGTCATGATCGGGTACGTGCCGAAGGTGCAGCCCACGGCGAAGGTGATCAGCAGGGGGCGCCGTCCGATCCGGTCGGACAGCATTCCGGCGAAGGGCTGCAGTGCCGCGAAGAGGGTGAGCGCGGTGAAGCTGACGAGGGTGGCGGTCGTCTTCGCCATGCCGGCGCTGCCGACCAGGTACTTGGTGAGGTAGGTGGTGTACGTGTAGTAGGCCACGGTCCCGCCGAGGGTGAGTGCCATGACCAGTCCGGCCTGCCGCCGGTGCTGCCACAGGACCTTGAGTGTGCCCCGCGTGCTGTCGTCGCCGGCGTCGTCCCCCTGCGACGCCTGCTCGGCGAAGGCGTCGGTCTCCTGGAGACGCCGCCGCAGCCAGAAGACGACGACCGCGAACAGGGCGCCGAGGACGAAGGGGATCCGCCACCCCCAGCTCTCCAACTGGGCGGTGGTCAGCGTGTGCTGCATCGTGATGAGGATGCCCAGTCCGAGCAGCTGGCCGCAGGTCATCGACACGTACTGGAACGAGGAGCCCAGGCCGCGCCGGTTCCGGGCGGAGACCTCGGTGAGGTAGGTGGCGCTGGCGGCGTACTCGCCGCCGATGCTCATGCCCTGGAGCAGGCGCGCGAGCAGGAGCACCAGGGCGCCGAAGTAGCCGGCCTGTCCGTAGGTCGGGGCGACGGCGATGAGCAGGGCGGCCACCGACATCATGGTGACGGTGAGCGTGAGCGCGCTCTTGCGCCCGCGCCGGTCGGCGGCGCGGCCGAGGATCCACCCGCCGACGGGGCGCATGAGGAAGCCGACGGCGAAGATCCCGGCCGTGTTCATCAGCTGCGTGGTCGGGTTGTCGCCGGGGAAGAAGGAGTCGGCGAAGTAGATCGCGAAGCTGGCGTAGACGAACCAGTCGTACCACTCGACGAGGTTGCCGAGCGAACCGCCGATCAGGGCCGTGCGCCGCTTCCTGCGGAGGTCGGCGCCCTGCGGCAGCGGCGGGGGCGGTGCGGGGACTGCGGTGGACGAGGGCATGACGCCTCCAGTCGGAGGTCCCCGCGAGGGGACGGGGGAGGGGCCCCGGCGGTGGGGAGTGCCCAGAGCATGCGTCCGCGGCCGCCCCCGTACAACGCCCGGCCCGCAGATCTAACGTGCCGCTAAGAAAGGACGGCACGGGACCGGCGCATTGCGCGGAAGCGGCCACCGGGCCTCACATTTCCGGGGCCTGCCTCGTCGGACTCTCGGACACCGACGAGGGATCGACGAGGGGACCGGGCCATGGCCACACAGATGACGACAGGACGACGCGGCCTCACGTTCGTGCGGACGGCGATCGCGCTGCAGACCGCGGCCGTCTTCTTCCAGGCTGCCACCGCCGGGCTGTTGCTCGCCTCGTCGCACGGCGAGCTGCTGCACGGCGTCGGAGCGCGCGTGATGTACGGCGCGTCGATGCTGTACCTGCTCGCCGCGATCCTGGCCTGGCGGCCCGGCGGCGGTCCCTTGCGCCCCGTCCTGCACGCGTCCGGATTCCTCGTCCTGGCCTCGGTGCAGGTGGTGCTCGGCATCGCGCACGTTCCGTCGGTCCACGTCCCCCTGGGCGTCCTGATGTTCGGCCTGAGCCTGCTGGACCTGGGCCGGGTGGTGACGGCCCGTCCGTAGGCGCCGCGCGGAACCGGGAGAAGGGTGGTAACAGCGTTACCTCTGGGTTATGTTGTTACCCATGATCACGCTCTACCAAGACGCCCTGCGGGCCGGTCAGGAAGCCGCGCGGACCGCCGTTCTCGACCGCGCCATCGGGCTGCTGGTCGAGGAGGGGGCCGCCGCCCTGACCGTCCGGCGGATCGCCACCGAGATCGGCACCTCGACCAAGGTCCTCTACACCGTGTTCGGCGGAAAGGAGGGCCTGGCCGACGCCCTGTACCGGGAGGGCTTCGCACGGCTGCGCCGGGCCCAGGAACAAGTCCCGCCGACCGACGACCCGTTGGCCCACCTGAGCAGCCTCGGCACGGCCTACCGGGAGCACGCGCTGGCCGAACCGGCCTACTACCGCGTCATGTTCGAAGGGGCCATCCCCCACTACACCCCCGGTGCCGAGGCCCTCGCCGTCGCCGAGACCGCCTTCGACGCCTCGGCCGCGGCCGTCGCCGCCTGCATCGACTCCGGGGTGTTCCGGCCGGACGGCGACGCCCACGAGATCTCGAAGCTGTTCTGGGCCGCCGCGCACGGCGCGGTGAGCCTCGAACTCGCCGGCCACTTCCCGCCCGACACCGCGGCCCGCCGCTACACCACCCTCATGACCGCGCTCGGCCAGGCCTTCCTGGCCACGCCGGCCCCGTCCAGCGACCCGGAACGGACCCCCCGATGACACCCCCGACGACGCGTACGACGACCAACCGCTACCTCTCGGGGAACTTCGCACCCGTCACCGAGGAGACCACGGCCCACGACCTGCCCGTCACCGGCCGGATACCCGGCCACCTCAGCGGCCGCTACCTGCGCACCGGCCCCAACCCGCTGGGCATCGAGGACGCCGCCGCGCACCTGTGGACCCTCGGCGAAGGCATGGTCCACGGCGTCCGCATCCGCGACGGCCGCGCCGAGTGGTACCGCAACCGCTGGGTCCGCTCCTCCTCCGTCGCCGACCGGCTCGGCGAACCGCGCCGCGGCGCCCCCGTCGACCCGCGGACGGACTTCGCCCCGAACGTCCAGGTGGCAGGCCTGGCCGGCCGCACGTTCGCTCTCATCGAGGGAGGGTTACGCCCGTACGAACTCACCTACGACCTGGACACGCTCGGCCCCTGCGACCTCGGCGCGACCCCCGAGGGCTACAACGCCAACGCCCACTCCCTCTTCGACCCCCGCACCCGCGAGCTCCACTCGCTCGCCTTCCGCTACGGCTCCGAACACGTCCAGCACATCGTGATGGACGACACCGGCACCGTGCTGCGCGCCACCACCGTGCACACCCCCGGCCGCCCCTACATGCACGACTTCGCGCTCACCGACCGCCACGTGATCCTCTTCGACGGCCCCGTGGTCTTCAGCGCGGCCCACCTCGCCACCGGAGTCCCCTTCCGCTGGGACGACACCCATCCGGCACGCGTGGGCGTGATGCCCCGCGAGGGCGGCCCGGTGCGCTGGTTCCCCGTGGCCCCGAGCCTGGTCGGCCACACCCTCAACGCCCACGAGAACGGCACGGACGTCGTCGTCGACCTCGTCCGCCACCCCGAGGGCTTCGACATCCGCGACTTCGGCACCAGCCGCCCCACCCTCTACCGCTGGACCATCGACCTCGCCGCCGGGACGGTCCGCGAGGAGCGGCTGGACGACCGCACCCAGGAGTTCCCCCGCGTCAACTCCCGCTACACCGGGCTCCCGTACCGGTACGGCTACGCCGCCGCGGTCGAGCTGTACGCCCCGCCGGCCGGCCCCGGGGACCGGCGACCCGACGCGGGCTTCAGCAACGCGCTCCTCAAACACGACCTGTCCCGCGGCACCACCGAGGCGCACGAGTTCGGACGCTTCGCCGCCGTCGGCGAAGGCGTGTTCGTCCCCGCCGAGACGCCCGGGGCCGAGGACGACGGTTACGTGATGGCGTACGTCCACAGCCCGGAGCGCGGCGCCGCCGATCTGGTCATCCTCTCCGCCCGGGACTTCACCGGGGAACCGCTCGCCCGCGTCCACCTGCCCGTACGCGTGCCCCTCGGCCTCCACGGGAACTGGGTCCCGGACGAGGACCCGGCCGCGCGGCCCGCCGCCCGGCCGCCGGGGGCCGGGCGCGGCTGACCCAAAGGGCGGGCTCCCCGGCGCGGACTCCAGAAGTGCCACGCGGCCCCCGGCCGGGGCGGTGTATGCAGGAGGGATGGACCTTGGGCGCCCGCGTGCGAGCAGTCATCCGGCAGGGGAGCAGGGCCACGCGCTCCTGGCGGTCCCGCTCGCGCTGATCACCATCGTGACCGTGGTCGACATCCTGGCCCCGCCCGAGGTGCACCTCGGGCCCTTCCTGGTGGCCGCCCCGGCCGTCACCGCGTCGTTCGCCGGCCCCTGGACCACCGCGGCCGTCGGAGCCGTCGCCGTCGTCGCCCAGGCGGTGACGGCGACGGTGCGCAGCAGCCTGACCGACCTGAACCACACCTTCCAGATCATCGCCCTCATCCTCATCTCCGTGATCGTGACGCTCTTCGCCCACCTGCGCGAAGTCCACGAGAAGGAGCTGACCCAATTGCGCTCGGTCGCCGAGACCGCGCAGCAGGTGGTGCTGCGGCCGCTCCCGGAGCGGATCGGCCCGCTGCGCCTGGCATCCGTCTACCTCGCCGCCGAGGCCGAGGCCCAGATCGGGGGAGACCTGTACGCCGTCGCCCGCACGGCCCGCGGAACGCGACTGATCATCGGTGACGTCCGGGGCAAGGGGCTGGAAGCGGTCGGGGACGCGGCCCTCGTCCTCGGCGCGTTCCGCGCCTCCGCCCACCAGGAGGCCGACCTGGCGGGGCTGGTCGCCTACCTGGACGGATCCGTGGCCCCGGGCCCGGACGGGTCACGGGTGCCCGACGGCTCTCCGGACGACCTGGGCGAGGGGTTCGTCACCGCCGCCGTCCTGGAACTCCCCGACCAGGAGCGGGCCCTGCACCTCATCAACTGCGGCCATCCGCCACCGCTGCTGTTCCGCGGTCCCCGGGTCACCGCGCTGGAGGTGGACCATCCGGCACCGCCCCTGGGCCTGGCCGGGCTGGTGGACGCGCGGGCCACCGCGCAGACCTTCCCCCTGGCGCCCGGGGACATCGTCCTGCTCTACACGGACGGGGTCATGGAGGCCCGCGACCGGGACGGGACGTTCTACCCGCTGACGGAGCGGGCCGCGGCCTGGACCGGGGCGGACCCGCACGCCCTGCTGGAGTACCTGCGCGCCGACCTGCTCGGCCACGCGGCCGGCGGCGTCCTGGGGGACGACGCGGCCATGGTCGCCATCCAGCGGTTCGTGCCGCCCTGAGACGGACGCGGAACGGCCGCCGCCCCGGCGGAACGAAGTCCACCGGGGCAGCGGCCGCCGACGCGCGTACGACGGTCGGTCCGTCCGTCAGTCCGTGCCGGACTCCATCGCGGCGCGGTCCAGCATCGTCTCCTCGTCGGTGGCCTCGCCACGGGAGGCGATCGCCTCGGCGCCGCCCTCGTCCATGGCGCCGATCAGCCCGGTCGCGGCCGCCTGCGCGGCACCGATCGGGGTCGGGTGGGGAGTGCCGACCAGGCCGAGCCCCACGTACTGCTCCAGGCGGGCGCGGGAGTCAGCGATGTCGAGGTTGCGCATGGTGAGCTGACCGATCCGGTCCACCGGGCCGAACGCCGAGTCCTCGGTCCGCTCCATGGAGAGCTTGTCCGGGTGGTAGCTGAACGCCGGGCCCGTGGTGTCCAGGATCGAGTAGTCCTCGCCGCGACGCAGCCGCAGCGTCACCTCGCCGGTGACGGCCGTGCCGACCCAGCGCTGCAGCGACTCGCGGATCATCAGCGCCTGCGGGTCCAGCCAGCGGCCCTCGTACATGAGGCGGCCGAGGCGCCGGCCCTCGTTGTGGTACGCGGCCAGGGTGTCCTCGTTGTGGATCGCGTTGACGAGGCGCTCGTAGACGATGTGCAGCAGCGCCATACCGGGCGCCTCGTAGATGCCGCGGCTCTTGGCCTCGATGATCCGGTTCTCGATCTGGTCGGACATGCCCAGACCGTGCCGGCCGCCGATCGCGTTGGCCTCCATCACGAGGTCGACGGCGGAGGCGAACTCCTTGCCGTTGATGGTGACCGGGCGGCCCTGCTCGAAGCCGACCGTCACGTCCTCCGTGGCGATCTCCACCGACGGGTCCCAGAACCGCACGCCCATGATCGGGTCGACGGTCTCGATGCCGGTGTCGAGGTGCTCCAGCGTCTTGGCCTCGTGGGTGGCGCCCCAGATGTTGGCGTCCGTGGAGTACGCCTTCTCCGTCGAGTCCCGGTAGGGCAGCCCGTGCGCGAGCAGCCACTCGGACATCTCCTTGCGGCCGCCGAGCTCGGTGACGAAGTCGGCGTCCAGCCAGGGCTTGTAGATCCGCAGGTGCGGGTTGGCGAGCAGCCCGTACCGGTAGAACCGCTCGATGTCGTTGCCCTTGAAGGTGGAGCCGTCGCCCCAGATCTGCACCCCGTCCTCGAGCATCGCGCGCACCAGCAGCGTGCCGGTCACGGCACGTCCCAGCGGCGTGGTGTTGAAGTACGGGCGCCCGCCCGACCGGATGTGGAACGCGCCGCACGCGAGCGCCGCCAGGCCTTCCTCGACGAGGGCGGCACGGCAGTCGACGAGCCGGGTGATCTCGGCGCCGTACGCGGAGGCGCGGCTGGGCACGGAGGCGATGTCGGGCTCGTCGTACTGGCCGATGTCGGCGGTGTACGTGCAGGGGACGGCGCCCTTGTCGCGCATCCAGGCGACGGCGACCGAGGTGTCGAGCCCGCCGGAGAAGGCGATGCCGACGCGCTCGCCGGCGGGAAGGGACGTGAGGACTTTAGACATAGGAAGATTATGCAGCACCTCGCATGGTCATGCAACGCGGCGTCGGGGTGGACTTTCCGGAACCGGTCCGCCGGGGCCCTCCCGGGTCCCTGCGTGCCTGGTCGGAGCCCTGGACGCGCCGGCCACTCGTACATGCGTCCCCGTGACCGGCGTGACGCGGCCGACGGCGCTACGCTGGACCCACCAGTGATCATCCGCGGCCGGGCGGGGGAGCACGGGGGGTGCCGGCCCGCCGGGACAGGGGAGCGGGCGCCCCGCCCGTCCCCGCTCCGCCACCCCACCGGAGGCGCCATGTACCGCGCGTCACTGCTGTGCGCCGCGGCGGCACTCGTCGCGACGGCCCTCGCGCCGGTCGGAGACGGCACCACCGCGCCGGATCCACAGGACCCGAAGCTCGCCCGCTTCTACCGGCAGCGGATCGACTGGGGCCGCTGCCCCTCCGGCTACCCGGCGTCCATGCGGTGCGGCCACCTCGACGTCCCGCTCGACTACACCGACCCGGCGAAGGGCACCGTGGCCCTCGCCGTGGCGCGCCGCCCCGCCACCGGGCGGCACCGCCTGGGCTCCCTGGTGCTCAACTACGGAGGTCCGGGAGGCGCCGGCCTGCCCTCCCTCGCGAAGGGGCTCACGGAGCCCGAGCGGGCGCTGCGCTACCGGAACCTCGCCGCCTCCTACGACCTGGTGACCTTCGACCCCCGCGGCGTCGGCGGCTCCGCCCCGATCAGCTGTGCCGGCGCGCTGCCCGTGCGGCGCACCGAGTCGATGGACGCGGCGGCCCTGCTGCGCGCCTCGGACGCCGCCGTACGCTCCTGCAGAGCCCACTCGGGGCCCGTCCTGCCCCACGTCGGCACCGTCAACGTCGCCCGGGACATGGACGTGCTCCGTCAGGCCCTCGGCGAGCGCAAGCTCGACTACCTGGGCTGGTCCTACGGGACCAGGCTGGGCGCCGTGTACGCCGCCCGGTTCCCCGAGCGCGCCGGCCGCATGGTGCTCGACGGGGTCGACACCCTCTCCGAGCCCCTCGCCGACCAGGAACTGGAGACGGCGCGCGGCCAGCAGATCGCCTACGACGCCTTCCTCGACTGGTGCGCCCGGCAGCCGGGCTGCGTGTACGAGGGCGTCGACCGGGCCCGGGCGAACCGGCGGACCGGGGAACTCGTCGCGCGGCTCGACGCGAACCCGCTCCCGGTGCCGGGCGGTGGCAGGTTCACCGGCGCGGACCTGGCGCTGGCGATCGAGAACGACCTCTACTCGCCCTGGGACTGGCCCGACCTGGAGCGCGGCCTGGGCACCCTCGTACGGCACCGTGACCCCGCGGGGCTGCTGGAGGCCGCCCAGCCCGAGAAGGACAACGAGGGCGCCGCCTGGGCGGCCGTGAGCTGCGCGGACTATCCCGACCGCGGAGCCGGCGGGGACCCGCGGGCCCTCCAGCGGCAACTGGACGAGCTCCGGCCGCGGTTCCTCGAAGCCTCCAGGATCTTCGGGCCGGGCGAGCTGAGCGAGATCGCCTACTGCCACGGCTGGCCCACCCCCACCGACCCCACCTCGGGCCTGACGCCGGAGAACGTCCCGCCGATGCTCCTGATCGGCGTGCGCGGCGACCCGGCGACCCCGTACGCGTGGACCGAGGAGACGGCCCGGCTGCTCGGCCCCCGGGCGATCGTCATCGACTACAAGGGCCAGGGGCACACCGGGTTCCGCCACTCCGCCTGCGTCAAGCGGCACGTCGAGCGCTTCCTCCTGGACGGCCGGCTCCCGCGGGAGAGCACGTCCTGCCCGGCCCTGGGCATCGACGCCCGCGGCCACGAGGTGACCACCCCGGCCCCCCAGCCGTGACGGCGCCCCCGAGCCCCGCCCCCCGGCGACGGGGGGCGGCCCCGCGCGGGCGCCCGGCGGAGGCTAGCGTGTGCGCACGTGGCCGATGTCTTCGAACTCATGCTGGCGCTGGACCTGCGCGCCGACCCGCCGGAACCCGAACTCGCCGAACTCCGCTGGCACCTCGGTCTGGGCCCGGAACCGCGGGCGCTCCGCATCGTGACCGGGTTCCCCTGGGTGGTGGAGGACGACGAGGGGCGGCCCGTCGTCGAGAACCACCCCGAGCCCCTGCTCGCCCAGCGGGGCGAGGCGTACGCGATCGGCGGCGCCCTCGTCTCGCTCCTGGTCCCCCGGGAGCGCGCCGGACGCGGCGCCTGGGCCCTGACCAGCCGCCAGGAGATCCATCCCGACGGCTTCGAACGCACCGGTGAGCTCCTCGCCTGGCTCGCCACCAGGGCGGCCGACGCCCACCGCCGCCACGACGGCGGTGTCGACCTGGGCTGGACCCGCTTCCACGAGGAGCGCCGGCCCACACCCCTGACGGTCCGGGACGGCGTGGTCGTCTGGCCCTCCTGAGCCACGGCCCGGGGGCGGGCCCGCGGTCACGACGCGGACGCGGGCCCGCCGGGGTCGTTGGGGTGGGGCTCGAGGGGGGTGACGACGTGGGTCATCCACGCCCGCAGCGGCAGGGTGCCGAGCACCTCCTCCCGCAGCGCGGCCTCGTCGGCGGCCCGCCACAGACCGATGCTCCGCAGCTCGCCGACCGGGCGCCACAGCCGTACGAGGTGTCCCGCGGCGGCCAGTTCCCGCGCCCGGACCGCTTCGGCGGCGCGACGCTCGTCCACGAGGGCCGGGTCGGTGCCCTCGGGGATGGTGGTGGTGATCTCGACCAGGAACTCGCGCATGCTCCCTCTTCCTCCGCAGGGCCGCCGGCCAACAGGCTACGGCCGCCCCGGCCGGCGCGCGTGCCGGCGGGTACCGGCCGTCCGGGGGAGGGCCCCGCTTCGCGACCGCCCGCTCCCCGCCCCGCCTCCGCGCCCGCCCGGGCCCCCGCGGCGGATCCGGGCGGTGCCGACACTCTTGACGGATGGTCTGGACCAACTTTACGTTGTGGCGCACCGGGCCGCGCACGCCGCCGCCGGGCCCCATCCCGTCGGCGACCGCCCTCGCGGCCCGCTCCGCACCCCGGCCCGCTCCGTACCCCGGCCCGCCCCGCTCCTCCCCCCACTCAGCCCCCGTCCTCCCGCCCCGGGCGCCCCCGGGCACCCGCGCGGAAGCGGCACGAAGGGAGCACTCCATGATCCGCCGGACCATCCGCCTGCTCGGCGCGGGACTCGCGGCCGCGCTCCTCGCGCAGTTACCCGCCGCCGCGGCGGCACCGCCACCCGCCGCGCCCGCCGCGGCCGACACCTGCCCGGTGAAGCCCAGGCCCGCGGGCAAGGTCCTCCAGGGCTACTGGGAGAACTGGGACGGCTCGGCCAACGGCGTCCACCCGCCCCTGGGCTGGATACCGATCACCGACGCCCGCATCCGCGCCCACGGCTACAACGTCGTCAACGCGGCCTTCCCGGTCATCCGTTCCGACGGCACCGTGCTGTGGGAGGACGGCATGGACAGCACCGTGAAGGTGCCGACCCCCGCCGAGATGTGCCAGGCCAAACAGGACGGCCTCACCGTGCTGATGTCCATCGGCGGCGCGGCGGCCGGCATCGACCTCGGCTCCGGTGCCGTCGCGGACCGGTTCGTGGCGACGATCGTGCCCATCCTGCAGAGGTACAACTTCGACGGCATCGACATCGACATCGAGACCGGCCTCGTCGGCTCCGGCTCCATCACCCAGCCGTCCGCGTCGCAGGCCAACCTGATCCGCATCATCGACGGCGTTCTGGCCCGGATGCCGGCCGGCTTCGGCCTGACGATGGCCCCCGAGACGGCCTACGTCACCGGCGGCAGCGTGGCCTACGGCTCGATCTGGGGCGCGTACCTCCCGATCGTCAAGAAGTACGCGGACAACGGCCGGCTGTGGTGGCTGAACATGCAGTACTACAACGGCAGCATGTACGGCTGCTCCGGGGATTCCTACTCCGCGGGAACCGTCGCCGGCTTCAGGGCGCAGACGGACTGTCTCGACCGCGGTCTGGTCGTCCAGAACACCACCGTCAAGGTGCCGTACGACAAGCAGGTGCCGGGGCTGCCGGCCCAGCCGGGCGCGGGCGGCGGCTACATGTCGCCGAGCCTGGTCTCCCAGGCGTGGAACCCCTACGGCGGCCGGCTCAAGGGACTGATGACCTGGTCGCTCAACTGGGACGGATCCAGGAACTGGACCTTCGGCGACAACGTCCGGGCGCTGCAGGGCCGTTGACGGCGTGCCCCCTGGGCGTGACATGTGGCCGAGGGGGCCTCCCTTGTTGGAGAGTTGCACTATCTTACTTCCGTGGAGCAGCTGATCGCCGAAGATCCGGCGCGCATCGGTCCGTACCGTCTGATCGCCCGGCTGGGCGCGGGCGGGATGGGCCTGGTCTACCTCGGGCGTTCCGAAGCCGGACGCACCGTCGCGGTCAAGGTCGTGCAGGCCGAGTACGCCGGGCACCCGGAGTTCCGCCGGCGTTTCGCCCGCGAGGTGGCGGCGGCGCGCAGGGTGGGCGGAAGCTGGACGGCGGCGGTCCTCGACGCCGATCCCGAGGCCGCCGTGCCCTGGGTCGCGACGCAGTACGTGCCGGGACCCGACCTGCACACGGTGGTCGCCAGGGACTTCGGGCCGCTGCCCGAACACTCGGTCCACGTGCTCGCCAACCGGCTCGCCCTCGCCCTCGGGGCCGTGCACGGGGCGGGCCTGATCCACCGCGATCTGAAGCCGTCCAACGTCCTCGTCACCGTCGACGGCCCCCGCGTCATCGACTTCGGCATCGCCCGCGCGATGGACAGCCTGGGCGGGGACAGCCTGCACACGCGCACCGGCATGCTGATCGGATCTCCGGGCTTCATGTCGCCGGAACAGGTCCGCGGTCTCGCGCTCACCCCCGCCAGCGACGTCTTCTGCCTGGGCGCCGTCCTCGTCTACGCCGCCACCGGCCGGTTCCTGTTCGGCGCCAGGGACGCCGGCCTCAACGTCCACCTCTTCCGGGTGGCCGAGGAGGAGGCGGACCTGGCCGGCGTACCGCCACCGCTGGCCGAACTCGTCGGCGCCTGCCTGGACAAGGACCCGGCCCGGCGGCCCACCCCGGCGGAGGTGGCCGCCCACACGGCGACGGACCCGGCGGCGGAGTGGCTGCCGGGCCCGGTGCTGGCCCAACTCGGGCGCCATGCCGCCCGGTTGCTGGACTACGCCCCCGCGCAGCGCGCCGGGACACTGGCCCCGGCCGCCGAGACCGCCCCGGCCGCCCCGGCCGTCACCCCCGTCGCACCGCCGCCCGTGCCCGACCCGCGGGCGCGGTCCCCGCACGCACCTCCCGCGTACGCCCCGACCCTCCCGGTCCCGGCCGGTCCCCCGCCCGGATTCGGTCCGGCCCCGGGCCCGGTCGGCGTCCCGGCGCAGGGCGTGCCCGCCGCCACCGCCCAGGACCAGCCGCCCCCGCCCGCCGGACGGCGCCGGAGCCTCGTGGTGGCCGCCATGGCGCAGCTGGTGGTGGTGCTCGACGGAGCGGTCTTCCGGTCGGCCCGGGCCGACCTGGGCCTCTCCTCCGACGGCCTGTACGTGCTCTTCTGCGTCTACCTCCTCGCCTTCGGGGGGCTGCTCCCGCTCAGCGGACGCGTCGTGGACCTCGTGGGCCGCAGACGGGTCATGCTCGTAGCCCTGGCCGGGTTCGCCACGGCGGCCGTGCTCGGCGGCCTGACCAGTGTCCCGGCCGTGCTGATCTGTTCCGCCGCCCTGCAGGGCGGCGCCGCGGCGTTCCTGCTGCCGGCCGCCCTCGCCCTGGTGGTCGCGGGCTCCACCGAGCCGAACGCGCGCCGCCGGGCCCTCGGGATCTACGCCGCGGTCGCCGGCAGCGGTTCCGCCCTCGGGGTACTGCTGGTGGGAGTGCTCGTCGAGGACGTGTCGCGGCGTTGGTCCCCGTTCGCGGGCGCGCTCTTCGCCGTGATCGCGGCCGTCACCGCGCTCGGCCTGCCGGCGGACCGTCCGGGCCGCCCCGGGACCCGACTCGACGTGCCGGGCGCGCTGCTCGGGGCCGGCGGCCTCGGCGGTCTCACTTTCGGCTTCGGCGAACTGAGCCGCCGCCATGGGTTCGTGCCCCCCGTCACGGCCTCCCTCGTGCTCGGCGTCATCCTGCTCGCGGCCTTCCTGAGGCGGCAGACACGGAGGCCGGAGCCCCTCCTGCCGCCGTACCTCTTCGGGGCTCCGGGCCGCACCGGCTGCCTCGTGACCTCGGTCCTGGCCGGCGCGGGCCTCCTCGTCATCGTCCCGGTGTTCGAGGCCGTCCTGGGCCCCTACCTCGGCTACCGGCCGGAGATGGTCGGGGTCCTCCTCCTCCCGCTGGCCGCCGCCGTCGCCCTCGGCTCCACGCAGGTCTCCGCCCGCCTCCTGGACCGCGTCGCGCCCCGCGTGCTGATCGTCGGCGGTCTGCTGACCACGACCCTCGGTCTGCTCCTCTTCACCAGGGCGAGCGACGCGGGGTACGCCGGCTGGGTGCTGCCGGGCATGCTCCTCGCCGGCGGCGGCGCCGGCGTGGCCCTCGTGCCGGTTCTCGCCGTCATGACCGAGGCCGTCCCCGAGGGGCACTCCGGTGCGGCCTCGGCGGCACTCGCCGCGGCTCAGCACACGGGCGTCTCCCTCGGCACCGTGCTGCTCGGCGGCCTCGTCCACGTCGACGACCAGGTGCTCGCCTTCCCCTTCACCATCTGGTGGGCGTGCGGATTCCTGCTGCTGGCGGCCCTCGTCGCCGGGTTGACGATCAAGGTCAAGGCGCCCGGGGGAGCGCAGGTCCGCCCCTGACCCGCGGGGAGCGCGGTCAGCCGACGCCGTAGCGGGCCGCGATGCCTGCCAGAACCAGTTCCAGGCCTTCCTCGAAGCCCTCGTCGTAGTCCTGGAAGAGGTCGGCGCCGGCGGTCGCGGCGAGCGGGTAGTCGGCCAGCCGGGCGGCGCGTTCGTCGATGTCGTAGCCCTCCCGGCGCTGACCCGGCAGGGGTTCCACGCCCTGTTCCTCGGTGACGAAGCCCAGGGTGAAGAAGTAGGCCGTGGAGGTGGCGCGGACCGCCTGGGGGAGGGCGAAGCCGGCGTCGACGAGGGCGCGCAGGTTCGCCTCCATCTGGGCCGCGTGCTCGGTGCCCGTGAAGCGGGAACCGCTGAAGACCTTCGCGCCGTCGCGGTACCCCAGCAGGGCCGCGCGCAGGCTCCGGTTGCCCTCCAGGAGACGCTCCCGCCACGTGGCGCCGGGGGCGAGCCGCGCGTCGGCGTCCGCGGCCATCCGCCGGTACATCTCCGTGGCCATCTCGTCGAGCAGCTCCTGCTTGCCCTTGAAGTGCCAGTACAGGGCGGGTGCCTGGACGTTCAGCTCCTTGGCGATGGCGCGCAGGGTGAGGCCGTCGAGGCCGGTCTCGTTGAGGAGCCGCAGCGCGGTCTCCACGACCTGCTTCTTGTCGAGTCTGGGAGCTTTCCGGGTCGTCACGCTTGACAGCTTAACAGCGTTAAGGCAATGCTGTGCGGAGACGGAACTTAACAGCGTTAAGGAGAATGTCATGCGCAAGGACGAATGCGACGTGCAGGATGTGCAGGATGTAAAGGACGTACTGGTCATCGGCGCGGGTCCCACCGGCCTCGCCCTCGCCGTGGACCTCGCACGGCGCGGTGTGCGGGCCCTCGTCGTGGAACGGGCCGAGGGCCTCTTCCCCGGTTCGCGCGGCAAGGGCGTCCAGCCCCGTACCCGGGAGGTCTTCGACGATCTGGGCGTGGGGGAGGCCGTCGGCGCGGCCGGCGGTCCGTACCCGGTCGCGGTGATCTGGCAGGACGGCGTGCGCCAGGGCGAGCACCGGATGTTCGACGAGAGCGAGGAGACGGAGGACTCGCCGTACCGCGAGCCCTGGATGGTCCCGCAGTGGCGCACGCAGGAGATCCTCGCCGCCCGCCTCGCGGAACTGGGCGGTGAGGTCGCCTTCGGCCGCGAGCTGGTGGGCATCACCCAGGACGCGCAGGGGGTGACGGCGCAGTTCGCCTCGGGCCCGCCGCTGCGCGCCCGCTACGCCGTCGCCGCCGACGGCGGCCGCTCCACCGTGCGGCGGGCGCTCGGCATCGGCATGGCCGGCGAGACCGTGGACCCGAACCCGGTCCTGGTCGCCGACGTCCGTGTCGACGGCCTCGACCGCGAGAACTGGCACGTCTTCCCGCCCGCCGCCGGCGAAGGCGGGTACCTCGCGCTCTGCCCGCTCGCCGGGACGCGGGACTTCCAGCTCACGGCCCAGTTCCCGGAAGGCGCGGACATCGACCTCTCCCTCGAGGGGATCCGGGCCGTCGTCGCCGCACGCTCGCACCTCGCCCCCGAAGCCGTGACGCAGGTGCGCTGGGCCTCGGACTTCCGGCCGCGCGCCGCACTGGCCGACTCCTTCCGGCAGGGGCGGATCTTCCTGGCCGGGGACGCCGCTCACGTCCACTCGCCCGCGGGCGGCCAGGGGCTCAACACCAGCGTCCAGGACGCGTACAACCTGGGCTGGAAGCTCGGCGCGGTACTGGGCGGACGCGCGCCCGAGTCCCTCCTGGACACCTACGAGGAGGAACGGCGGCCCGTCGCCGCCGAGATGCTCGGCCTGTCCACCCGGATCCACCGGGGAGAGGCCCGGCGCGGTGCGGCCACGCGTCAACTGGGCCTGGGCTACCGGGAGTCCTCCCTCGCGGTGGAGACCCGTACGGACCTGCCCGAGGACGCGGTGCGCGCGGGCGACCGCGCGCCGGACGGCGAAGCGGGCGACGGCGGACGGCTCTTCGACGCGTTCCGGGGCCCGCACTGGACCCTGCTGGCCGTGGGCACCGCGCCGGGGGCCGCCCTGCCGGCGCTGCCCACCGTCCGCACGGTGCGGGCGCCGTCGCAGGCGGCGTACGGGGACGGCCTCTTCCTCGTCCGGCCCGACGGCTACGTCGGCTGGGCGGGCACCACGGCCGCGGGGGCCGCGCGGTACGCGGTCCGGACCGGCCTGTAGGCCGGCCCGGTCCCGCCCCGGGCGCTCTATGCTGAACGGATGATCATCTCCCTGCCGCCCGGCGAGTTCCGCGCCTACCTGTTCGACTGCGACGGCACCATCGCCGACTCCATGCCCCTGCACTACCGGGCCTGGACCCAAGCCCTCGGCGAGTGGAACTGCACGTTCCCGGAGGACCTCTTCTACGCCTGGGGAGGCCGGCCGGTAGCGGACATCATCGCCTCGCTCAACGAGGCCCAAGGGCTGTCCATGCCGGTCGGAGCCGTCGCGGACCGCCGGGAGCACCTCTACCGGGAACTCCTGCCCCAGCTCACGGCCGTCCCGGGAATCCTGGCGCACATCGAGGACTCCCGCGGACGCATACCGACGGCCGTGGTGTCCGGCAGCACCCGCGACTCCGTCACGGCGTCGCTGACCGTCCTCGGCCTCCTCGACTCGTTCGACGTGCTGGTGTGCGCCGGTGACTACACGAGGGCCAAGCCCGACCCCGAGGCGTTCCTCAGGGCGGCCGGTCACCTCGGCGTCCCGCCGGAGCACTGCCTGGTCTTCGAGGACACCGACCTGGGGATCCAGGCCGCCACGGCGGCGGGCATGGCGTCCGTACGCGTCCCACAACCCCGCCTCGGGTGAGCGGCGCGCACCGACGGCCGCGGCGGCCGCGTCGCACTCGTCATCGCCGCCTACGACGCGGGGCTCGTGTCACCGTCCCGACGACCGCGGCCGGCCCGGTCCCGGGGCCCCGGCATGGGGCGCGGGCTGCGGGGTATGCGCGCAGCGACGGGCGTCCGAGGGAGGCGTCATGCCCCACGACACCAGGGCCGGGCGGAACGAGACCGTGGAGGAGCGCGCGGACCGGCAGTGGCAGGACCTCCTCCAGGAGATCCGCGTCGCCCAGACCGGCGTCCAGATCCTCTTCGGCTTCCTGCTCACGGTCGCCTTCACGCCCGTCTTCGCGGGGCTCGCGCCGGCCGAGAAAGCGATCTACATCGTCACCGTGGTCCTGGGCTCGCTGGCGACCGGCGCGCTCATCGGCCCGGTGGCCTTCCACCGCCTCGTCACTGGCCGGCGGATCAAACCCGAGGCGGTCGTGTGGGCCGCGCGCCTGATCTCCACGGGCCTCGTCCTGCTCCTGGCCACCTGCACCTCGGCGCTCCTGCTCGTCCTGCGGGTCGCCACCCACAACGCGCTCGTGCCCTGGATCGTGGGCGGGGTGTTGACCTGGTACCTGCTGTGCTGGTTCGTGCTGCCGCTGTGGGCGCGGATCCGCTACACGTCAGAGCGCTGAGCGCGCCCGCGCGCGGCGGCCGCGTCGGTGACGTCCAGGAACATCTGGTCCAGCTCGGGCCAGCGACCGCGCGCCTCGCACCGGATCCGTACCATCGAGTCCTCGACGGTCTCGCTGTCGTACCCCGGCGTCAGATCGATCCGTGCGGCCAGCAGGACGGAGTCCGGCCCCAACCGCATGGTGAGCATGGCGGTGACGGAGTCGATCTCCGGCTGCCGCACCAGGAACTCGCGCACCTGCCGCTGGACTGCGGGGTCGGCGGCCTCGCCGACCAGCTGTACGCGGGCGGCCCGGCCCAGGGCGTAGGCGACGTAGACGAGCAGGACGCCGATCAGGACGGACGCGCCCGCCTCGTACGCGATGTTCCCGGTCACCAGGTGCAGGGTGATGCCGGCGATGGCCAGGAGGACACCGACGCAGGCGGTTCCGTCCTCGGCCAGCACGGTCCGCAGGGCGGGATCGCGGCCCGCCCGGATCTCGGCCGCCACCCCGCGCCCCCGGGCCCGCGCGGACCGGCGGACCTGGAGCAGCGCCCGGGCGAGGGAGGCCCCTTCGGCGGCGAGGGCGAGGAGCAGCACGAGCAGACCGATGACGTAGCCGTCGTGCGACTCGGAACCTCCCGAGCGGAAGGCCTGGACGCCCTGGAACACCGAGAAGCAGCCGCCCGTGACGAAGATGCCGACGGCGGCGAGCAGGGACCAGAAGAACCGCTCCATGCCGTAGCCGAAGGGATGACGCGCGTCCGCGGGGCGTCTGCTGCGCCGCAGGGAGGCCAGCAGGAAGACCTCGTTGAGGCTGTCCGCGATCGAGTGGGCCGCCTCCGACAGCAGCGCCGGGGAGCCCGAGACGACACCGGCGACGGCCTTGGCCAGGCAGATGACGAGATTGGCGGCGAGGGCGACCCACACGGTGCGGCGCGTCTCGCCGTCCCGGCCGGCCGCGTCCGTGGGCGCGACGGGTTCAGGCGTCCCGGCGGTCCCGGGCGTGCCCGCCGTTGCCGTCCCATCCGCCGGCCCGGCCGCCTCCGTGTCGCGGCCCGCACCGGTTCCCGGCCCTGCCTGCGGCTTGCCGCCGGTTGTCTGCGCCATACAGAGCGGCTGCTCGGTGGCGGCGCCCGCAAACCTGCGGATCCCGTCGAGGCATGCGGTGCGGGGCCGCGGGTAGGCGCCGGGCACGCCGGCGGCGGCCGACGCGTCCGCGTCGCCGTCGCCGTCGGGGGCCACGGAACGGCCCCGCCGACGTTGTCCCTCCGGTCCGAGGAGCGACCATGCCCCGTGGTTCCAGTCCCAAGCGCGAACGCCAGTACGAGCACATCAAGGAGAGCGCGGAGAAGCGCGGCGAGAGCACCGAACGCGCCAAGGAGATCGCCGCCCGCACGGTCAACAAGGAACGGGCACGCGCCGGGGAGTCGAAGACGGCCGGTGAACTGTCGCTCCGGGACATGTCCTCGGCCAAGCGCGGCGGGCAGCACTCCCACAGCGGCGCGCGGGGGCCGACGTACGACCAGCTCTACGCGGAGGCCAAGCGCCGCAACCTGCACGGCCGTTCCACCATGGACAAGGCCGAACTGAAACGCAGGCTCGGCAACTGACCGCCCCTCACCGGCGGAAACCGTTGGCGGTCCGCCCCGGCCGCGGGGATCATGGACGACCACGCGCCACCCCGGGGAGGATCCTGCATGACCCTTGAGCCGTTCGTCCGCCGAGTCCTCGGCGACCGTCCGTTCGCCGAGATCGGAGAACCGGCCCTGGCCCTGGTCGACGAGACCTCGCGGCTGGTCGCCGTCGGCGGGGACGTGGGCTCCGTCCAGTGGAGCGGCGGCGCGACCGCGGACTTCGGCTGGACGGGGCACAGGGTCGGGGTCTACGAGCGGGACGGCCTGAGGTGCCGGCACCTCGCCCGGTCCCGCTACCCCGTGCGCTCGCTCGCCTTCCACCCCGTCCTCCCCCTCCTGGCCGTCGGAACGGGACGTTACGACGGCGGCTACTCCTTCGAGGGCGAACTGCTGCTCCTCGACACCGACACCGGCGACGTGGTGTCCGCCCTGTGCGACAGGCGGGAAGTGCTCGGCGTGAAGTGGCTGAGCGGGACGGCGCTGCGCCTGGTGGTGGCACCCCACGACGACTGGGAGAACCCCCTCGCGCACGAGCAGGGGCACGTGGCCGTGGTCGACCGCGCCGACTGGGGCGCGGTGGGGAAGGGATCGATCGACTCCGAGGAGCTGGACGCCCCCGCGGAGCCGGCCGCCCGGACCGATCGCGGCGCGGAGGCCCGGGGGCTCCTGACGGACCTCGCGGCGGCGACCGGCCGGACCTGGTCCGTACGCCGCCGGGTGTGGGCCGTCGAAGCCCTGGAGGACGGCCGCGCGCTGGCGGCCCTGGACGGGGTCCGCGCGGAGTCGTGGCTTGCGTCGGGGGAACGGCAATGGACGGTCGAGGACGAGGCGGGCGGGCGCCAGCTCCTCCCGGACTCCGACGGCACCTCCCTGTGGACCAACGTGGAACGCGGCCACCTGCGCGCGGGACGCGGGCAGCAGCCGTCCCCGGGGACCGCCCGGATCACCCGCATCGCCCTGGACACGGGCCAGGTACTGGAATCGGTGCTCCCTGACGCGCCCGCGGTGCTGCTCGCGGGGGGCTCCCGGATGGTCCTGCGGACGGTGGACGGGCCCCGCGAGCCCCCCGCACGGCTGGTGATGCTGGATCGGGCCGGTCCGGTGGACGGGCCGGAGGCCGGCGGGTTCGACGTGTTCAACCATCCGTTCCCGGTCCGTCGCGCGAGCGGCACGTACGCCCTGGTGGGAACGGACCCGGACGAACCGCACCGGGACAAGTGGGTCGTGGCGGTGAGCGCCGACGGAACACCGCGCCGGCTCTTCCCGCACTCCTGGGAGCCGCGGGAACACCACTTCGGCGGCCCGGCGGCCGAGATCGGACCGTCGCTGGTGTACGCGGGGCAGGTCCACGACGGCCGCGGTCCGCAACCCGGAGGGGCCTACGTCGTACGGCGGACGCTGAACGGAGACGTGCGGTGGCAGTACCGCACCGACAGCCCCGCGACCGCGCTCGACACCGACGGGGAGACGGTCTACGTGGCCTACAACTCCGGCACCCTGGTGGCACTGGACGCCGAGGACGGCTCCGTGCGGTGGCGCCGGGAGCTGGAGGTCGACGGTGTGCCCACCGTGGCCCTGTCCCTCGTCGTGGCACCGCGGGGCCACCTGCTCGTCGGGACCGTCGACGGCCGCCTCCTGGAGTGCGCCGGTTCCCCCGCGGGACGGCAGGGCGCGTCGTGAGCGCCGTCGGCGGGCCGTACGAGCCCGGACCGGGTCCGGGTCCGGCCGCGCCCCCCTTCGACCCGGAACTGGGCAGCGCCCTCGCCGCGTTGGGGGACGCCGTGCGGGAGCCGTTCACCCCCGGGAACCTGGTGGCCCGGCAGGAACGCGACGCCGCCGTCCGGCCCAGGCCGTCGCTGCGGGACCTGCGGGCCGACGGCCGCTTCGAGGTGGACGAACTGCGCGTGCCGGGAGCGGCGGGCGAGCCCGACGTGACGCTCCTGAGCGCCCGGCCGGCCGGGACCGCGGGCCCCCTGCCCCTGCTGTACTACATGCACGGCGGCGGCATGATCATGGGCAACGCGTGGTCCGTGCTCCCGCAACTGCTGCGCGCGTGGGCCCTCCCGCTGGGGCTGGCCGTCATCTCGGTCGAGTACCGGCTCGCGCCGCGGGCGCGCTACCCCGCACCGCTGGAGGACTGCTACGCCGGGCTCGTCTGGGCGGCCGCGCACGCCGCCGGGCTGGGCATCGACGCCGACCGCATCGTGATCGGGGGGAAGAGCGCCGGGGGCGGACTCGCCGCGGCGCTCGCCCTCCTCACCCGGGACCGGGGCGGACCCGCCCCGATCGGGCAACTGCTCCTGTGCCCCATGCTCGACGACCGCGACCGGACCTTCTCCGGCCACCAGATGGACGGCGTCGACACCTGGGACCGCACCTCCAACACGACCGCCTGGCAGGCGCTGCTGGGCGACCGGCAGGGGGCCGCCGACCTGCCGCCCTACGCCGCTCCCGGCCGGGCCACGGACCTCTCCGGGCTGCCGCCGGCCTATGTCGAGGTCGGCTCGGCCGAGACCTTCAGGGACGAGGACGTGGCCTACGCCAACGCGATCTGGCAGGCCGGCGGCGAGGCCGAACTGCACGTGTGGCCGGGGGCCTTCCACGGCTTCGACA
The DNA here is from genome assembly GCF_041435355.1 of Streptomyces sp. NBC_01276. Lineage (GTDB taxonomy): Bacteria > Actinomycetota > Actinomycetes > Streptomycetales > Streptomycetaceae > Streptomyces. The sequence goes on from NZ_CP108442.1 coordinate 7,719,228, forward strand.
CCCTCGCACCCCGGGCGGCCCTCAGCCGCGACGCCCGCGAGGCCAGGACCCGCTGGCTGCGCCGCACCCTCGCGCGGCACGCACCGGCGTCCGAAGGGCCGTAGACCACCGAGGGGTCGCCGGGCCCGCACGCCGCAGGGGCGGCCGACGTGGTGGTCGGCCGCCCCCGCGGTGGTGCCGGCGTGTCAGTGGGCGCCGAGGTGGGCGAAGTCGGCCCACTCCTTCTCGCCCTCCTTGGCGCAGGAGGCGGTGTAGACGGGGCCGAATGCGGCCGGGATGGCGGCGGCCGACGAGCAGTTGGACGCGAACGCGGCGTGGCCGCCGGAGAACTGCTCCAGGTCGACGCCGTCGTTCGCCAGGGCGGCGCCGGCCCCGCCCAGCAGGATGCCGGCGGCCAGGACAGAGGCGGTCAGGGCAGAGCGCATACGCATGACTACTCCTACAAGATCACTGGAAGACGTGCCGATGAGGTGGCGCGTCGGCCGGTTCAACATCGTCGGAGGGGCACGGGATACGGCATGTCACTCCAATGCAGGGCATCCGGAGCACCGCCGCCGGCGCTCGAAGGTCACTGCGCCGCCGTCGCGGCCGGAATGTCGATCCGGGCGGCCCTGCGGGCCGGCCAGAGCGAGGCGAGCAGCGCGCCCGCCAGCGCGATGAGCACGCCGACGGCGAGGCGCCCCCAGGGGAGGACCAGCGTGTAGCCCGCCACGCTCTCCTGGAGCGTGCGCCCGAGCGCCCACCCCAGGAAGACGCCCAGGGCCGTGCCGAGCGTCGCGCCGAGTCCGCCGAGGAGCAGGGCTTCCAGGCGGATCATGCGGCTCACCCCGGAGCGGTCCACGCCGAGGGCGCGCAGCGTGCCGATCTCCTTGTGACGTTCGAGGACGGACATCGCGAGGGTGTTCGCGATGCCCAGCGCGGCGATCGCCAGGGCCATGCTCAGCAGCGCGTAGAACACGTTGAGCTGGTCGCCGATGTCCCCGCTGTCCTGGGCGCGGATGCCGTCACGGTCGAGGACGGCCAGGGCGGGGTTGTCGCCGAGGGCGCGGGTGACCTCGCCCAGTGACGCCCGGCCCGCTCCGCCGGGCGTGGCGACGAGGACGCCGGCGGTGCTCGGGGCGGAGTCGTACCGGCCCACGAGGGAGTCGGGTGCGGTGATGCTGGGCAGCAGGTTGCTCTGCTCGTCCGCCCGGTACACGGCGCCGATGGTGACGCTGCCGCGCCGGCCGTCCCGCTCCAGGGGGAGGGTCTGGCCGACGTGCCAGCCGGCCGGACCGGCCTTGAAGTCGGCCACGGCGATCCGGCCCTCGGCGAGCGAGTCCAGGGAACCCTCGACCACGTCGTACCGCAGGAGCCCGCCGATGGTGGCCGGGTCCACGCCCGTCAGGACGGAGGAGACACCGCCCAGACGGTAGTCGGTGGACTGGTCGAGCTGGCTGAACCGGGCGCCCGGGAGCTTCTTGAGGGGCGCCGCGGTCTCCGGGGTCATCCGCATGCCGCCCTCGGCGGGCTTCACCAGGTAGTCGGCGGTGAAGTCGTGGGTGGTCGCGCGGTCGAGGTACCGGGTGGCGGAGGCGCCGAGGACGGACAGGCCCGAGGCGAGGGTGAGCGCGATGGCGAGCGCCGCCGCCGTGGCACCCGTACGCCGGGGGTCGCGCACGGTGTTGCGGGCCGCGAGGGTGCCGTGCACCGGGTGGAGGCGGGTCAGCAGAGGCAGTACGAGGGCCACGAACGGCCGGGCCAGCAAGGGGATCAGGCCGATCGCGCCGGTCAGTGCGAGGGCCGCGCCGACGCCGATGACGGTCCGGGCGTCCCGCCCCGGGTCGAGGGCACCGCAGACGGCGGCGCCGACACCGCTGAGCAGCAGCGCGGCGCAGAGGCCGGTGCGCAGGGAGCCGGTCCGCGCCGGCTCTGCGGGCTCGGCCGCACCGAGCGCCGCGACGGGCGGGATCGCCATCGCCCGGCGGATCGGGAGCCACGCGGCGGCCATGGGCAGGAGGGTTCCGACCAGCAGGGACGTGAGCACGGTGCCCGGGGTGAGGACCAGCGGGGCGGCCGGGGCGTCATCGGCGGCGAAGACCGTCTGCAGCAAGGCCGCGACCCCGGTCCCGACGGCGAGGCCGGCCGCCGAGGCGAGCGCGCCGACGACGAGCGACTCGGTCAGCAGCACGCGGCGCACCTGGCGGCGCGAGGCGCCGACGGCCCGCATCAGGGCCAGCTCCCTGGTGCGCCGGGAGACCAGCATGGTGAAGGTGTTGGAGATGAGGAAGGTGGCGACGAACAGGGCGACGGCGGCGAAACCCACCAGGATCTGGCTCATGGTGTCGCTGTCGTTGCCGGCGAGGTTCGCCTGGATCGCGGCGAGCCGGGCGCCGGTGGCCGCGCCGGTGCCCGGGGGCAGCGCCGACTCGACCCGCCCGGCGAGTTCCCCCGCGTCGGTGCCGGGCGCCGCCGTGACCTCGGCGTTCCGGTAGCGGCCGGGCTGCAGGAAGAGCCGCTGCGCGGTGGCGTCGGTGAACAGCGTCAGGCTGCCCCCGGCGGGAAGGGTGGTCCCGTCGGTGCGGAAGGTCCCGCTGAGCGTGTACGAGGAGGCGCCCTGGTTCGTGCCGACGCGCACGGTGTCCCCGACGCGGTAGCCGCCCTTCGCGGCCGTGGTCTCGTCGAGGGCGATCCCGTCGTCGCGGGTCGGGCCGGAACCCCGGGTGAACCGGTAGGCCGGGTCCTTGCCGTCGGCGCCGGGCGCGAAGTTGCCGCCCTTGTGGGAGGGGCCGTGGCCGAGGAGGCGCCCGTCGCGGTCGGCGACGGCGGCGAAGCCGTCGACCCGTCCCGTGACGGAGGCGACGCCCGCGACCTTGGCCAGCGCGGCCACGGTGGCGGCGTCGACTCCGGGCGGACCACCGCCGCTCGCGGCGCCGCCGGCGGCACGGGAGTCGTCGGGGAAGACGCTGACGGCGATGCGCGCGTAGCCGTCGGTCGCACGGGCGGTGGCGGCGCGGTTCATGCTGTCGCCGTAGACCAGGCTGCCGGAGATGAAGGTGACGCCGAGCATGACCGCGAACGCGGTCATCAGCAGGCGGGCCTTGTGCGCGGACACGTTGCGCAAGGCGGTACGGAACATGGGTGCGGATCCTGGGGGGCGGGCTCGGCGGACGCGAGCGGGCGGCTGGTGCGGAGCAAGCGGGGGAGGAGGCCGGGTCAGCCGGTGTGCGTACGGGTGTCGAAGGCCTTCATCCGGTCCAGGACGCGCTCGGGGGAGGGACGGGCCATCTCGTCGACGAGGCGGCCGTCGGAGAGGAAGACGACGCGGTCGGCGTACCCGGCGGCGACCGGGTCGTGGGTGACCATGACCACCGTCTGGCCCAGCTCCCGCACCGAATCGCGCAGGAAGCCGAGGACCTCCGCCCCGGCCCGGGAGTCGAGGTTCCCGGTGGGCTCGTCACCGAAGACGATGGCGGGGCGCGAGACCAGCGCCCGGGCCACGGCGACGCGTTGCTGCTGGCCGCCGGACAGCTGCCCGGGGCGGTGGCCCAGGCGCTCGGAGAGGCCGACCATCGACACCACGCGGTCCAGCCACTGCCGGTCGGGCCGCCGCCCGGCGACGGTCAGCGGCAGCGTGATGTTCTCCAGCGCGGTCAGGGTCGGCAGCAGGTTGAACGCCTGGAAGATGAATCCGACGCGGTCGCGCCGCAGCCGTGTGAGCTGCCCGTCGTCCAGGTTCCCCAGTTCTGTCGTGCCGATGCGGACGGAGCCGGAGCTGAAGGAGTCGAGCCCGGCCGCGCAGTGCATCAGCGTGGACTTGCCGCAGCCGGACGGACCCATGATCGCGGTGAACTCGCCCTCCCGGAAGGAGACGCTGACGCGGTCCAGGGCGACGACGCGGGTGTCGCCGCTGCCGTAGACCTTCGACAGGTCGGTGGCGGCGGCCGCGACGGCGGCGCCGGTCGTCGGGCGCGGGGCGAGCGGGGCGGACGGGGCGGACGGGGCGGACGGGATACGGGGGACGGCGGTCACGGGGACTCCTCTTCGGGTGCGCTGCGGTGCGCTTCGAAGGGTGTCCGGCGAACGTATCGGCGCCCGGGCGGCCGTGTACGGGCCGCCGCTCCGCTGTGTATCGATCGTGTAGCGGCCCCGGCGGGGCGGGCGCCCGGGCGGGACGGGTGGCGGGGCGGCGGGCCGTCGGAGCCGGCCGGATGTCAGGACGGCAGCAGCAACGTGGCGACGGCGCCGCCGTCCGGGGCGTTCTCCAGCCGCAGCTCGGCACCCAGGAGCCGGGCCTGGCCCAGGGCGATCGTCAGGCCCAGGCCGTGCCCGGAGCCGCGCTCGGCCGCACCCGTGTGGAAGCGGCGGGGGCCGCCCAGGAGGAGGTCCCGGGGGAAGCCGGGGCCGTGGTCGCGCACGACGACGGTACGCCCCTCGACCGTGACCTCGACCGGGGCGGCGCCATGCCGGTGGGCGTTGATGACGAGGTTGCCCACGATCCGTTCGAGGCGGCGCGGATCGGTCTCCACCGTCTCCACGGTCTCCGTCGTTCCCGCCGTACGGGCCGCCGCCCCGGGGCCGGTGACGGTGACCCGGGTGTCGAGGCCGGTGCGTGCCACGGCCTCCGCGACGACCGCCGCGAGCGGCACGTGGGCGCGCACCGGTTGTTCGGCGCCGGCGTCCAGCCGGGAGATCTCCAGCAGGTCCTCGACCAGCCCGCGCAGGTCGCGGACCCGGGCCCGCAGCAGATCCTCCGTCTCGCCGGGCGGTAGCAGGTCGACGGCCGCCAACAGGCCGCCGACCGGGGTGCGCAGTTCGTGGGCCACGTCCGCGGTGAACTGGCGCTCGGTGCGCAGGCGCCGGCTGAGGCTGTCGGCCATGAGGTCGACGGTGGCGGCGATGTCGGCCACCTCGTCACGGCCCCTGGTGGGCCCCGTCCGGGCGTCGAGGTCACCGGCGGAGATACGCCCCGCCGTCTCGGAGACCCGCCGCAGCCGGCGGGCGAGCAGCCCGGCTCCGTAGAACGCCACGGGCGTGGCGGCCACGAGGGCGGCCAGGGAGGCCACCGCCATCGTCACATCGAGGCGTTGCAGGTCGTGGAGTTCCGGGCCCATGTTCACCTGGACGGCCAGCACCCGGCCGTCTGGGCCGTCGGTCCGCACGGCGGCCCAGACGCTCGGGCCCAGATTGCCGTCGACGTGCCCGTCGTACGCCGTGTGCCGGGTGGTGTCGGTGAGGCGGCGCAGGGAGGAGGGAAGCCCGTCCGGGTCGAGGGCGGCGCCGTTCGTGAGGGTTCCGGTGCGCCGGTGGACGTCCATGGCGGCGTAGAGCGAGTTGAGGGCCTGCGCTTCGGCCCGGCCGCGGATGTCCCGCGCGGTCCACACGTGCACGATCGCGCCCACCGCGGCGACGACCAGACAGGCGGTGGCCGCGGCCAGCGCGGCGATCTTCCAGCGCAGGGGTACCCGGTCCGGCCGTCGCCGGGGAATCGGTCGCACCCCTCTCAGCGCCTGAACTTGTAGCCGAAGCCGCGCACGGTCTCGATGCGGTCCCGGCCCACCTTGCCCCGCAGGCGCTGCACGCAGAGGTCCACGACGCGGCTGTCGCCGTCCCAGCCGTAGTCCCAGACCTCGCGCAGGAGGGTGTGCCGGTCCAGCACGATGCCCGGATGGGCGGCGAACTCCAGCAGCAGTTTCAGTTCGGTCGGGGTGAGCGCCACCGGGCTGCCGGAGAGGGAGACCTCCAGGCCGCCGGTGTCGATGGTCAGGTCCCCGAAGACGAGCGACCGTCCGTCGGAGGCCGGTGCCCCGGTGTCCGGGCCCGGCGCGGGCAGGGGTGCGGGCTGCGGCGAGGGCGCGTAGGTCGCCCGCCGCAGGAGCGAACGGATGCGCGCCACGAGCACGTAGGTGTCCACGGGCTTGACCACGTAGTCGTCCGCACCGGCCTCCAGACCGGCGACCACGTCCAGCCCGTCACCGCGGGCGGACATCATCAGGACCGGCACCAGGCTGGTCTCCCGGACCCTGCGGCAGAGCCCGATCCCGTCGAGACCGGGCAGCATCACGTCCAGGATCAGCAGGTCGAAGTCCTCGTCGCGCAAGAGCTCCAGGGCGGTCAGCCCGTCGGCGGCGGTCCGCATGCGGTAGCCGTAGCGCTCCAGGGCGACGGCGAACGACCGGCGCATGAGCTCGTCGTCCTCCACCAGCAGCACGCGCACGGGAGGTGCGGGGGCCGGAGCGGGGGTGGACACGGACACGGGCTGACGGCTCCTGTCGGGACGGATGCGGTCGGCGACCGGGAGGGGGCGACCTGAAGGGAACGATAGGGCAGACGGCGGACGTGGTCCGCGCATCGCACGGCGGAGACCCGGTTCGATGGACGACCAAGCGTTTCCCGATACACGCCCGATACAAAACCGGTCCAGGGGCGGGCGCGGGCCCTTTGCCGGACCTCCTTACCATTTCGCTCAAGGATGACATTCACGCACTCGCGGTCCGGAACGAGGCGCGCGCCCCCGCGTAGCCCGGGAGCCCGGCTCCCCCCGCCGCCCCGCCGGTCACTCACTTCTGCGCGGGCTCCTGGCAGGCGGCCGAGACGGCCGCCATCCAGGAGCGGGCGGCGTCCCGCTGATCGGCGGTCAGCCCCTCCTCCAGTTCGGCCTCGCGTCGCACGACGGCCGGGAGCGCCTCCTCGTAGCGCCGGCCGCCGAGGGGGGTCAGGTGCACCTGGTGCGTCCTGCGGTCGGTCGGGTGGGGGGAGCGGGTGATGAGGCCGTCGCGTTCCAGTGCCGCGAGCATCTCGTTGGCGGCCTGCCGGGTGCTGCCGACCGAGCGGGCCAGCTGGGCCACCGACATGCCGGGGGACGCCCCGACCATCATCAGCGTGGCGAACTGCGGCACCGTGAGCCCGAACTCCTCCAGCGTGGTGCCGATGGCGGCGCGCATGTTGAGCCAGGTGAGCCGCACCGCGAAGCTCACCACCCGATCGTGACCGTGCTCGCCCATGAGGCGGCCTCCCCAATCTGATTGACAGGAACTTGACGAGTTGCCACGATGGGCGAACCGTCAGGAACTTGACGAGTCTACGTTGCGGCCGCGCCGAAACCCTCCTGAGCCGAAGGCAGTCACGCATGTCCTCCGCCACACCGCCGATGCCCTTACGCCCGTCCGCGCCACCACCGGCCCGCCGCCGGCTCATCCTCGGCGTCCTCGTCTTCGCCCAACTCCTCATATGGCTCGACGGCACCATCCTCACCACCGCCTTCGAGACCCTGTCCGACCCCGTCCTCGGCTTGGGGGCCACCCCCGGCCAGCTCCAGTGGGCCACCGGCGCCTACACCCTGGCCTTCGCCGGCCTGATGTTCTCCGGGGGTGCGCTCGGTGACCGGTTCGGCCACCGCAACACCCTGCTGGCGGGGATGGCCCTGTTCGGCCTCGCCTCGGCCTTCGCCGCCTGTGCCACGACCCCCGGCCAGCTCGTCGCCTGGCGCGCGGTGATGGGTGCCGGAGCCGCACTCCTCGTACCGGCCACCATGGCGGTGGTCGGCTGGACCTTCGAGCCCGCACAGCGGCCGGCGGCCTTCGCCGCGCTGTCGTCCTTCGCCGGTGTCGGGATCGCCGCCGGGCCGATCCTGGCCGGCGTGCTGCTCTCCGCGTTCTGGTGGGGTTCGGTGTTCCTCGTCAACGTGCCCGTGGCCCTCCTCGGCCTCGGCTTCATCGCCCGTTACGTGCCCAACTCCCGCAGCCCCGAAGTCCGTCGGCTCGACCCGGCCGGGCTGGTCCTGTCGACGGGCGGCCTCGGCCTCCTCGCGTACGGCCTGATCCGCGCCGGCCAGGACGCCTCCTTCGGCCGGCCGGCCGTCTGGGGGAGTGCCGCCGCGGGCATCGCGCTGATCGCGGCCTTCGTCGCCGTGGAGCTGCGGATGGCGCATCCCAGTTTCGACCCCCGGCTGCTGGCCCAGCGCCGTTTCGCCACCGGGAACGTCACCCTCATGATGGTCTTCCTGGCCCTGACGGCCGGATCCTTCTACCTCGCCTTCTACCTCCAGGGCGCCCGCGGGTACTCGGCGTTGCAGGCCTCGCTCCTCGGCCTCCCGGGAGCGCTCGGAGTGGTCGTCGGCTCGCCGGTCGGCGTCCGGCTCGCCGGCCGGACCTCCGTCCGGCTCGTCTCCTCGGTCTCGCTGGCCGTCGCGGCGCTGGCGATGGGTTCCGTGTCCCTGTTCGACGCGACCACACCGATCGCCTGGTACTCGGCGGTCATGCTCGTCCAGGGCACCGCGATCGGCATGGTCATCGCCCCCGTCACGGGCGCGGTCCTGGGCTCCCTGCCGCTGGAGCGCTCCGGCGCCGGCAGTGCGGTCAACAGCACCCTGCGCCAGACGGGGAGCGTGCTGGGCATCGCGGCCGGCGGCACGATCACCTCGATCGTCTACCGGCGCACCATCGACGGTTCGCTGACCGGCCTCCCGGATCCGGTACGGCAGCAGGCGCGCGTCTCGGCCGAGCTCGCCCGGCACCTGGCCGCCGCCACGCACGACACCCGGCTCGCCGCGGTGGCCGACGGCGCCTTCCTCCACGCCATGCACGTCGGCGCGCTCTGGACGGCGGGATTCGCGCTCACCGGCGCGGCGGCCCTCGCTCTCGGCTTCCGGTCCGGCCGTCGTGGCGGGGGGCCGGTGAAGGGCAAGGGCGGGGGAGCGCGGTCGACGCCCGCCCCCGCCCCCGCCCCGGCCCCAGCTCCCTGACCGCCGCGGGCCGGTGGACGAAAACGGAGGCGGCGTGCCGCGGCCGGGTGGCCGCGGCACGCCGCAGGGGGAACGGCCGGCGGCTCGGCACCCCCGTGGGGCGGCCGCCGGTCCGGGTCAGCTGTGGCGGCCGCCGCGGCCCCACGACTGGCTGTCCAGCACGTTCCCGCGGTTGTCGCGCAGGGTGGCGGTGTCGCGCTTGTCCCAGATCTGCTGGCGGCGGCCCTGGTAGAGGTCGCGGTGGGTGTTGCGGCCCTGGCCGGTGTGGACCTTGACGCTGGAGCGGCCGTCCAGGCGGAAGTCGCTGAAGCGGTAGCGGTTGCCCTCGCGGTCGGTCAGCGTGAAGCCGCGCAGGTTGACGCTCTGGCGGCCCGTGTTCTTGACCTCGACCCACTCCCCGTTCAGGGCGCGGTTGGAGCGGTCGTCGCGGTTGGGGCTGTCGTACTGGACGCCGCCGATGACGACCGCGGAGCGCTGGCCCTTGTGGTCGCGTCCGTGGTCGGCGGCGACGGCCGGCAGGGCCGCCGCGCCGATGAGGGCGCCCGCGGCCACGAGGGAGGCGACCACGCGGCGGGTGGCGAGAGAAGCAGACATGGAGATGACCCCTTCAACAGACAGCCCGGTCCGGTCTCCTGAAAGCCGGACGGGCTCCGAACGGTTCCCGGCGTCCTGCCGAGGAGCCACACTCTGGCGCCCCCGGCTCGTCAAAAGGTGGATCATTCGGCGCGTGTTGCCAAATGCGGATATATCCGTGACTATCCCTTGAAGTCAATAAACATCTAAGCTGCGTTGGCGTACGCTCCTTCCCGTGCCACGTTCCCGCCTGCACCATGTCGCCGTCCTCGTCCTCGAAGGGGCCAAGCCGCTCGACGTCGGCATTCCCGCGCAGGTGTTCTCGACCCGCGCGAGCATGCCGTACGAGGTACGGGTGTGCGGTGCCGCGCCCGGTCTGGTGACCGGCGGAGACGGACTCTCGTACTACGTCGCACACGGCCTCGAAGCACTGGCCTGGGCCGACATCGTCTTCGTCCCCGGCTACCGCTTCCCCGACCGCGACGACCCGCCGCGGGCCGTCGTCGACGCGCTGATCGCGGCCCACGCCCGCGGCGCGCGACTCGCCGCCATCTCCACCGGTGCCTTCGCGCTCGCCGCCACCGGACTCCTCGACGGGAAACGCGCCACGACGCACTGGCACTACGCGCGGGCCCTGGCCGCGAAACGCCCGCTCGTACGGGTCGACGAGAACGTCCTGTTCGTGGACGAGGGCAGCGTGCTGACCTCGGCCGGCGCCGCCTCGGGCATCGACCTGTGCCTGCACGTCCTGCGGGGCGACCTCGGGGTGGCCGCGTCGAACCACGCCGCCCGGCGCCTGGTCGCGGCGCCCTACCGCAGTGGCGGTCAGGCACAGTACGTGCCCCGCAGCGTGCCCGAGGTGCTGGGCGAGCGGTTCGCCGCCACCCGCGAATGGGCGCTGCACCGGCTCGGCGAGCCCCTCACCCTGGAGATCCTCGCCCGGCACGCCGCCGTGTCGGCGCGCACCTTCTCGCGCCGCTTCGCCGAGGACACGGGGTACACGCCGATGCAGTGGGTCATGCGCGCCCGCGTGGACCTGGCCCGCGAGCTGCTGGAGCGGTCGGAGCGCGGCGTCGAGCAGATCGCCGCCGACGTCGGCCTCGGGACCGGATCCAACCTGCGGCTGCACTTCCAGCGGATCCTCGGCACGACGCCGAGCGAGTACCGGCGCACCTTCACCCGGGGCGAATAGCCGCGTGCCGCCACCCTTGGCGCGATCCTTGCGGACCGTGGCAATCCCGCCGCTGTCACGGCCGCGACCAGCGGGGGAACCTGGTGGCGAACCCGAAAGGACACGCCTCATGACTCGCATCGCCATCAACGGATTCGGCCGCATCGGACGCAACGTGCTGCGCGCGCTGCTCGAACGCGACAGCGACCTCGATGTCGTCGCCGTCAACGACCTCACCGAGCCCGCCACCCTGGCGCGGCTGCTCGCCTACGACACCACCTCGGGCCGGCTCGGCCGCCCGGTGTCCGTCGAGGGGAACGTCCTCGTCGTCGACGGCCGTCGCATCACGGTGCTGGCCGAGCGCGAGCCGGCGAACCTGCCGTGGGCAGAGCTCGGCGTCGACATCGTGCTGGAGGCCACCGGTCGTTTCACCTCGGCCAAGGCGGCCCGCGCCCACCTCGACGCGGGTGCGAAGAAGGTGCTGGTCAGCGCGCCGGCGGACGGCGCCGACGTCACGCTCGCCTTCGGGGTGAACACCGACGCGTACGACCCGGACCTGCACACGATCGTCTCGAACGCCTCCTGCACCACCAACGCGCTCGCACCCCTGGCCGCGGTCCTCGACGACCTCGCGGGCATCGAGCACGGCTTCATGACCACGGTGCACGCCTACACGCAGGAGCAGAACCTCCAGGACGGCCCGCACCGGGACGCCCGCCGCGCCCGCGCCGCCGCCGTCAACATCGTGCCGACCACGACGGGCGCCGCAAAGGCGATCGGCCTCGTCCTGCCGAACCTCGACGGCAAGCTGTCCGGCGACTCGATCCGCGTGCCGGTGCCCGTCGGGTCGATCGTCGAGCTCAACACGACCGTCGCCCGCGACGTGACGCGCGAGCAGGTGCTGGAGGCGTACCGTGCCGCGGCGCAGGGCCCGCTCGCCGGCGTGCTGGAGTACTCGCAGGACCCGCTCGTCTCCTCCGACATCACGGGCAACCCGGCCTCGTCGATCTTCGACTCGGAGCTGACCCGTGTCGAGGGCCGCCACGTCAAGGTCGTCGCCTGGTACGACAACGAGTGGGGCTTCTCCAACCGCGTGATCGACACGCTGCAGCTGCTCGCCACGCGCTGACCGCAGGCCGGTGCACGGGGATGGGGACGGGGCGCCCGCGGCGGCGGGCGCCCCGTCCTGCTCCCAGGACGGCCGGCGGGCCCTTGCCGCCCACCCGGACACCGCCCCCACCGGCGGCGACAACGTTCGGTTGTCGAGGTGGCCGGACGGTTGTTGGATCCACGGGGGCCTGTGCGGTGAGCTGTGACCAGAGCGGTCCGACGGACCGCCGGACACAGCCACCGAACGGAGCTCCCCATGACCGGCACCGACCCCAAGGCCGTCGTCACCCGATACGTCGAAGCGGTGCGCGACGGCGACCTCCCCGCCATCCGCGACAGCTTCGCGCACGACGCCACCTGGACCTACCCCGGCGACCTGCCGATATCCGGCACCTACGAGGGCCGCACCGCCATCCTGGAGGACTTCCTCGGCTCCGTCGGCCCGCTGATCCGGCCCGGCACCACCGTGATCGAGCTGACCCACGCCTTCGCCGACGGCGACCAGGTCCTCGCCGAATGGACCTCGACGGCGACCACGGTCGACGGCGCCGCCTACGCCAACCGCTGCGCCGGGGTGTTCACCGTCCGCGACGGGCGGATCGCCGCGGTGCGCGAGTACGCGGACACCCGGCACACCGCGGACGTGCTCTTCCCCGCACACCGCCGCTGATCCCCCCGGCCACGGCCTAGTCGTCGCCCCACTCGTCGGGCGCCCCGCCCAGCCAGCGGATCGGCGGCCACCCCACGGCGGTCTCCAGACCGGCCGCACGGAACATCTCGACCACATCGGCCAGGGAGTGCGCCATGCCGAGCGGGCGGTCCTCGCCGTGCACGTGCGCGACCACCGCCCGGCCACCCCCGGGAGCGACCGGATGGACGACGACGTGCAGGCGATCGGGCATGCCCCCAGCGTGCGTGCGCCGAGGCGCTCCGGCACGCCGGGCGCTCCGTACGGGCGACGCCGTCGGTCAGACGATGCCGATGACGAACGAAGCCCGGTATCCGGCGCCGTCCCGTACCGGGTTCAGCGTCAGCCCGGCGCCCTTGGAGGCGAACCGGTCGTCCCGGGTGTTGGGGTGCGCGGGAGCCTTGCGGCGGGAGTAGGGATCGCCCGCGTACACCGCGTTGAGCAGTTCCTCGGGCAGGAACAGCTGGGAGGAGACCGCGGTGCGGCGCCCGGGGCGGACCTTGAAGTGCACGTGCGGGGCGATGTGCGCGTACCAGCCCGGCACGATGGTGCGGAACGACACGCGGCCGTCCCCGTCGGTGGTCTGGGTGCCGCGCAGATAGGTGGCGCCGCGCTGCGAGTACAGGCCGGAGGCATCGGCGTGCCAGATGTCCACGGCCGCCTGCGCCAGCGGGGCGCACCCCTTGGCGGCCCGTACGATCTGCAGGTCCAGCCGCAACGGGACGCCTTGGCGGTCCTCCGTGACGTCGGAGCGGATCTGGCTCTTCGGGGTGTAGTACGGGCCCTCCCCGGTCTCGGCGGCGAGCACGCAGGACGGTGGCGGGCCGGACGGGTTCGGCGTGACGGCCCGTACGGCGGCGGCCCGGCCGGCGGCCGCCTCCGCCGTACCGTCCCGCCTTCCGGCACACGCCGATGCCAGACCGGTGAGGGCGGTGGTGCCGACGGCCAGCAGCAGCGTACGTCGGCGGGTGTCCAGGGGGCGGGGCTCGGGAGTCACGGCGCGCCTTTCGCGGGGGTCGGGGCCATGGGCTCCACCGTGGCGCAGCCGCTCCCGCGCCTCTCCCGACACGCCGCCGCGCGGCCCCCGCTTACCTCCCCTCGGCCGACGCACCCGACGGGTGCCGGGCCGGCCGGCGCGGCCGCCTACGGGTGGCGGGCCGTGACCACGTAGTAGTCGAGGATCCGCCGCTCGTACGCCTTCAGGAAGTTCCGCGGCCAGGTGCCCGGTGCCCACAGCCGGGACAGCCAGGCGTCCCAGCCGGCCCAGACCCGGTGGCCGATCGACTCGGCCCGCGCCCCCGCGAGCCCGGACGCAGCACGCGCGCCGTCTCCGCGGCGAAGGCGGCCAGGTCCGCGAAGTGCTGCGCCGCCTCCACGCTGACGACGGCATCGAACTCGCCGTCCGCGAAGGGCATCCGCTCCGCCGCGCCCCGTACGAATCTCAGCCGTTCCGGAGCTTCGTCCAGGAGGCCCGCGTGAGCCTCCCGGGCCCGCTGCAACTGGGCGGGGTGGATGTCCATGCCGGTGACCCCGGCGGGGTGGTGCTCGCGCAGGGCCAGCGCACAGCCCATGCCGAGCCCGCAGCCCACTTCGAGGACCCGCAGCCGATCCAGCGGCCCGGCGGCGTCGAGGACCCGCCGGTAGAGGTCCTGCTGGCTGCGGATCCGCTCCGCCTCGCCGAGCGGGGCCGTCAGGTCGATGCCGTTCCAGTAGCCGAAGTTGATGAACCCGCCGGCGAAGACCGGCTCCCCGCTCAGGTCCGCGGGCCCGTACGTCTCCCGCACCGCGGGCCGCATGGCGGGGAAGGACTCCTCGGCCTCGAACGCCACGCCGTGCCACCTCCGGGAAAACGCGGAACGCCGCCGAACGTACGGACACGCCCAGTCTGGCACCATCCGTACGCCCGACCGGGGCGCGCCCGGACCTGTGGCCGGTGTCGTACCCCGGACGGCCGGAAACGAGCGGTGCGGCAGGTGGCCTGCCGGACCGTCAGGCCCGTCCGGACCGGTGGCGCGAAAGTGATCATCGATCCGGTATCCGGACGTGCGGTCCCTATGCTGACGCCATGCTCGACATACCTCTTTCAGCGCTGGAAGTCGCGATGGTCCAGACGGACTCCCGCGCCCTTGACACCCTGCGGGACACCGCGGCCTTCGCTCAGGGAATCGAACGACTGGGCTACCACCGCGTCTGGTACGCCGAGCACCACCATTCGCCCGCGATCGGAGCGTTCCCGCCGGTCGTGCTGATCGCGCACGCCGCCGCCTCGACCTCGGCCGTCCGTCTCGGCTCCGGCGGCGTACTGGCCCCCAACCACGCCCCCGTCATGCTCGCGGAGCAGTTCGGAACGCTGGCAGCCCTCCACGAGGACCGCATCGACCTGGGCATCGGCCGCGGCCCCGGGACCTTCGACGAGGGCATCGCACGGGCACTGCGCCGCGGAGCCGGACCGGTCACCGACGAGGAGTACCGCGACGACGTGGCCGCCACCCTGTCCTTCCTGGTGGACGAGGTCGCCCTGGGCCCGCTGCCGGAGCCGTGGCTGCTGGCCTCCAGCACGGCGGGCGCGGCCCTCGCCGCCGAGCTCGGTCTGCCGGTGGCCGTGGCGCACCACATCCGGCCGGACAACACCCGGGCGGTCCTGGAGCGTTACCGCGCGGAGTTCACCCCGTCCCGCTGGTGCGAGCGGCCGCGCGTGCTGCTGTGCGTGGAGACCGTGTGCGCCGAGACGGAAGAGGAGGCCGCGTGGCGCGTCGGACCGATGGACGTCGTCAAGGCCGGGCTCCTCAAGGGGGTGAGCGACCTGCCGTTCCCCACCCCGGCGGCCGCCGCCGCGCACCCGTTCACGCAGGAGGAGCGGCAGGCGCTGGCCCACTTCCGGGCACAGCAGGCCGTCGGGACGCCCGAGACCGTCGTACGACGGCTCGCCGGACTGGCGCGCGAGACGGGCGCGGACGAGCTGATGCTCACCACGCCCGTGTACGACCTCGGCGACCGCCTGCGCTCCTACGAGCTGGTCAGGAAGTACGTGGAGGCCACCGCCGCGCCGTAGGCGACGGCGGGCCACCGGCGGCGGACGTCAGGACGGGCGGGCGGAGGAGAAGGCGGTGACGGTCACCTTGTTGTCGCACTCCGCGAAGATGCCGTCGTCCATGGCGATCTGGTGCGAGCCCGCGGCCGGGACGCCCAGGACGATCGTGGGGAAGGTGGCGGGCGTGGCGCCGGACACGCAGTAGCCGTCGGCCTCGCCCTGGACGTTGACGAAGGTGAGCTTGGTCCAGGCGCGGGCGCCCGGGGCCAGGGACACCACGGTGGCCGGACCGCTGTGGGTGGTGGCCAGCGGGAGGTTGTGGTCGGGCGAGCCGTTGCCGGCTCCGGCGACCGTCGGGAACCCCTGGACCGTGCAGGGGTGGGCCGAGGTGTTGGTCACCGAGACGACGGCGGCACCCGTTCCCGTACCCGGCGGCCGGACGTCGGCCTGGTGGGCGTCGGAGACCTTGACCTGCCCGATCGCGCAGGCCTTGGTCCCGCCGGCGGCTCCGGTACCGCCGGAGGAGGTACCTCCGGCCAGCTTCGGCTCGGCCGGTGCCGAACCCTTGGGCGTCGCGGACGGGGTCGAGGGGGTCGGGGGCGCCGACACCGACCCCGGGGACGACGGCTTCGCGACCGCGCCGTCCTCGCCGGTGGGCGTACAGCCCGTCATCATGGCCGCGACCGTCACCGCCGCCGCCAGGACCGCTGCGGTCCGGCCGACGCCTGCTGTGTACTGCATGAGCACTCCCCGAGGTCCACGACCGGTTCCACACCGGCACGCGTGGTCGGACACGCGACCGGGCCCCGCCCGGTTCTGCGGGGCACGCGGTTGTGGCGGTTCCGTGACGTGGGGCGGAGCCGGCGTGGCGAGACGTGCCGTGACCGGGCGAACCCCCGCCGTCCCCGGACGGGCCGCCCACCGCCCACAGCCCATCGCCAGCCGCCCACCGGCGCCCACCGCCGGCCGCCGCACGGCGAGGGCGCCCCCGTCCCCACGCCCGGGGCATGATGACGGGATGAACCTCTCCGCGACGGCCGGCGGCGGAAGCGGTGTCCCGGGCTCCCTCCGGGTCGCTCCCACGTTCCGGACCGCCGTCGCCTGGCTCCCTCCACCCGCGCTGTGGCCCCCCATCCAGGGCATCCGGGCCGAGCACGACCCCCAGATCCGCCGCTGGCCGCCGCACGTCAACCTGATCTTCGGCTTCGTCCCGGAGAGCGACTTCGCGGCCGCGGCCCCGCTACTGGCCGCGGTGGCCGCCGAGCGGGAGCCCTTCGCCATCCGCCTCAGCGGAGTGCGTACGTTCCGGCACCGCGCGTACGCCACGGTGTGGCTGGACCCGGCGGCAGCCGGCCTGACCCCCTGGACGGCGCTCCAGGACGCTCTGGCGGAGCCGTTCCCCTCGTGCCGCGGCCGGTTCCCCCGTTTCACCCCGCACCTGTCACTCGGCCGCGCCGCCCGGGACCCGCGCGGCCTGGCGGCGGAGTGCGCCGCACGCCTGGAGAGCATGGAGGCGCGGGTGGACCACGTCGTCCTGCTCGCCCGCCGGGACGACGAGCCCATGCGGCCCCGCGCCACGATCACCCTGGGCACCGGGGCGGTGGACTGGCACCGGGTCCCCGGCACCTGACGGCCCGACGGGCCCCGTCGCCGTCGACGCCGGCGGCCTGCCCTCCGCCTGTGGCGGAGATCACATGCAACGGGCCGGTGCCCGTCGTCTCCCTCACCTTCCTGGAGGCCTGGCGGCTCCGGGAGTCGCTCGACGAGGTGGTGAACCAGCGCGCACGGCTTATCGGGATCGCGACGAACGCCATCCGCAACACCCGCAGGGCGGCCCGTCGGCACTGCGAGGCGATGGCCCGGCTGCCGCCCCCCCCGACACGGTGCCCGACGTGGCGGACGCCGCCGTCTCCCGCATCGCCGACGCCACGCACGCGGCCGCGGCCCTGGCCGTACTGCACCGCCTGCGCCGTACGGACCGCGAAGTGCTCCTCCTGTACGTGTGGTCCGGACTCGGCCACGAGGAGGTGGCGCGGGCGTGCGGGGTGGCCGTGGGCACCGTGCGTTGGCGCCTCTCCCGGGCCCGCGCCCGCCTGCACAAGCTCACCGAAGCCCACCTCGCCGAGCCTCCGGCCCCGGGGGACGCCCCCGCGCGGCACCCGGCGCCCCGAGCCACCAGGGAAGGAACCCTGTGAACGCCGTCGACCCCGCCGCCGACCACGACCCGCGCCCGGAACCGTCCGAGCCGGGGGACACCCTCCACCGCGTTCCCGGCCTCTCCGACGCGGACCTCCCCTTCCCCGGGCTGCGCCGGATCAGGGAGCACCTGATGCGCGAAGCGGCACCGACCCCCCGGCGACCGTCCCGCACCCGTCGGCCGGCGGCCGTGCTGCTCGCCGCCGGAGCGACGGCCTGCGCCGTGGTCCTGGCGGTCACCGTCGGGGGGCGCGGGTCCGAAGGCCGGGGGCCCGTCGCCGGCCCGCCCGAGCCGGCGGCCGTGCGGCTGCTCGACCGTGTGGCCGTCGCCGCCCGGGCCCTGCCCGCCCCGACGCTCCGCGACGATCAGTTCGTCTACACCCGGACCACGGGACACTCCACGGCCCTGACCGAGACCGCGAGCGGGGCGATGGCGGCGTCCCGCACGGACGAGTCCGCCGAGCGCTGGCTCTCCGTCGACGGATCCGCCGAGTCGCTCGTGCGCACCGCTAGCGGCACCTCACGGAGCCTGCCTACGGCAAGGGCACGGGCACCCCCGGCGGTCCCACGTACCGCTTCCTGGAATCGCTGCCGACGGACCCCGGCGAACTCCTGGAGCCGATCTACGCCGACACCCGCCGCAACCACGGTCCGGGCTCGGGCTCGACCACCGGCCCCGGCCAGGAGGCGTTTGTCGCCATCGGCGACCTGCTGCGGACGATGGAAGCCCCGCCCGGTGTGAGCGCCGCCCTGTACCGGGCGGCCGCGCGCATCCCCGGGGTGGTCTTCCTGCCCGAGGCGAAGGACGAGGTCGGGCGCACGGGCGTGGCGGTCGCCCGTGTCCACGACGGCGAACGCACCGTCCTCCTGGAGGACGGTGCCTGGGGGAAGGCGGGGGACACGGTGACCTCGGTGGCCGTGATCGGGCGGGGCGTCGCGGACCGGGCCGGGCAGCCACCGCGGCCGTAGCGCCGCGGCCCGGGGCGGGCCGGCGCCGAGGCGGCGGGAGCGTGTGACGCCCCCGAGCCGTCCGCCTACCGCGCCCGCATCAGCAGATGACCCCGCCGGAACCGCTCGCCTTCGCACGGCTCGCGCAGCATGCGGCCGACCTCCACGAACCCGGCCTCGCCGGCCAGCGCCGCGAGGGTGTCGACCGGCCAGCGGTAGGCCGTCGTCACCTTGTGGTCGAACGCTTCCACCGGGCCGCCCTCGGACTCGAAGAAGGCGACGAGCAGGGCGCCCCCTGCCGTCAGTACGCGACGGAACTCGGCGAGGTAGGCGGGTACGTGCCCCGGCGGGGCGTGGATGACCGAGTACCAGGAAAGGACGCCGTCGAGTACGCCGTCGGCCAGGTCCAGGGCGTCCATCGAACCGACGTCGAACCGCAGGCCGGGGTACTCCTGGCGGGCGAGCCCGATGAGCGCGGGCGAAAGGTCGATCCCGAACGCGTCGAGTCCCAGGCGCCGCAGATGGTCCGTCACATGTCCCGGGCCGCAACCCAGTTCGGCGACGGACGCGGACCCGGATCCGGACCGGGTGGTCTGTGCGAGTTCGGCGAATGCCGCGATGACCGAGCGGTCCAGTGGGAGACCGTCGAGCGCGTCACGGGCGAAATCGGTGTATACGACGGCGAGCGCGTCGTAGGCGTCGGCGGTCGCGCGCAGGTGCGGGGCTGGTTCGGTCACCGGGACACGGTAAGGGGCCCGGGACCGGACCCGGGCGGCGCTACGTCCACTGAAGATTCCACTTCCCGATAAGGCGATCAAAATGTACAATTTCTGCATATTTATATGAATTTTACCCATCCTTCGCGGGAGTGGCGACGAATCCCCGAGGCAACCGGAATCCGCGCCGTGCAGGAGATGAGATTCATGAACCTTCCCACCCGCTTCCGGCACCTGGCCGTCGGCGTGGCCACGACGGGCCTGCTGGCCGGGGGCGTGGCCCTCGGAGCCGCCGGATCCGCCTCGGCCGCAGCGGCGCCGACGTCGCCCACCCCCTCCTCGTCCGTCACCTCCGTCCTCACCGACGACCATGACAACAACGGCAACAGCAACAGGAGCAACAACAGCAACGGCTACGCCAACCACGACAACAACCGCGACGGCAACCACGATCAAGGGAACCGCCACGACCGCTGCTCGTGGGAGCGCGGCCACTGGAGCAAGATATGGGTCAGGGGGCACTACGAGAAGAAGTGGCACGAGGGCAGGTGGCACCCCGGTTACAAGGACCACGACGGCCGCTGGCATCCCGGATGGAAGAGCCACGGCTGGTGGGAGAAGTACTGGGTCCCCGGCCACCAGAGCACCCACTGGGTGAAGGGGCACTGGAACTGCCACGACAAGTGGTGACCGGAGTCCGATGCGATCCCGGACCCCACCGCGATCCCGACGGTGCGGCGGCAACCGCTCATTCAGGTACAAGACTTGACGGTAGCCAGCCCGCGAGTAGACCCGCAGCGCACCGTACGGCCGGCCCCGGGGGGTACGGCGGACCGCCACACCCCCCGGGGCCATGAAGGCTCCGGCCCCATCCACTGGATGGGCTTGCGGTTCCGGTCCAGGATCTTGCCCCCCACACCGCCGGTCTGGCGGCTGTACCAGCTGCCCACGCTGTTCCAGTCGTACGGGTTGCAGGTGGTGCAGTGCGGCAGCTCGAAGTGGTTGCCGCCTTCCCGGTACAGGCAGATGGCGGTCTCCCGGGCGATCTCCGGCATGGCGTCCTGGTGTTCGCGCGGCCGGCACAACGACGCCGCCTGCGCCGGCGCGGCCGCCGCGGTCAGGGACACGGTGGCGGTCAGTACGGCCGGTACGGCCGCCACCGCCGCCTCCTTCAGCCTTCGTAAGGGTCTTCGCACAGCGACCCCCCTTTCCTTTCTCCGGTCGGGTGACGATCGGGACGTGGTCGGCCGGCCCCCGTGTTCCGCACTCGTGCCGCCGCGGCCCAACGGCCCACGGCCCACGGCATCGTGCGGACCGGCCGACGTCCACACTCTGCCCGGCCACCGCTATGCGTTCCCGGGTCCGCCGCGCCGCCGGGGAGATGGCCGCACGACACGCGCAAGAGGCGTCGGAGAGCCTGCGCGCCGCGCTCGGCATGTGGCGCGGCACTCCGCTGGCGGGCGCCAACGCGGCCTTCGTGGAACCGGCTCGGCGCTACGCCGGGACCCGGCGCTTCCTCGCCGAGGAACTCGGCCTCGACCCCGGTCCGGAACTCTCCGCGATCCACGCGGCGATCCTCCGGGCCGACCCCGGACTGGAGGCTCCCGCGGTCGTCCCGGCGTTACGACCGGCAGCCCCGCGACAACCGGCTCCCCGTACGCGCTCGCCACCGTCGTCACCCTGGCGCTCCGGGACCGAGGAGCCCCCGGGCCCCCGGCCGGTGCTGCCGCGCCCCGCACCCCGTCCGCCCCGCCCACGGCCGCGCCTACGGGCCCGGTCGGCGCACTGGCGCCCGTACGGGTGTTCAACATCGACGGGGACTGCAAGACCCAGACCGAACGGCTGCCCGCGTGCAGGCTCGGCCTGGCCAAGAACCCGTACGTGACGTACGACCTGAACAACGTCGTATCGCACCGCGTCTGGCACGGCGACGTCCTGATGGCCGACTGCGTCGTGGTCAACGGGATCCGCGTCGAGGACGAGCACGGGGTGGGGACCCCCAACTGGTTCCGGGTCCACCTCACCGACGTCCCCGGCGGCACCGCCTGGCTCCCGGCAGTACGCACCCACGACGACCCCGGACTGCCCGTCTGCTCCACCTGACGCGCCCCGCCCGGAAGCGGGGGTCACCGCCCGACGGTGTTCATCAGGACGATCGCGGCGATGTCCGCGAGGATGACGGCGACGACGCCGATGATCATGGCCCAGGCCCTCTGCGAGTCGTCCAGCTGCATGTGGTGCCTCCTGAGGGGAACGTCCTCCCGCTCCGTGCCGGGCCCTGCGGGCAGCCCCGCAGGCCCGCCCTCCCGCCATGATGACCCCGTCCCGGGCCCACCGCAGCCCGGCCTCCGGCGGCCCGCCCGCCGGAGGCCACGACCAGCGGTTCCACCCGCCGGGACTGCCCCGGGACTGCCCCCGGGCGCTGCCCTGGGACAGGACCGTGACAGAGGCGTGGTGAACCGTGATCATCCGGGGGGTTAGGGTCACCGAGCCGATCGCCGCCGGAAAGCGGCCGGCCGCACCACGTCATCAACCTCGGGGGATCCACATCGTGTTGACCAACCGCCTGTTCCGTACCGCCGCGCCGATAGCCCTGGCCGCCCTCGCCCTCACCGGCTGCGGCCCGGACGACGGCGGGGCCCCGGCCGCCGCGTCGAAGGGGACGTTCGCCGCACCGCTCGCCCTCAAGACCGCGGCGGACGTGACCGAGACGCACTTCCCCGACAACCAGAAGACCCAGCTGAGCGTCACCCCGGTCTCGGTGGTCAAGGGAGACAAGGCCGCGGTGGAGAAGCTCGGTGTCGGGCTGCTGAACGGCAAGACCCCCTACTACGTCACCACCACCTACACCCACAAGGGCGGCGAGGCGGACAACGGCAGCTTCAACTTCAAGCTGCTGCTGCACGGCACCGACCCGAAGCGCGCCTACACCTTCGCCCCGTCGTGGGGGGCCAAGTTCGAGCCCTGCCAGGAGGCTTCCGACACCGACCTGCGCCTGGCCGCGGGCAAGCCCGTCACCACGTGCGAGATCTACCTGGTCCCGGAGGACGTGCAGCCGGCGTTCGTCGGCTTCCAGGGCGAGCGCGACGCCGGGAAGCCGAGCGACGAGACCGGCACCGCGCCCGAGGTCGTCTGGAAGGCGAGCTGACGGACGCCGCCCGCTCCGCCGTGCCCACCGGCGCGGGCGGGTCTACGGTGGACGGGTGCGCTACCGCTTCGCAGCCGTGGCACTGACGGTCGCGCTCTGCGCGTCCACGCCGTCCTGCGGCGTACCGGAGGCGGCCGCCCCGGGATTCCGGGCGGTGCCCGGGGTCCCGGTGACGGAGCTCTCCGCAGGCGTCTCGGCCGTTCCCGCCGGGAAGCTGGGCGCCAGCTACCGGCCCGGCTGCCCCGTACCCCCGGACCGGCTGCGGCTCGTCCGGATGAACCACTGGGGCTTCGACGGCAAGGTCCACCGGGGCGAGCTGATCGTCCACCGCGACGCCGTCGGCCCCGTGCTCCGCGTGTTCGCCCAGGCCTTCGAGGAGCGGTTCCCGATCCGCCGGATGCGCGTCACCGCCGAGTACGGCGGCAGCGACGAACGGGCCATGGCCGCCGACAACACCTCCGCCTTCAACTGCCGGCCGGTCACCGGCGACCCGGCCCGGCTCTCGCGGCACGCCTGGGGCGACGCCGTCGACATCAACCCCGTCGAGAACCCGTACGTCGACCGCTACGGCACGAGCCACCCGCCGAACGGGCGGCCCCACCTCGACCGCGACCGGGCGGGCCCCGGAGCGATCCGCGAGGACGACGCCGTCACCAGGGCCTTCGAGGCGGTGGGCTGGTCCTGGGGCGCCCGCTGGTCCGACCCGGACTACCAGCACTTCTCCGCGAACGGCGACTGAGTCCCCGCGGGCCCCGGGAGGCGCGTCTCAGCGGCACAGCGCCGTGTCGACCACGTCCTCGACGTGCTCCATGGCCGCCTTGTCGGTCGGCTGGATGGTCACCGCGATGTCGGCGGCCGCGCGGCCGTCCTCCCTGACCCCGCCCCGGGTCTCGTACCCGGGGAAGCTGCCGCCGTGGCCCCAGTAGACCCCGCCGCACGAGAGCGGCTTGCTGACGAGCCCCAGTCCGTAGCGCGCGCCGTGGCCGAAGTACTCGGCGGGAACGGTGGTGCGCATCTGGGCGAGCTGGGCGTCCGGGAGGAGACGGCCGGACAGCAGCGCCGTGTAGAACGTGTTGAGGTCGGAGTTGGTGGAGATCATCTGGCCCGCCGCCCAGGCCCACGAGGGGTCCATCTCGGTGACGTCGGTCAGGGGCGCGCCCGGCGATTCGCGGTCGTAGCCCTGGGGATGGGGTTCGCGGATGCCCGTCTCGCCGGGGGAGGGGAAGTAGGTGTGGCGCAGTCCGGCACGCCGGACGACGCGCCGCTCCAGTTCCTCGGCGAGGGGGTGTTCGGTGACCTTCTCGACGATCAGGCCGGCCAGCACGTAGTTGGTGTTGCTGTACGCCCACTTCTTCCCGGGCTCGGAGGTGGCCTCGTGCCGCAGGGCGAAGCCGAGGAGCTCGCGCGGGTCGTACGGCCTGGGCCGGGGAACGTCGTTGAGGTAGTCGGGCAGCCCACTCGTGTGCTGCAGGAGGTGACGGACCTTGATGGCACGGCCGTCGATGCCCTCGCCGCGGACCAGGCCCGGCAGATAGGTGTCGACCGGGTCGTCGAGGCCGATCTTCCCCTCGCCGACCAGCTGCAGTACGGCCACCGCCGTGAACGCCTTGGTGTTGCTGCCGATCCGCACCTGCCCGTTCCTGGGCACCGCCGCTCCGGTGGCCAGGTCGCCCACCCCCGCCGTGTACGTACGGGTGTGCCCCTCGCGGTCCTGGACGCTCGCGAGCACACCGGGTATGCCGTCGGCGCGCACCAGCGCGTTCAGGCCTTGCTGGACGCTGTCGGGCCGGGCGGCGGCGAAGGCCGCGGGCTGGGCCAGGGCACCCGCCGCCAGAACACCGACGGCCACCGCGGCCAGGACCGGGAGGGCCCTGGGCCGACCGTTCCGCCGGCTGCCGGAACGGTGATCCTGCCCTGAGTGTGCGCGCACGGCTCAACTCCTGTGTAATCGTCGGGAAACCGGCATGTTCGCCGGGCCCAGCATGTCCGCAGGCGCGATCCCCCGACGATCCGGCTACCGCCCGGCCCGGGGGTGGGGCTAACCCCCGGGCCGGTCCGCCTGAGGTGCGGGCACGCCGGGACCCCGCCCCAGCAGTGACATCACGGCTGGGGCGGGGTCCCGGGCGGTCGGGCCCGTCGGGGCGGGAGGGGTCAGGTCCGGGCCGGCTCCGCGGAGGGGCCCGGCGCCGGCTGCGGCTTCGGCAGGGGCTCCGGACGCGGACGCGGGTGGACCGCCTCCTCCGGCAGCCTGGGCTCCAGGCGGAGGACTCCCAGGGCCGAGACGGTCGCGCCCGCCGCGAGCACCACCCACATCGCCGTCGGCGACAGGGTGAGCAGGGCCGTGAGCACGGCCGGCGCCAAGGCACTGGGCACCGCCCACGAGAGCTGGTAGACCGCGAGGTGACGGCCCCGGGTCTCCTCCGGAGCGGCCTGCGCGCACAACGCCGACGCCGTGGCGCCGTGCATCAGCTCGCCCGCCGTGAACAGGGCCGTCGCCACGAACACCCCGACCAGGACGACCGACTTGTCGCCCACCCCGGCGAGCGCCGCGAACACCACGAACGACGAGGCGAACACGGCCGCGCCCAGCGCCACCGCACGGGTGCGGCGGAAGGCGACGAGCGCCCGGGTGACGGGGATCTGCAGGAGCGCGATCCCGACCGTGTTGACCGCGTACAGGACGCCCACCAGCGAGGTCGACGCCCCCAGGTCCTGGGTGACGTACGCCGGGATGCCGACGGCCAGCACCGTGTAGCCGAACGCCGTCGGCACGTTGAGCAGGGTCAGGGCGAGGAAGGGCCGGTTGCGGGCGACCAGCCGGTAGCCGCCCTTGCGGGAGACCCGGGGGGCCGCGGAGTCCGGTGCCGTCCTGGGAATCGGGATGGAGCCGAAGCACACGGCGGCCAGCACGTACCCCGCGGCCGTGCAGAACACGATCACGTAGTAGAACGCGTCGCTGCCCAGGGCGAGGACCGCACCCGCGATCAGACCGCCCACACCCAGACCGGCGTTGCGCAGACTGCGCTGCGCGGCGAGCAGTTTGTCCCGCTCGGTGCCCCGGACGAACTCGGCGATGAAGGACTGGATCGCCGGCGGGTACGAGGTGTCGCCGAGCGCGACCAGGAGGATCACGGCGAACATGCTGACGCCGTTGTCCACCAGCGGGTACGTACAGAACCCGGCCGCCCGCAGCAGGTAGCCGCCGGTGACCACGGCCCGGGCCCCGAACCGGTCGATGAGGACGCCCGCCGCCGGATTGCTGACCAGCCCGATCACGGCGGCGGCGGTCATCAGGGTGCCGACCTGGGTGAGCGGGAGCCCGGTGACGTGGTGGAAGTACAGCAGGGACAGGGGCAGGTACATGCCGGCTCCGGTGGCGTCGACCACCATGCCCAGCATGTAGCGCGTCTTCGCCGACAGGCGGGCTCCGGTCATGGCGCGTCCCCGATCTCGCTGTGCTCGCGCACCCACACCCCGAGCTCACGCAGACGGCGCTCGCACTCCGTGCGGTTCGGTGCGGTGCCCACCGCGGCGGCGAGGAAGTCGGAGGAACCCGAAGCGGGCGCGATGACCTGGCCCTCCTCGGCGTACAGCCAGAACCCGGCGAGCCACGGCTCCTGCGGCAGCGGCGGCAGCGAGCGCACCAGCCCCGGCTGCTTCATCAGGAGCATCTGTCCCGCCATGCACCGTGGCGCGGGCAGCTCACCGGACTCCGCGCGCTGCCGTACGGCAGCGTGGAGCTCGTGGCCGGCGTCGGCGCGCACCGCGTACTCGCCGAGGTGCACGTCGAACAGCGTCCCGAAGACCTCGCGGATCTTCGCGCCGCCGGGCCGGCAGGCGATCTCGCACAGCACCAGCCGGTCGTCCGGGGTGTGGAAGACCTCCATGTGGAAGGCGAAGTCGCGCAGCCGGGAACCCTCGGGGGCGAGCGCTGCCAGGACCTGCTCGGAGAGTTCGAGCAGGCGCGGGGTGATCGGGTCGTCCGCGTCGAGGGTGAGGTCGATGCGCGGGCCCGCGTCGGAGGCGAAGGAGGACAGGTCGTACTGGTACTGCGAGGGCCAGGCCATCGCCACCCGCCCGTCCGCCACCAGACCGTCCACGTGGCACATGCGGCCCGGGACGTAGTCCTCCAGCAGGACGTCGTCCCGCTCGCCCGCGCCGTACACCTCCGTCAGGCACTCCTCGAAGGACGCCTCGTCCTGCAGGATGCGCAGGCCGATCGCGTTGAAGCCCTGACGCTCCTTGAACACGACCGGGAAGCCCTCGGCCGCGGCGAACGTCCGCGCCTCTTCGGCGGTGCGCGGCTGCAGCCAGGCCGCGACCTCGATGCCCGCCGCCTGCGCGCGGGTCTTCATCAGCGCCTTGTCGCGGAACGGCAGCACGTCGCCGTACCAGGCGCCCGGCAGCCCGAACCGCTCGCGCAGCCGCGCGGCCCGCAGCATGTCCGCCTCGTGCAGCGCCGTCACCCCGGTGATCTCGTGCGCGGCGGCCAGTTCGAGCGCGCGGGCGTCGACCTCGTCCGCGTCGAAGTCGTCGAAGATCTCCAGGCGGGTGTAGCCGAGGTCGCCGTCGGGCACCTTCTCACCGGCGAGTTCGATCTTCTCGCGGGAGCCGAGGACGACGATGTCGCCGGTGTGCTCCGGCAGCCAGGACCGGAACGGGAACGGCTCCAGCGGATTGCGGTGCAGGATCAGCAGGTTCTCGCGCCGCTTGACCTCGGCCGGCCGCGCGAGGACGGTCTCCCCGTCCGGCTGCGCGAGGGTGATGCGGATGTGCTCCCGTATCACCTCGGCGCCGCGGCGTATCGCCGCCGTGGTGTCCCCGGCGGAGACGGCGATCAGGCCGAGCCGGTCCCAGTTGTCCTTCAGCGGCCGTACGTCGTCGCCGGGCCGGGCACTGACGCGGACGTCGATGACACCCTGCGCGGCACGTGCCTCATCGACCCCGGCGACGGACTCCACACGGGTGCCGGGCGTGCCGACCAGGGTGCGCACGGCGGCGCCCCCGCGGGCCACGGGCCGGTCGGGCAGCTCCTCGGCCAGGCCGAAGGGGTGGGCGAGCGCCAGCGTGCTCAGGTCGATGCCGAACGCGCTCTGCACCAGCTCGGGGATGGCGTCACCGGCGATCCGGTTGTGGCCCTCGATCACGCGAGGGCCCTTGGCGGTGAGGCGCACCTCGGTGTGGCAGACCCCGTCGCGCATGCCCATCACGTCCAGGAAGCCGCGCACCGCGTCGCGCGCCGCGTCCTCGTCGGCCGCCGAGAGCCGGGCCGGTACGGCGTGGCCGAGCTCGGCGAAGTGGCCGTCCGAGGTGAACTTCTCCGTGATCGTCACGATCACGTGGCGGCCCGCGAAGCTGAAGGACTCGACGCTGAACTCGGGTCCGTCCAGGAACTCCTCCATCAGGAAGTCCTGCAGGACGAACAGCGAGGAGACGCGGTCGGTCCGGGTGCCGGAGAGCCGGACCACCTCGTCCCAGACCCGGTCGGCGTCCTCGGGTCCCTCGACCCGCTGGACACCGATGCTCGCGGTCGCGTCGACGGGCTTGACGATGAAGGGGAAGCCGTACGCGGCCCCGAAGGCGTCCAGGTCCTCGCGGGCGCGCAGGGAGCGGGCACCGACGGCGTGCGCCGGGTCGTGCTCGGCCACGTACCGCCGCATGGCGGCCTTGTCGCGGATCCGGGCGGTCACCTCGTAGCCGGTTCCCCCGAGGCCGTACAGGTCGTTGATCCGACCCGCGTTCTCCAGTCCGGGTTCGGTCAGGGAGAGGGCCGCCGCGAAGCCGGGACTCTCGTGCCAGGCCCGCACCAGGGGCTCGACCAGCGACCAGTCCGTGAAGTCCACGACCTCGACGGCAGCGGCGAGCGTGTTCTGCTCCTCGCTGACCTTGGTGGGGTGTTGGAGCAACAGCACGCTCAGTCCCAGGTCGTGGGCCTTCCGCACGGTCTCGTCGGTCCCGCCGACGAGCACCAGGGTGCGCTCGGGGTTCATTCGCTCTCATCTCCCCCTGCGTCAGCAGGGCATCTGGCTCGTACGGACTTCGTGGACGGGAAGGATCCGGGGGCGTACGGGATGTGCCGTCGGTCTTCGAAAGGTAACCAGGCGCGCTCGCGCGCGACTTGCACGCGCCTGGGCCGGAGCTCGCGCGGAGATGAGGCATCGTTCGGGCTCGACCGGGGAATGCCTCGAACACGGCTCGGGGCCGGCTCGCACGGGAGCGGAGCCGGGGCCGGGCCGGCGGCGGTGACGCGGATGCGGACGCCGATGCGGACGCGCGGAGGCGGTACCCGGGCATCGTGGGGGTCCGGGTACCGCCTCCGTCAACACCCCGCCTCCCGGAGCGCGACGGGCGGGCGGGGCGGTCGTTCGCGGGCCACCTGTTCGGGTGGGCAGCCCGTTCAGGTGGGGAGCCCCACCGCCCGCTCCCGGGCGCGGCGCTTCTGGATCACCACCGCGGCCACGAGCAGGGCGCCCTGGGCGACGTTCTGCCAGAAGGGGTTCACGCCCTGCACGGTCAGCCCGTTGTCCAGGGCCCCGAGCAGGGTGACGGCGAGCAGTGTGCCGCCGACGCCGCCCTTGCCGCCCGCCAGGAGGCAGCCGCCGAGGGCCGCGGCGGTGATCGCCTTCAGTTCGAGGCCCTCGCTGCCGGACACGGGGTGCCCGAATCCGGTCCGGGCGGTGAGCAGCACTCCGGCGATCGCGGCGACGACACCGGCCAGGCCGTACACGGCGATCAGGTACTTGTTGATGTGGATGCCGGCGAGGCGGGCGGCCGTGTCGTTGCCTCCGATCGCGTAGATGTTGCGGCCGATGTCCGTGGACTTCAGCAGCAGGTGGACGGCGAGCGTGACCGCGGCGAGGATCCACAGCAGCACGGGGATCCCGGCGACCGAGCCGTTCGCGAGGAAGACGAAGACATCGTCGTTGCTGACGTAGCCCTGGGCCGCCCCGTTGGAGAGGAGCTGGGCGACGCCCTTGTACGCGGCGAGGGTGGCCAGGGTGGCGATGACCGGGTTGACCCGGCCGTAGACGATGACCGCGCCGTTGAGCAGCCCGGCGAGCAGGCCGGTCCCGAGGGCGGCGGCGATGCCGAGCGGGGCGCTGGATCCGGTGGACGTGTAGACCATGGCCGAGACGACCGAGGCCAGGCCGACCTGGGAGCCGATGGAGATGTCCAGCGCGCCGCAGATGACGACGACGGTCTGGACGAGGGCCAGCAGGCCGGAGATGGTCACCGCGTCGCCGATGACCTTGAAGTTGGCCCAGGTCGCGTAGGCCGGGTTGAGCCAGCCGAAGAGGAGCAGGACGAGGACCAGTGCGGCGACGAGCCCGAGGTTCTGGCCGCCGAGGGCGCCGACGGCCGTGCCCAGCCGTCGCCCCGCCCCCGGCGCGGCGGCCGGCTCCGGATCCGGCTCCGGTGCGTGCGGGGGCGCGGCGGCGCCCCCGGACGCCTGGTCCCCCGTGGTCGCCGATTTCGCGTTCATGTGAGCCCTCCGTCGGTCGGTATCGGCGTCGGCGTGTGCTGCGGTGCGGGCGCCGTCGTGGTCAGGTCGTCGGCCATGGCCAGGGCGAGGACCGCCTCCTCCGTGGCCGCGGCGCGGTCGAGCTCGCCCGTGATCCGGCCCCCCTGCATGACGAGCACCCGGTCGGCGAGACCCAGTACCTCCGGCAGCTCGGAGGAGATGACCAGGAGCGCCACACCGGCGCGGGCCAGCTCGGCGATGATGCGGTGGATCTCCGCCTTGGCGCCGACGTCGACCCCGCGCGTCGGTTCGTCCAGGATCAGCACCCGGGGCCGACGGGCCAGCCAGCGGGCGAGTACCACCTTCTGCTGGTTGCCGCCCGACAGCGTGCGCACGTCCTGTTCCGTGGAGGGCGTACGGATCCGCAGCCGGCCGCCGTACTCGCGGGCGAGTTCCCTCTCGGCCGCCCGGCGTACGAAACGCAGCCGGCGCAGGCGTTCCAGGACGACGAGGGAGATGTTGTCGCGGACCGACCGGTCGAGGAACAGGGCCTGTTCCTTGCGTTCCTCAGGGGCCAGCCCGATGCCCGCGCGGATCGCGTCGGAGGGCCGTCGCAGCCGCAGCTCCTCGCCGAGGACCGAGACCGTGCCGGCGCGCAGCGGGAGGTCGCCGATCAGGGCCCGGGCCAGTTCGGAGCGCCCGGCGCCGACCAGTCCGGCCAGTGCGACCACTTCCCCGGCCCGGACCCGCAGGCTGATGCCGCGTACGTCGTCGGTGGTGAGCCCGCGTACGTCGAGGACGATCCGGCCGGTGGGCGCGCGGTCGCGGGCCGGGGCCGCCGAGAGGTCCCGGCCGACCATCATCCGTACGATCTCCGCCTCGTCGGTGGCCGCGGCGTCGCGCGTGCCGGCCAGGGCCCCGTCGCGCAGTACGGCCACCCGGTCGGCGAGCCGGAAGATCTCCCGCATGCGGTGGGAGACGTAGATGACGGCGATGCCCCGCGCGCGCAGTCGGCGGATCAGCGCGAACAGGGCCTCCACCTCGCTCTCGGAGAGGGAGGAGGTGGGCTCGTCGAACGCGACGACCTTGGCGTCACCCGTCAACGCCCTCAGGATTTCGACGAGTTGACGCTGGGCCGGGGTCAGTCCGATGCCCGGGGTGTCCGCGTCGAGGACCTGGTCGAAGCCGATCCGGACGAGGTCGTCCACGAGCCGGCGGCGCAGGGCCGCCCGGTCGAAGCGGCGGGCGCCACGGGTGGGCAGGGCTCCGAGGTAGACGTTCTCGGCGACGGTGAGGTGGGGGACGATCTCCGGCTCCTGGGGGATGAGCCGGATGCCCGCCCGCCGGGCGTCGGCGGGGGAGCGGAGCCGGACCGGGGCCCCGTCGACCTCGACCGTGCCGGAGTCCGGCGGGTGGTCACCACAGACGATCTTCAGCAGGGTCGACTTCCCGGCGCCGTTCTCGCCCATGAGCGCGGTGACCGTACCGGCGGGGAAGTCCAGGCCGACGCCCCGCAGGGCCCGGACGCCGCCGAAGCTCTTGGCGATGCCGGTCACGCGCAGCCCGCCGGCGGGCGGACCCGCGGACGCCGCTCTGTCGGACGCCGCCGAGGGAGGCCGGCTCACTTGCAGCCGAACCCGGCGTCGCGCCACGTGGTGGCGTCGACCATCCTGGTCGGGGCGAAGGCCTCGGGGGCGAATTCCCTGCCGTTCTTGATCTTGTCGTACATGGCCTGCACCGCCAGCCTGCCCACCTCGTCGCCCGGGATGTAGAGCGCGGCCCTCATCCCGTTGTCGGCACCGGCCTGCCAGTCCTTGCAGGCGAGATAGGCCCCGAGGCCGATCCCCGCGATGTCCGCGCCCTTGACGCCCGCGTTGTTCAGCCCCTTGACGCCACCGGAGACGTTCTCGTCGTTGCAGCCCATGACGACCCAGTGCCGGACGCCGCGGTTCGCGGTGACCGTGGCCTCGACCTTGGCCTGCGCGCCCGCCGGGGTGTTGTCCGTGCCGAGTTCGACGGTCTGGACCTCGGGGCCGCCGGCCTCCTTCCACGCGGACTTGGCTCCGTTGATCCGGTCGGTGCAGACGGTGGTGTCCTGTTTCCAGGCGTAGACGATCCGGGTGTCGGCGGCGCTCCAGCCGGCCTTCGTGAACTCGGCCGCCGCGCGCTTGCCGACCTCGGCTCCCATCTGGGTGCCGGAGAAGCCGACCCGTGCCACCAGATCGGCCTTGTCGCACGCCGTCGGCTTGGGGCCGCCGGCGCACACCTGGTCGTCCGAGGTCAGCAGGGGAACGCCGGCCTTCCTGGCCTCGGCGGCGACCTGGGGGCCCACCGCCGACTCCGGCACCACGATGATGATGCCGGAGTTCTTCTGCGCGATCGCGGACTTGACCTCGGTGATGGTCTTCGAGGCGTCGTTGCCGAGGTTGACGACGGTGAGCTTGACGCCCAGCTCCTCGGCTTTCTTCCTGGCCCCCGACGCCTCGGAGACGAAGTACTCCTGATCCCCCTGTTTCTGCAGGTAGGCGATGGAGACCGGGCCGCTCGCCGGCGAGCCCGTCCCCGGGGCGGAGGCAGGCCTGCCGGAGGAGCAGGCCCCCAGGGCGAGGGTCAGGACGAGGGCGCCGGTCAGGACCGCGCCACGGCGGTACGGGTTCACGGACATGTACGGGAACTCCCTGTTCGGGGCGGACGGGCGGACGGGCGGACGGCGGGCAGGCGGACGGCTGGCCGCGGGTGCCGACGGCTGTGGATTCGGCCCCGCGACCGGTCGACGGACCGGTCGCGGGGCCGGACGCCGCGTCAGGCGCAGGTGAGCCTCGGGCCCGCCCAGTCCGCGTGGTCGTGGTCGACGCCGTTGCCGCCGTCGGTGACGACGAGCTTCAGCGTCTGCCCGCCGGTCAGGTCGGCGGTGAGCCTCCTGGCCGCGTCCGCCGTGGTGACCACGCCGCTGTCGGCGACCTTCACGGTGTCCCGGTAGATCTGGAAGGCGACCGCGCCGATGAAGGCGCTCTCGTCGTCGACGCCGACGTCCACCGTCAGCCGGGTGCACCGGCCGCCGAGGTGGTAGGTGACGGTGCTGGGCGCGTGGACGCCGAGGCCCTTGGCGTAGACGGCTCCGTTGACGGTCAGGGCCCGGCCGTCACCGGCCGCCCGTTCGCCGTTGCTGCGGTCCTTCTCCGCCGGCCCCCAGCCGCTGCTCACACCCGTCCAGGAGAGGTCGGACAGGTGGGAGGTGCCGGACGGGGGGAGGGGGAGCGGGCCGGGCGTGATCCGGTAGGCGACGGTGGCGTGGGAGGGGACGGAGACGCTGATCGTGCCGCTCGTGTTCGTGGAGACGGCCTTGGTCCACAGGTCCTTGAGGGCGTACGGGCCGCGGCTGCCGATGCCCAGGGCGTCCATGGTGGTGGAGACGGTGGACGCGGACCCGGTCTCGTTGGTGAGGGAGACCGCCCGGTCCCCGTTCTCCAGCTCCTTCACCATGACCACCAGGCCGCCGGAGTCGGAGACCACCGTGCCCTGGCGGCCCAGCGGATCCTGGTCGACGGCGATCACGTCCGGATTGGACAGGATCTCGAAGGTCTCGGCACTCGCCTTGCGCAGGTCGGTCCCGATCAGCAGGGGCGCCGACATCATCGACCAGAGGGTGAAGTGGGTCCGGTACTCGGCGGCCGTCATGCCCCCGTTGCCGACCTCCAGCATGTCCGGGTCGTTCCACCGGCCGGGCCCGGCGTACGGGGCGAGGGGCTGGTTCCGGTGTGCGATGTCGATCATCGAGGACCAGCTGTCACCGATGTCACCGGTGGTGCGCCACAGGTGTCCGAGGGGGGCCGCCCACTCCCAGGGCTTGTTCTCGCCCCATTCGCACAGGGAGAAGACGATGGGACGGCCCGTGTTGCGCAGGGCGTCGGCCATGTCGGTGTAGCGCTTCCTGGCGTCCACGCCCCAGTTGTTGCAGTTGTCGTACTTGAGGTAGTCGACTCCGAAGGAGGCGAAGAGGTTCGCGTCCGCCTGCTCGTGGCCGAGGCCGCCGGGGAACCCCGCCGTGTCACAGGTCTTGGTGCCGGCACTGGTGTAGATCCCGAACTTGAGGCCCTTGCCGTGCACGTAGTCGGCGAGCGCCTTGATGCCGTTCGGGAAGCGGGCCGGGTCGGGGACGAGGTTGCCCGAGGCGTCCCGGTTCGGCAGCGCCCAGCAGTCGTCGAGGTTGACGTACCGGTACCCGGCCGCCTTGAGCCCCTTCGCCACGAAGAGGTCGGCGATCTCCTTGACCATCGTCTCGTTGAACTCGGCGCGGCAGTGGGTGGAGTTCCAGTTGTTGAACCCCATCGGAGGGGTGAGGGCCTGGCCGTCGGGCGCGGCGGCGGCCGGGGAGGCTCCGGCGACGATCGCCGTGGCGGCGATCGCGCCGGCTCCCGCCGCCGGAGCCAGTAACGGCAGTGCCGCGAGGACCGCCGTGAGGCGGCGGGAGAGAACGCTTCGTAACGTGGGCACGGACGGCTCCTCGGAGTGGGGGTGCGGGAGAACGTGTGCGGAAATGCGCTGATGGGGCGTGATGCCCGGTGGAAGCCGTCAGAACCGAACGGATTTCAACGGGAACGCCCACATCACACTGCGGTTGCCAGGAGCATGTCAAGGTGCGGAACCGGGCCAATCCCAGGACGAGTTGCCCGCCGGCCCCTTCGGAGAGGCGGTGTTGAAACCTGTTGACGTCTGTGGGATCGGTCAGGATGCTGTGGACGACCGGGGACGCGCGTGCCCGAGGAGAGGAGTCCGACGCATGACCGATCCCGGCAGTCTGCTGGCCCACCAGCGCCGCGCCCTGATCCTGGAAGAGGTCCGCAGGCGGGGCGGGGTGAGGGTGAACGAGCTGACCCGCACGCTGAACGTCTCCGACATGACCGTCCGCCGGGACCTCGACGTCCTCGCCCGCGAGGGGCGACTGCGCAAGGTGCACGGCGGCGCGGTGCCGGGCGGCGAACCCAGCAGTCACGAGCCCGGGTTCGAGGCCAAGTCCGAGTGGGAGACGGCGGCGAAGACCGCCATCGCCCGGACGGCCGCCACCCTCGTCACCCCGGGTTCCGCCATCGCCCTCTCCGCCGGCACCACGACCCACGCGCTGGCCGGAGAACTCACCCGGATCGCCGGCCTCACGGTGGTCACCAACTCGGTCCGTACGGCCGAGGTGTTCGAGGGCGCCCGCAGCGCCGGGAGCGGCACCACGGTCATCCTCACGGGCGGCATCCGCACCCCCTCGGACGCGCTCGTGGGGCCCGTCGCCGACCAGGCCATCCGGTCCCTGCACGTGGACCTGCTCTTCCTCGGCTGCCACGGGCTCGGCGCCGTCACCGGCCTCACCACCCCCAACCTCGCCGAAGCCGAGACCAACCGGGCCTTCCTGTGCTCCGCGCGCCGCGCCGTGCTCCTCGCCGACCACACCAAGTGGTCGGCCGTCGGCCTCACCACCTTCGCCACGCTGGAGGACATCGACGTACTGGTCACCGACTTCCTCCCCAAGGACGAGGCCACGGCCGCCACCGAGCAGGTGGCCGAGGTGCTGCTGGCCCCCGGAGTGGCCGACGAGCGCCCGTGGTGAGGACCGGCCCGGGGGAGGGTGCCGCACCCCGGATCCGTGTGTCGCGCGTCACATGTGGCGCCTTTGGGTCGCGGGGCCACCCCGCGTCCACGATGGGGCCATGGAGATAGGCATCGCACTGCCCCAGTACGGCACCCACGCGCAGGCCGCCCGGATCGCCGGCTTCGCGCGCGACGCGGAAGACGCGGGCTTCGACTCGCTCTGGGCGGGGGACCGGTCGCTGACCCCGGTCGAGCCCAGCGACCTCTACCCGGGCCACACGCCGAGCAACCCGTACCCGCCCGAGTACCGCACCTTTCTGGACCCGCTCACGGTCCTGACCGTCGCCGCCACTGCGACCACCCGGGCCCGGCTCGGCACGAGCACGCTCAACGCCCCCTGGTACCCGCCCCTGTTGCTGGCCCGCACCCTCACCTCGCTGGACCTGGTCTCCGGCGGCCGACTGGACGTCGGGTTCGGCATCGGGTGGCTGCGCGACGAATACACCGCGGTCAACGCCGACTTCGGCCGGCGCGGAGAACGCCTCGACGAGATCCTCGACATTCTCCAGGGCATCTGGACCCGGGAGGAGTTCGAGCACGAGGGCCCGCACTGGCGCATCCCGCGCGCCCACGTGGGCCTGCGGCCGGCGCAGCAGCCCCACCCGCCCGTCTACCTGGGCGGCTTCTCGCCCGCCGCGATGCGCCGGGTCGGACGCCGGGCCGACGGCTGGGTCGGAGCCGTCCTGCCGCCCGAGAGCCTGGCGGCTCTCTGGGACACCGCCCGGCGGGCCGCGGAGGAGGCCGGCCGCGACCCCGACCTGCTGCGCCGCAACATCCGCTTCAACCCCAAGCCGGGGGTGTCGTACGAGGAGATCGCGGCGGTCCTCGCGGGGATCAGGGACACCGGTGCCGACGGCTGCTTCGTCGACTACCAGCAGTGCGTGCGCGAACCGGACGAGGCGCTGGAGCTGGGCACCAAGGTCCTGGAGCTCGTACGGGCCGGATAGTGGTCCGCCACCCCGGCGCCCCCACACCCCGGCGCCCCCACACCCAGGCCCCCAGGTCCCGGCACCCTGTGCCCGTGGCCCGGAACCCCTCGGGAGAGGATGGCCGGGAGCACGAGGACGAAGGGGCGCGGGGGACGTGAGCGACGACAGGCTGCGGGATCGCGAGGGCTACGAGGCGCTACTGGCCTCCATGGGGCTGGAGCCCCTGGGGAACTGGTGGCTCCCGGGCATACGGGAGGCCGCCACCGCGCGACGGCTCCTCGCCGTGGCGGCGGCGGCCGGCGAACCCGCCGCCGGCCCGGCCGAAACGGCCGGACTCCTCCTCGGCGGCGGCCGCGAGTTCCTGCTCGCGTTCGACGGGCTCCGGGCCCCACGGGGCTGTACGGGCAAGGCGTGGCGCCGGGTCCGGATCGGCGCCGCCGATCCCGTCGCGGCCCTCGCCGGCATCCTCACCGGTGCGGATCCCGATCCGCGGGGCCTGCTCCTCGCCACGACGGACGGTGACACCGTCGCACGGGTGACCGCCGGTCCCGGCGCCCCACGGCCGCTGGTCCTGACCGGGGTGGGCGCGCGGATCGACGCGGCGGCCGAGGCCGGGGCCCGGCAGGGCGCCGAGGACGCCGCCGCGGCCTGGGACGCGTTCCTGGCGGGCCCCGACCCGTCCCCGGCACTCCTGGAAGCCTGGGCCGAGGGCCTCTCCTCCAACCCGAGCACCCCCGGACCCGTCCGCCGGGAGCTGGTGCTCCCCTTCCCCGAGCTGTGGGGGCGGCTGCCACCCGACGAATTCGTGGAGACGGCCCTGGCGCAGGCCGATCCGAAGGCCGTGCTCAGGGGCTTGGAGAGGGGGCTGCGGCTGACCCCCGCCCATTGGGACCGGCTCGTCCACGCGGCCGCGACCGAACGCGAACGGTGGCTGCTCACGATGCTCGCCGTCGAATGGCGGGCCGCCCTGGAGGAAAGCACCTGCGCCCTGCTGGCGGCCGATCCCTCCACCCGCGTCCGGGCCGCAGTCGCAGGCCTGACCGGACTCCCCGAGCGCCGGGCCGCCCTGCTGGCCGAGGACCCCGACGCCGGGATCCGGGCGACAATCTGCCGGACCTCCTGGTCCGTACTGTCGGACGAGCGCCGCCGGGCCCTGCTCGCCGACGGGTCGGCCGCGGTACGGAAGGCGGCGCTGCTGCGCCGCGCCGAGGACCGGCCGCTCTCCCGCGAGGCCTTCCGGCGCGAGGAGCCGGGCGAGCGGGCCGTCGAGACCTGCCGCCTCGCCCCGGAGCTCGTCGAGCACCTCCTCGCCGGCGGCGACGTGCGCCTGCGCAGGGTACTCGCCGCCAATCCCCGCCTCGACCCGGAGAACGTGGCCCGGCTGGCCGAGGACCCGGACGACCGCGTCCGCCACGCGGTCGCGCTCCGCGCGGACATCACCGAGGAACAGCGGGCCGCGATCCGCGTGGACGTCGATCCGTCCGGTATGTCCACCGCCCTGCCGTGGGTCGCGGACCGCCACGAGGACCCGGAGGCCATGCGGGTGCTCGCCGCGTCCTCGCACGTCCTGGTGCGCCGGAGCGTGGCCCGCGCCCGGCGGCTCCCGCCGGACGTGGTCCAACGGCTGGCGTGGGACACCGACCGGGTGGTGCAGCTGTTCCTCGCCGAGTCCTGCGAGGACGCCCCCGCCGAGATGCTGCTGCGGGTGTGGACCTGGTGGACCGGCAGCCTGTCGTCCCCCGGGCGCCCCCGTACGCACCCCAACTTCCCCCGCGAAGGCCTGCTGCGGTTCGCGGACGATCCGCACGGACGGATGCGCCGGCTCGCCCTGGACGATCCGCAGTCGCCCCCGGAGCTCGTCTCCCGCTTCGCCGGGGACCGCGATCCGGAGGTGCGGTACCGGGCGGCCGAGGACCCGCGCCTGTCCGTCGCCGACGCGATCCGGCTGAGCGACGACCCGGTCGGCTCCGTCCGCGCGGCCGTCCTGCGGCACGGGCCGCTCCCCGCGGTCGTGCTGGCGGAGAGCCTGATGGACCGGGATACGGTGGTCCACGCCGCCCGAAACCCGGGCATCCCGCCCCACGTGGTCCGCGCCATGGCGGCCCGCTGCGCCACCTTCACCGCACCGGTGAAGGGAGCCTGAGGGCCGCCCCTCGCGGGTCCTGCGCGGCGGCCTCCTCCAGCAGGTGGTGCTGGAGGCGTGCGTGGCGGAACTGGTAGACGGCGCCGACCCGGCGCAGCACCCCGCGCCGGTAGGCGTCGTCGAGGAAGTCGACGGTGGCCCAGGGGAGGCGGCCGGTCAGGGGAAGCCAGAGCCGGGCCAGGAGCACCCACTGGCCCCAGGCGGTGAACGCCAGGGCGTACGAGAGCGAACCGGCCAGGCCGCCGACGGCGCCCAGCGCGAGCCCGTCGGCCAGGGGCCAGCTGAGGGGACCGGCGACTCCCTGGAGGAGTTCGGTGATCAGACGGCCGCCGAAGGCGATGACCAGCGTGAGCATGGGCGCGAGGAACAGGGCCTGGCGCACCACGATGCTGCGGTTGACGGCCAGCAGGTCCGTCGGCGTGGCGGCGGATCCGAGGTCCAGGGGGGTCTCCAGGGCGGCGACGAGCCCGAGCACCAGGCCGCCCGCCAGGGCGAACGTGAGCCCGTACACGAGGGAGTTGACGACGGTCGCCTCGAACACCACCGCTTCGGGCGTTCCGCGGGCGCCGGTCAGCAGGGCTCCGGTGGTGAAGCCGAGCCCGCAGCCGAGGCCCATGACGAAGCCGCCCAGGAGTCCTGCCGAGAACAGCGTGGCGAACCTGCGGGCGGCCGGGCCGTCGGCCCGGCGGACCCGTCCGCGGCCGGGCAGGCGCATCCGTACCCGGGACGGCGCGAACGCCCTGACGCGGAACACGGCCAGGAGCGCGTAGACCAGCCCGAAGGAGAGGCCGACCACGGGGCCGAACAGCAATGCGTCCAACAGGCCCGCGCCCAGCGCGTACGCGGCGCTGTGACCGGCGGCCAGGTTCTTGGCCGGGAACACCAGCCAGTCGGCGACGCCGGTGACCAGGGAGCAGGCGAGGACGACGGCCAGGACGCGGGAGGACAGCCGTACCGAGTCGCGCAGTTGCCACCAGGCCAGGTCCTGGCGTTCGAGCCGACCGGGCCCGTCCAGGTGTCCGGCGAGGTGGACCAGGTAGTGCCGGGCGCTTTGCGGGTCCCAGCCGCGGGGCCCGGCCGCGCTCGTGGGACGGCGGCGGTAGACGGCCGGCACGAAGCCGGCCAGCAGGTGCTCTTCGATGGCCTGCGGGGTCGGGAAGCGGCGGGCGTCCAGCAGCACGGCCGGGTCCTCGGCCGCGGAGTCGCTGTAGACGGTCCGGGCGAGCAGGACCATCAGCGGCGTGCCGAGCACCGCCGCCAGGTGGGCGCCGGGCACGTCGTCCGGGCCCGTGCGCAGCCGGTCCAGGACGGGGTCCCACACGGTGGTGGCCCCTCCGCCGGGGGCGGCCGGTGCGGCGGGCCGGGCGGTGCGGGGCAGGTAGTGGACGAGGTCCTCGGCGTCCAGGTCCATCAGCTCGATGCCGGCGGTCCGGCGCAGGCCCTCCACCGCGACGGCCTCGGTGAACCGTTCGGTACGGCTGGTCAGCAGGAGCGGCAGCGCGCTCGTGTTGAGTTCCCGCAGGGCGGGACCGAGGAGCCCCGGCGCGATCTCGTCGAAGCCGTCGAGCACCGGCAGGATCCACCCGGCGTCCACCAGCGCGGCGGCCAGGGGGGATCCGCCGGGTGCGCGCGCGTCGAGGCCGGGATGGTCGCGCAGGAGGCGCTCGATCAGCCAGTCGCGCAGCGTGGTGACGGCCGGATCCCACGACCCGATGCTGAAGACCACCGGTACGGGCTCGCCCTCGGAGCGCCCGGCCAGGTAGTCGCTGACGAACCGCAGGACCAGGACCGTCTTGCCGGAGCCGGCCCGGCCGAGCACCAGCAGCCGCCCGGACCGGACGCGCCGGTAGACGTCGGCGATGCCGGCCGGTCCGCCCCGCGGGGACGAGGGGCCGCCGAGGTCGTCCCCGCGGTCCAGCAGGCCTTCCGGGGCCGGCCGCCACCGCACGGGCAGCGGGAACGGGTCGTGGACGCGCCGTTGTTCCTCCTCGCGGACGCAGCGGCCGTACACGTCGAGGGCCAGCGCGTCGGCGACGGCGGCCAGGGCTCCCGACGACGGCGGCAGAGTGCCGGCCCGCAGGGACCGGGGAGGTACGGCCGCGGGCGGCTCGGGCGGCTCGGGCGGCTCGGGCGGACGCCCGGGCACGGGACCGGCCGTCGCCCCGGCGTCCCCGGCGGTGGCACCGGTACCCGCGGCCTTGCCGGTGCCGGTGCCCGCATCCGTACCGGTACCCGTGCCGCGTTGGGCGGCCAGCAGATCCGTCCAGACGCCGTCCCGGTCGCGGCGCAGCGCGTCGGCCAGCGCGTGGGCGACCTGCTTCACCGTTCCCATCCGGGCATCGGTGGGTTTGCCGGTCTCCAGCCGGTGGATGGTGCGCACGCCCAGCCGGGACCGCTCGGCCAGCTGCTCCTGGGTCATCCCCGCCTCCAGCCGCAACCCGCGGAGCAACGCGCCGAACCGGTCGTTCACTCGGACCCCCCTCACCCGGCCGCGACTCCGGCCACCGGTGACGGATGCCCTGCCGGATTCCCCCCGGAAACACGGGGCGCGGGCAACCGGCCAGATATGGCCGGTCGTTGGCATGGTCCGCCCACCAGCGAGAACACCACGATGGGAACCGGTCGCCGCATCCGACGCGGCGTCCACCCCGAACCGAGGGAGACGACCGGTCCCATGACCACCACGAAGCCGCGCGGGCTCGCCCGCCGCCTCAAGTCCGTCATCGCGTCGACCGTCCTGCTGCTCGCCGGCGCCGCCGCCGTACCGCCCGCCGCGCACGCCGACCCCGTGCACCACTACTACATCGAGATCGGCGGCACCGGCGCGGCCGCGGACGCCCCCGGGTGCACCAGCAGCTTCACGGCGGCGAACGAGCACCTGAACGGCGGGACCGCCGTTCCCGTCTGCTATGCCGCCAGCGGCGGCCCGTTCGTCGGGAGCCACAACGAGACGCCGGCCCCCTGGGGGACCCCGAGCTTCGGCGACAGCGTCAACGAGGGGTACTGGAACGCCCTGTCGGCGCTGGAGAGCACCTACCGCGCCGACCCCACGGCACGCTTCACGATCGCCGGCTACTCCCAGGGGGCGTGGGTCGGCGACCTGCTGCTGCGGACGATCGCCGACAACGGCACCGCGGTGCCCCGCTCGCAGGTCGACGGCATGCTCTACTCCGACCCGATGCAGCCCGGCACGGGCTTCTGGCACCTGGTTCCCGAGGGGGTGCTCGTACCGTTCGTCGCCTATTCCCCCGGCACCGGGCCGGAGGAGTTCCCCGGAGTCCCGGTCCAGCGCTTCTGCATCCGGACCGACGGGGTCTGCGACGCCACGTCCCTGGACTCCTTCTCGGGTTTCCTGCGGCAGCATCCCCGGTACTTCCAGGCCGGCAGCATCATCGAGGAAACCCTCGCCCGGCACGGGGGCAGCGGGACGGTCTGGTACCCGGCGGAGTGACCCGGGCCCGCTGAACCACGAGGCCCCGCCGCGGCCCGGCCCTCCGGCCGGGCCGCGGCACGTGCCGGCCGGGATCAGGCCGGGGAGCCGCCCGGCGTGCCGCCCGGTGTGCCGAGCAGGGCGGTGACCAGACGCCCGCACGTCGCGCGTGCGTCGAATCCGGCGTCCGGGGAACGCGTCATCAGCAGGTGGTGGACGGTACCGACGAGCGCGAGGGCGAGGATGTGCGGGTCGGCGCCCCTCGGCACGCGGCCGGCTTCCCGTTCGGCCTCCAGGTAGCCGGCGACCGACTCCTGCATCGCCGCGAACCCCGGCTCCCCGGCCTCCAGCGCCCGCCGCGTGTGCAGGGAAGCGGCGGGCCGGGTCATCGCGAGGCCGACGACCGCAGGATCCAGGGAGTCCAGCAGCGCCGCCGCGAAGTCGACGAGGTTGTCCGCGACGGTGCCCCGTCCCACCAGGCCTGCCAGGGCCTCCGCACCGCGGGCGCTGCGGGAGAAACGGTCCAGGACGAGCGCGGCGACGAACTCGTCCAGCCCCGTGAAGTGCGCGTGCAGGACCCCTTTCGCGCACTGTGCCTCGTCGGTGACCGCCCGGCTGGTCAGGGCAGCGGCGCCGGACAGGGCCACGACCCGTTCCGCAGCGGCGAAGAGCCGCTCGCGCAGGTCGGGGATCGCCACTCCACGGGGAGACATGGAACCTCTTTCCGTAAGCCGATTGCCAGTATGGGCATCCGCCCATACTCTTTGGGCACTTGCCCATTCTATGGCGTGGAGGCACCCGGTGGATCAGGCGAACCAAGGCGATCGGGCGGACGGGGCCGCTCGGGCGGAGCAGGCCGGCGGTGTGGCCAACAAGGACCAGGAGCAGGCCTGGAACGGCTACGAAGGTGCCTACTGGGCCCGTCACCAGGACCGTTGGGACGCCGTCAACGACGGTTTCAACCAGCCGCTCCTCGACGCCGCCGGGATCGCGCCCCGCGACCGGGTCCTGGACATCGGCTGCGGAGCCGGGCGCACGACCCGGCTCGCCGCCCGCCTGGCGGCGGAGGGCACGGCCCTCGGCCTCGACCTGTCGGCCCCGATGCTCGAACGGGCGCGGGCGAGCGCGGCACACGAGCGGACGGCCAACGTCGTCTTCTCGCGCGGTGACGCCCAGGTCCACCCGTTCGCCCCCGGTGGCTTCGACGTGGCCCTCAGCCGGTACGGCGTCATGTTCTTCGCGGATCCGCACGCGGCCTTCGCGAACATCGGGCGCGCCCTGCGTCCCGGCGGCCGCCTGTCCTTCGTCTGCGCCGCGTCGCCCGAAGAGAACGACTGGCTCCGCGCGCTGGCCACCCTCCGCGGAATCCTTCCGGTGGGGGAGTTCGGTGCTCCGGGAGCCCCGGGCATGTTCTCCCTCGCGGCCCCCGGACGGGCCTCCGGAATCCTGGCGGCTTCCGGGTTCGAGGCCGTCGAGTCCGTACGCGTGGAGGCGTACGGGGACTGGGGGCGCGACGCCGGGGACGCGGCCGCGTTCCTGCTGGACTCCGGCCCCGGCCGTCACCTCCTCGACCAGGTCGGGCCGACGGAGGCGGAACGTGCCCGCCAGACCCTCGCCGACGCGTTGCGCCCCTACGAGAGCGGCGGCGCCGTGCGGCTGCGCAGTTCCTCCTGGCTGGTCACCGCCCGGAAGCCTGCGGAGTGACGGAGTGACGGAGTGACGGAGTGACGGCGGGGCGGAGCCGCGGTGTTGCGTCAGGGGTCCGCCTCCGCCCCCTCCTGAGTGCGACCCGGTCAGAACGCGAAGACGGCGTTTCCGTTGACCGTCGCGGACATCGCGCAGGCGTTGGCGAAGGTGTGCTTCCAGGCGACGCGGGTGCCCTGCCACACGCCGTCCGCCGTGACGGTGACGGGGGCGTAGTTCATGGGACAGGCGCGGTCCGGGTTCGGCGCGGTCAGCAGGCGGTCGAGCGTGCCGTCGGCGGACTTGAGGGCGGCGCACGCGGCCTGGGGGTCGGGGTGGGTGCCCGTGGCGGTCGGCGCACAGCTGAGGGTGGACGCCCGTAAGACGGTGGCCGCCGCGTCGTCGCCCTGGGCGACCGCGAACACCAGGGCGGACGGCGCGTACAGGCTGGTGGGCCGGGCCTCGGCCATGCCGGTCACTCCGGCCAGGCAGAGGAGGGCGGCGGCGGAGACGGTAGCGATGCGACGCACGACAAGACTCTCTTTCGATTCAAAGGCTGGATGCGATTCTGCTTTTCGGAACCGCTTCCTTACGTGCTTGAGCCTGACTGATCCGAAGGGGAGGTGCACATCGATGACCGATTTACGGACACACCATCCGCATAGCGGCAACCGAATGGTCGTTCGGGCAGCTCAGTCGGGGTGCGCCGAGCGCGCGCGGGCGCGCGGGCGCCCGGCTTCGTGGCCGGTGACCTGCTGTCTTTGGCGCGTCGGCGTACTGTCGGCCGCCCGTGATTCACCGGGCGGCCATGCAGCTTGTCCGGATAGCGCGGTCCTCGCCGCCGCCCACCCGGCGCGCGGGTGTTACTGACCGACCCTTCCGTCGACGCACTCGCGCAACAGGTCGGCGTGGCCGCAGTGGCGGGCGTACTCCTCGACCCGGTGCACCAGCAGCTCCCGGATCGCGATCTTGTCCTTGCCCACGCGCTCGCCCAGGTCCGGGTGTTCGGCCAGCGCGGCGTCGGTCGCGGCCTGCTCGCGCT
Source organism: Streptomyces sp. NBC_01276 (assembly GCF_041435355.1). Lineage (GTDB taxonomy): Bacteria > Actinomycetota > Actinomycetes > Streptomycetales > Streptomycetaceae > Streptomyces. The sequence continues at coordinate 7,763,857 of NZ_CP108442.1, forward strand.
CCAGATCGGCGTACGCGGCGTCCACCACGGCCTGCTCGGCGACGGCTCCGTGGAAGTCGGAGTCACGCGCGCCGTACAGCTTCGGCAGCGGGTCGCCGTCGGTGATCCAGTTGCGCCAGTCCCGTTCCACCTCGGCCAGGTGCCGGAGCAGGCCGAGCAGCGACATCGTCGACGGCGGCACCGACCGGCGGGCCAGTTGCTCCGGGTCCAGGCCCTCGCACTTCATGCGCAGGGTCATGCGGTAGTTGGTCAGGAAGTCCAGCAGGTTCGCGAACTCGCCGTCCGGGCTCACCCCTTCGTTGTTGCGGGGGTCGTCGTCCGGGTCGGCCCACATGTCGGGGTAGACGGTCGCCTGGGTCCATCGTTCGGGTTGTTCGTCCATGCGATCGATGATCGCCCGCACCGGTCCGGCCCGCCACCGAGTTCTGGGGCGGGGGCGGTGGCACGACGGCGTCGGCCGACGGGGTGCCCCGTCACCCCGGCCGCATCACGAAGCGGTGCCGGCGCCCGTGCCGGTCTCCACGCCCGTGCGGGTCTCCACGCCGGTGCGGGCCGGCCTGGAGTCGCCCTGCCGCAGTTCGGCGAGGAGTTCGCTCTGGCCGGCCAGGAGTTCGGTGAGGATGCGGCGGGCCGCCTTCAGCAGATCGGCGACGTCGCCGCCGGCGAGCGCGTAACTCACCGTCGATCCGTCGCGGATGGAGACGACGATGCCCGACCGGCGCAGCACGGCGAGCTGTTGGGAGAGGTTGGAGGGCTCGACGTCGATCTCGGCGAGGAGCTCGCGCACGGGCCGCGGACCGTTCTGCAGCAGCTCCAGGACGCGGATGCGGACGGGGTGCCCGAGCATGCGGAAGAACTCGGCCTTCGCCTGGTACAGGGGTACCTGGATTCCCACGCGTGCTCCTGCCATCGCCCGCAACGGCGCTCCTCCGCACCGGCGTTCCGTTCGGACAGCCCTCGTGCCCGTCCGGGTGCCCGTCGTCGTGCCCGTCGTGTCCGTCGTCATGTCCGTCGTCGTGCCCATCATTGCGCCCGCGGGGCCCACGCCTGCCCGAGTTTGACTGCTTTCAGATATGCCGAGTTGAAGAAATCTTCAACTCGTGGGCATGCGTGGGCCCGGAGCACCCCGGCTACAGCTCCAGTGCCGCCTCGACGCGCTTCAGCTGGTGGCGGGCCATGGCCAGGTTGGAGTTGCCCTTGTCCAGCACGAGGTACAGGAACAGGCTGTTCATCCCGTTGCCCCCCAGCAGCCTGATGAGGTGGTACTGGCTGCCGAGCGTGATCAGCAGGTCCTCGATCTCGTCCTGCAGCCCCAGCATCTGCATGGTGCGGACCTTCGCCCGGATCACATCGGTGTTGCCCGCGGCGGCGACCATCAGGTCGAGGTCCTTGCCGCCGCCGAGGGTGCCCAGCGCCATCCCGCTGGTGTAGTCGACGAGCGCCGCCCCCAGCGCGCCCTCGACCGAGGTCATGATCTCCTTCAGGGACACTTCCACATTCGCCATCGGCGCCCGCTCCCTCACTCGCACGTCTGTGCCCGGCACCCATGTCGTAGGCGGGGCCGGACTGTTAGCGGGGCTCACGCTACTGAGCGTGCTCCACGACGGGCGGGGAATGACGGAACTGGCGGAAAACCTCCCCCGTGCCCCCGTGCGGGCCACGTACGCCGTTCCACGGCCTGTCTCCCGCGTGATCTGCGGCTCGCTCGCGAAGATTCTGGACGTCACATGGGTGTCCGTATGCCCTTCGTTCACCCGGTGGTGGGATTCACGTCGCCCGAGGAGAGGATGTTCGCGCCATGGACCTGGACGTACCCGATTTCGGTATCCCTCAGAAGCTGGCCTCCGGCATGAGCATGGCCGAGCAGCACGACTACCTGCGCGCCCGGTTCACCCGGCGCGGCGCACTGCGTGCGGGCGCGGTCACCGCCGCCGTGGCCGGGGTCGGCCTCGGTGCGGGCGCGGCCTCGCCCGCCTACGCGGCCCCGGCCGCGCTGCCGGCCTCCTCCGAGCGGCGCGGCGTCGACGGCTCGTTGACCGCCCCCTTCGGACGCCACCTGCAGTACGGCGCGGACCCGAAGACCCAGATGCGCGTCTCGTGGCAGGTGCCCTTCGCCGTCAAGAAGCCGTACCTGCGCATCGGGACCAGCCCGTGGGCGCTGAGCCGGAAGATCGACGCCGAGGTGCGCCACCTCAGCACCCCCGTCTTCAACGGCGGCAAGATCGCGGCCGCCGAGCAGTTCTACCTGCACGTGGGCCTGGACCGGCTGCGGCCCGGCCAGACGTACTACTACGGCGTCGGCCACGACGGGTTCGACCCGGCCGACCACCGCAACCTCGGCACGCTCGGCACCTTCACCACCGCACCCGCACGCGCCGAGAACTTCACCTTCACCGCCTTCGGCGACCAGGGCGTGAGCTATCACGCCCTCGCCAACGACGCCGTGCTGCTGGCCCAGAACCCGGCCTTCCACCTCCACGCGGGCGACATCTGCTACGCCGACTCCTCCGGCGCGGGCGCCCCCGGCGACACCTATGACGCCCGCGCCTGGGACCAGTTCCTGGCCCAGACCGAGTCGGTGGCCAAGAGCGTGCCGTGGATGGTGACGACCGGCAACCACGACATGGAGGCCTGGTACTCGCCGCAGGGCTACGGCGGCCAGAACGCCCGCTGGTCCCTGCCCGACAACGGCCCGGACCCGGTCAACCTGCCCGGCGCCTACTCCTTCGTGCACGGCAACGTCGGCGTCGTCGCGCTCGACGCCAACGACGTCTCGTACGAGATCCCCGTCAACTTCGGCATCAGCGGCGGCAAGCAGACCGCCTGGCTGGACCGGCGCCTCGGCGAACTGCGCCACAACCGCGACGTCGACTTCATCGTGGTTTTCTTCCACCACTGCGCGTTCTCCACCACCAGCTCGCACGCCTCCGAAGGCGGTGTCCGCGACGCGTGGGTGCCGCTGTTCGAGAAGCACACGGTGGACCTGGTCATCAACGGCCACAACCACGTGTACGAGCGCACCGACGCCATCAGGGCCAACCGCGTCGGCCGCAAGGTGCCGATCGGTGAGCGCACCGACCCGACCCGGGACGGCATCGTGTATGTCACGGCCGGCGCGGCGGGCCGCTCGCTGTACGGCTTCCCGGTCCCCGACTCCTACGAGGGCCACGTCGCGGACCGCGACAGCGTGGACACCTACCACTGGGCCAAGGGCGGTGCGAAGGCGACCGAGACCGTCGAGTGGTCGCGGGTCCGGTACACCAACTACTCGTTCCTCGCGGTGGAGGTGGAGACCGGCTCCCACCCGCGGCTGAAGGTCAGCGCCCTCGCCGAGACGGGGCAGCGCGTCGACCACTTCGAGATCCAGCGCGGCCGGTAGTCCGGCGGTCCGGCAGTCCGGTACTCCAGGGCCCCGGGCAGCCGGGTGCGGTCGCCGGACGCGGTCAGGCCCGCCGCACGGGCCCCCGGCACGTGCCGCAGGCCGGAACCCGCCGGGTTGGCCGGGAATGCCGGGGCAGCGGCGGGCCGGGAAGCGGCTCCGGGCCCGCCCGTGCGTCGGGTGTGAGCCAAAGCACCGGACCCCGTGGCCCCCCGGGGGCCGATCCCGCCCCCCACATTGCGGACGGTGCGTGTGCTGCCGGTATACGGTGTGTGATCTTCCTTCACGGGTTCCCCGCAGACCCTTCGCGGGAGGGGCACTTCCGGCCGATCCGCGGACGCGCCCTTCCGGACGGGGCAGACGGCGTACGTGTGTTCTGCCTAGCCTCCCGGGCCATGAGATCACCTCTGACGGGCCGTCTGGGCCTCGCCGCCGTCCTCGCCCTCGTCCTCGCCGTGTTCGGCCTCGCTCCCGCCGCGAGCGCCGACCCCGCGCCGGCCGCGCTGACGTTCAGCACGAGCAGTGCCACCACCACGCCCGGTGGCACCGTGCAGCTGTCGATGACGCTGACCAACAACAAGAGCTACGACGTCTGGTTCGTCTACCAGACGATCGATCCCACCTGGCTGACCACCCAGCGCCCCGACCTCAAGTACAGCTTCACCGGCTGTTCCGTCGCCACCGCCTCGGGCAGCACCGCCTGCGCCGGCACCGGTCCCGCCAACCTCGGGGGGAACTACGGCGCCACCATCCCGCCCGGCCAGAGCCGCACCGTCACGCTGACCCTCCAGGTCGCCGCCGACTCCGGCTGCAACGGCAACATCGGCTTCTACAGCTACTACTACGCGGAGTTCAGCGACAGCAGCAACGCCACCGGCGGTCCCGTGTACACGCCCGAGACCCGCGTGCTCTGCGCCTGACGAACCGCCCGCCCGCCCCGTCGTCGAGGGCGATGGCTTGAAATAACCGGAGATCGGGTGTTCGGATGGTCTCGACCATCGGAGCCCGGCCGGCGGACCGCCACGGTCCGCGAAGGTGCACCACTCGGGGCCCGGACCAGCGCGCAATGCCCGCGCGGCTCCGGGCCCTCGCGCACGGGACAACCGGAACCCGATCCGGTCCCCTCGTCCGTGCCTTGTTTGCGCCCCCATTGTGCGCCTGCGGTTTTCCGCCGGTTTTCGCGACACCATCACAAACGCTACACAGAGACATCACCATGTGACGCGACGGATGCGTCGACGACTGGCTTCTGAGGGGGCGCCGGCGTCGCGCGAGGGGGTGCGTCCGCTCCGTGCGAGCCGTGCTCACCCCTGCCTGGGAGGGGACTTCACCGCATGAAGCGGACCATTCGCACCGCTGTGCTCACGGCGGGCACGCTCATCGCCGCGCTCGGCTTACCGGCCGGATCGGCACACGCCGACGACCCCGCGCCCCGCACCGACCTGCGGGTGCTGGTGGTGAGCGACGGCGGTCCGTCGACCGCCGCCATCGCGGCCGAACTGGACTCGGCCGGAACGCCGTACACCACCGTCGACCTCACCCGGGGCGGGCGGCCCACGATCGACGCCGCCTTCCTCGCCGACACCGTGGACGGCCGGCCGCGCGCCAAGTACCAGGCCGTGGTGATGCCCAACGACAACCCCTTCCCGGCCGGCTCGGCCGAAATGGCGGCCCTGAGCGCCTACGAGCGCACGTACGGCATCCCGCAGGTCGACGCCTACACCTACTCCCGGCCCCAGGTCGGCCTCCAGTACTTCGCCTCCGGCGGCTACGCCGGCAGCCTCGACGGCGTGCGCGCCGGGGTCACCGCGGCCGGCCTCGGCGGCCCGTTCGGCTACCTCGACGGGGCCGTCCCCTTCGAGGACAACTCGCCCACCGTCGGCGAGAGCTACGCCTACCTCGCCCAGCCCGCCCCCGGCGCCGACTTCACCACCTACGTCGACGCACCCATACCCGGCACGCCGAGACGAGGCTCGCTGGTCGGCGAGTACCGGCACGACGGACGGCGCGAACTCGTCGTCACCTTCGTCTACAACCAGTACCAGCAGCAGTTCCGCCTGCTGGCCCGCGGCATCGTCGAGTGGATGACCGGCGGGGTCCACCTGGGCGCCTCGCGCAACTACTTCGCCGTGCACGTCGACGACGTCTTCGCCGCCGACGACCGCTGGGACAGCGTGCTCAACTGCACCCCCGGCGACGTGGACTGCGCGAACGGCGCCGGCACCCCGAGCCCGATCCGCATGACCGGCGCGGACGCCACGTACGCCGCCGAGTGGCAGACCGCCCACCGCTTCACCCTCGACATGGTCTACAACGGGGCCGGCAGCCTGGACCAGCGCGAGGACAACAACGGGGCCGACGAGCTCGCGGACACCCTCATCGCCCAGCGAGACCGCTTCCGCTGGGTCAACCACACCTACACGCACGCCTACCTCGGCTGCGAGCAGGACGTCAGCGCCGTGCCGTGGAAGTGCGCCACCCTCCCGGGCGGTGCCACCAAGTGGGTCACCAGGGCCGCCATCAACGACGAGATCGCGCTCAACCGCGTCTGGGGCCAGACCTCCGGACTGCCCCTGCAGAACGACGAGTTGGTCACCGGTGAGCACTCGGGCATGAAACTGCTCCCGCAGCAGCCGCAGGACAACCCCAACCTGGCGCTCGCCCTCGCCGACAACGGCGTCAAGTGGCTCGCCTCGGACAACTCCCGCGACCCCGACCAGCGGCCGGTCGGCCCGGCCGCCACCGTCGCCCGCTACCCGATCAACGTCTTCTACAACGCGGGCAAGGCCGTCGAGCAGGCCGACGAGTACAACTGGATCTACACCCGCCGCTCCCAGGGCGGCAGCGGCATCTGCGAGGACCACGCCGACACCACCACCTGCCTGCCCGCCCCGCTGGACACGGCCACCGGGTACGCGCAGTACATCGCTCCGCAGGAGATCCGCACCGCCCTCGGCCACGTCCTCTCCAACGACCCCAAGCCGCACTTCATCCACCAGTCCAACCTCGCCGAGGAGCGCATCGCCTACCCCGTCCTGGACGGGGTCCTCTACGGGTACGACGCCCTCTTCGCGGACAACACCCCCGTGGAGAACCTCCGGATGAAGGACATCGGCGTCGAACTCCAGCGCCGCGCGGCCTGGAAGGACGCCGTCAGGGCCGGTCAGGTCACCGCCTACCGCATCGGTGACACCGTCACCGTCCAGGCCCCGAACGGCCTCGCGGTACCCGCGACCCTGCTCGCCGGCAGCCGCCAGGGCACCGCCGCCTTCGGCAGCCCCTACGCGGGCCGGGCCTCCGGCTGGACGGCCTCGGCCGGGACGCCGCTCGCCTTCACCCTTCCGGCGTCCGCCGCCACCGGAGCGCGGAACGGAGCCGCCGCCTTCGCCCGGCCGGCTCCCCAGACCGCCCCCGCCCCGCGCACCGAGGTCCCCGCGGCCGTGCGCGAAGGCGGCTCCCGAGCCCCCCGGGGCTGACCGACCGGCGCACGTCAGGTCCCGGCCGCCCCTGCGCGGCCGGGACGGCCAGGTCCACCGACCGCGGCCACCCCCACATCTTTCCGGCCGTGGAGCCCACCCATGCACGTTCACCACGGCGCGCGCCGCCCCGGAGCGACACGCGTCACCCTGCTCACCGAAGGCACCTACCCGCACAGCCACGGCGGCGTCAGCGTCTGGTGCGACCAGCTCGTCCAGGGCATGCCCGACCTCGACTTCGACGTCATCGCGGTCACCGGCACCGGCCGCGAAGCCCTCGCCTGGGACCTGCCCGCGCACGTCCACAGCGTCCGCTCCGTCCCCATGTGGGGTGCCCCGCCGGAAGGCCGGCGGCCCCGCGGGCGCGCCGAGCGGCGGCTGGCCGCCGCGTACGAACGGTTCCTGACGGCGCTCCTCGACCCGCAGGCCGAGGACGGGTTCGCCCCCGCGCTCTACACGATGGCGCGCGCCGCCGCGGACGGACAGCTGAGTCCGTTCCTGCGCGGCCACCGCGCCATCACCATCCTCGCCGCGGTGTGGAACCGGCCCGGACTGGCCGTCCGCGAGGCCCGTCCGACCCTGCGTGACGCGCTCACCGCCACCACCCTGCTGGAGCACGCCCTGCGCCCGCTCGCCGCACCACCGCCGAGGGAGGGCGTCGCGCACGCGGTCAGCGGAGGCGTCGCCGTACTGCCGGGCCTGGCCGGACTCGAACGCCACGACGTGCCGCTCCTGCTCACCGAGCACGGCGTCTACCTGCGCGAACGCTACATCGGCTACCGCACCGCGCCCTACCGCTGGCCGGTCAAGGCCCTCGTGCTCGGCTTCTTCCGGCTGCTGGCGCAGGAAAGCTACCGCCGGGCCGCCCTGATCACCCCCGGCAACCGCTACAACCGGCTGTGGGAGGAGGAGGGAGGCGCCGCCCCGGAGTCCATACGCACCGTGTACAACGGCGTCGACCCCGCGGCCTTCCCACCGGCCGGGCCCGAGCCCGAGGTCCCTACGCTGAGCTGGGCCGGCCGGGTCGACCCCATCAAGGACCTGGAGACCCTGATCCGCGCCTTCGACCTGGTCAGGCGTCAGGTACCGGAGGCCCGGCTGCGGCTCTTCGGCGGCACCCCCCGGGGCGGGGAGGCCTACCGGGAACGCTGCGAGGCACTGGCCGCCGAGCTCGGGCACGCCGACGCCGTCGTCTTCGAGGGCCGCGTCGACGACATCAAGGACGCCTACGCCGCCGGCAACGTCGTGATGCTCTCCAGCATCAGCGAGGGCTTCCCCTTCACCCTCATCGAGGCCATGTCGTGCGGACGGGCCACCGTCTCCACCGACGTGGGCGGCGTACGGGAGGCCGTCGGCGACGCGGGACTCGTGGTGCCGCCGCGGGACCCGGCCGCCATGGCCGCCGCCGCCGTGGAACTGCTCGCCGACGCACAGCGGCGCGCGGCGATGGGCGAGGCCGCCCGCCTGCGGGTGATCGAGCAGTTCACACTGCGCCAGACCATCGACACCTTCCGCTCCATCTACCTGGAACTGCCAGCCCTCGCCCGGTCCGCCGCGGCCCCGCCCCGCATCGCGGTGGCACCCGTGCCCGCGCAGACGTCCACGGCACCGGCCTCCGTACCGGTACCCGCCTCCGTACCGACGGCCGCCTCCGCACCGGTACCCGCCTCCGTACCGACGGCCGCCTCCGCACCGGCGGCCGTCACGGGACCGGCCGTCGCACAGGCGCCCGTCCCGCAGCCGGCCGCCCCGGCGGGTGCGCGCCCGCGTCGTCCCGTACCGTCCTGGGCCAGGGCGGACGCCTCCGAGGAGAGCACCGCGTCGGCGGTCTCCGGCACGGGGAGCCTCGCCGGATGAGCGGACCCATGGACCTCGAACCGCGCCGCGGGCAGGACGACACCCTGACGCTCCGGCTGGCCGTGCCCAAACGCCCGGCCACCCGCCGCCGCGGCGCGGACCCGGTCACCCCCGGCCCGCGCGGGACCGCCCCGGGCCCCGACGGCGAGGCCGTCACCCTGGGGCTGCGACTGCCCGGACCCGCCCGGACCGACGAGGCCGTCAACGGGCTCGCCGCCGACATGGCCGACCGCGTGGGACCGGCCGTCCACCCCTACGAGGTGGCCGCGCTGCTGGAGGCGGACGGGCTCTCCGCCGACACCATCCGGCAGCGCTACGGCCACCCCGACATCTTCTCCCTCGCCACGGCGCTGTACGAGCGGGTGCCCCGCGTCTTCACGGAACCCGCCCGCGAGGCCGACCCCTGGCGCCCCGACCACCTGCGCTGCCTGCTGCGCGGAGTGCTGTTCGCCCTGCCCGCCCTCGCCTACCTGCTCACCGCACCGCTGTGGCAACCCGGCAAGCACGCCGCCGCGCTCGTCGTCGCGGGCGTCTTCTCCTGGGCCTGGGGCCAGGCCCTCGGCCACCGTGCCTACCTGTGGATGGTGGCGGGCCGGCGCGAGGCCGCCCGCACCCTGCTGCGCGGGGCACCGCTCGGCGCCGCGCTCGCCACCGCGGCCGCCGCCGTCCCCGCCCACGGTTCCCCGGTGATCTGGGCGGCGGCCGCCCAGTCCCTCTACCTCGCCGCCGCGGGCGTACTGCTCGTCCTGGGCCGGGAACCGCTGCTGCTCGCCGCCCTCGCCCCGCTCGCCGCGGGCGCCGCCGTACTGCCCTGGTGGGAACCCGGCCCACTGCTGCGCGCCGGGCTCACCCTCCTGGCCCTCGCCGCCACGGTCGCCGCCGCCGGCCGGATCCTGCGCACCGAGTACGCCGCCGAGCCCGCGGCGGGCGGGGGCGCCGGGCCCCCGCTGCCGCGCTCCCTGCCCTACGGCCTGTTCGGCCTGGCCGCCGCCCTGCTGGTGCTGCTCGCGGGCCGCCGCGAGCCGTACGCGGTGATCGTGCTCACCGTGAGCATGGGCCCCGCCGAATGGCTGCTCTACCGCTACCGGGGCCTGTCGGCCGCCGCGCTCGGCGCGTCCGGGAGCCCCGTCGGCTTCCGGCTGCGGTCGGCCGGAGTCCTGGCCCTGTGCCTGCTGCTCTACACGCTCCCGCTGGTGCCCGCCGCGCTGCTCACCGGCGCGGGCCCCGCCACCCTGCCCCTGCTCGCCGCGACCCTGTGGACCGCCCTGCTGCTCCAGGCCTTCGCGGTGGCCTGGACCCCGGCCCTGATCTGCCTCGGGGCCGCCGGCACCGCCGGCGCGGTCACCCTGTTCCGCCCGCCCCCGGGACCGTCCGTCCTGCCGCTCTGCTGCGCCGGCGCCGCCCTGTGCCTGATCGGGTGCACGCTGCGGCTCCTCGGCCGGCCCGCCTCCCACGCCTGACGACCCGCGCCCGGCCCCGTACCCGTACCACCCATCGAAAGGAGAGGTCGGTTGACCTCCGCACCGCTCGCCGCCGTCACCGGAGCCGAAGGCTTCATCGGCTCCCACCTCACCGAATCCCTCGTCGCCCGCGGCTACCGGGTCAGGGCCATGGCCCAGTACAACTCCTTCTCCTCCTACGGCTGGCTGGAGACCCTCGACCCCGACGTCCTCGACCAGGTGGAGATCGTCCTCGGCGACGTCCGCGACCCCGGCTCGGTCCGCGGGCTCCTGGAAGGCGCCGACTGCGCCTACCACCTCGCCGCCCTCATCGCGATCCCGTACTCCTACCGGGCCCCGCACAGCTACGTGGACACCAATGTCACCGGCACCCTCAACGTGCTGGAGGCCGTCCGCGCGCTCGGCACACCGCGCCTGGTGCACACCTCCACGAGCGAGACGTACGGCACCGCGCAGACCGTCCCGATCACCGAGGACCACCCCATCAACACGCAGTCCCCGTACGCCGCTTCGAAGGCCGGCGGCGACCGGCTCGCCGACAGCTACCACGCGAGCTTCGACACCCCCGTGGTGACCCTGCGGCCCTTCAACACCTTCGGCCCGCGCCAGTCGATGCGCGCGGTGATCCCCACCGCCATCGGCCAGGTGGCGGCCGGGGAGCGCGTCATCACCCTCGGCGACCTGCGCCCCACCAGGGACTTCAGCTACGTCAAGGACACCGCCGCGGCCTTCCTCGCGGTGGGCACCGCCCCCGCCGCGCAGGTGGTCGGCCGCACCTTCAACTCCGGTACCGGCACCGAGATCTCCGTCGGCGACCTGGTGGCGCTGATCGGCAAGGTGATGGACGTTCCGATCGAGGTGCGCGAGGACACCGAGCGGCTGCGGCCGGCCGCCTCCGAGGTCATGCGGCTCGTCGCGGACGCGAGCCGGCTCACCGCCGCCACCGGCTGGGAACCGGCCCACAGCCTGGAGGAAGGCCTGGCGCACACCGTCGGGTTCTTCCGCGACCCGGCCAACCTCGCCCGGTACAAGACCGGCATCTACAACGTCTGACCCCTGCGGACCCCACACCCCCACGCCCACCCCACCGCCACACCCACGTCCCCCCACCACGGCTCGTCACACGACTGATGGAGGAACTCCCCATGTACGCAGTGATCCTGGCGGGCGGCAAGGGCGTCCGGCTGCGCCCTTACACCACTGCCCTCCCCAAGCCGCTCGTCCCCATAGGCGACCAGCACGCCATCCTGGAGATCGTGCTGCGCCAGCTGTCGGCCGCCGGATTCACCCGCTGCACCATCGCCATCGGCCACCTGGGCGAGATCATCCGCGCCTACGTGGGCGACGGCGCCCAGTGGGGGATGAGCATCGACTACGCCACCGAGGAGAGCCCGCTGGGGACCATGGGCCCGCTGCTGAACCTCCGCGAGCGGCTCCCGGAAAGATTCCTCGTGATGAACGGCGACGTCCTCACCGACCTCGACTACGCCGACGTGCTGCGCCGCCACGAGGCCTCGCGCGCGCCGCTGACCATCGCCACCTACCCGCGCAAGGTGCACGTCGACTTCGGGGTGCTCACCACCGACGCCACCCGCGTCGTCGGCTTCACCGAGAAGCCCAGCATGGACTACCGCGTGTCGATGGGCGTGTACGGCCTGAGCCGCGAAACCCTCGACGGGTACACTCCCGGCCTGCCGCTCGGCTTCGACGAGCTCGTCCTCGACCTCCTCAAGACCCAGAACCCGCCCCACGCCTACGAGTTCGACGGCTACTGGCTGGACATCGGCCGCCCCGACGACTACGACCGGGCCAACGCCGAGTTCACCAGCCGCAAGTCCCTGCTGCTCAAGGGAGCCTGAGCACGTCATGCGCATTCTCGTCCTGGGACGCACCGGCTATCTCGGCGCGCACGTCGCCGACCGGCTGGGCGCCCTGCCGGATGTACGGGTCCTCGACGCCGGGCGCTCGCCCGGCGCCGGGTTCGGCGTCGACCTCGCCACCGACCGGACCGAACGGCTGGCCGAGACCCTCGCGGGGGCGGCCCCCGACGCAGTGGTGAACTGCGCGGGGGCGACCGGCGGCGACCCGGTCACCCTGGCCGAGGTCAACTCCCGCGGCCCCGCCGTACTGTGCGCGGCCCTGCGGGAGGCCGCCCCGCAGGCCCGCCTGGTCCACCTGGGCTCGGCGGCCGAGTACGGGCCGGGCGCGTTCGGCGTCCGGGTGGGGGAGTCGGCGGCCACCCGCCCGGTCACCCCGTACGGAGCCACCAAACTGGCCGGCACCGTCACGGTGGCCACCTCCGGCCTGGACGCGGTCGTGCTGCGGGTGGGCAACCCGGTCGGGCCCGGCGCACCGGCCACCGGCCTGCCCGGCAGGCTCACGGCCCTGCTGCGGGAGGCCGGTCCGGACCCGGCGGCGGTGCTGCGGCTGGGCGACCTGTCCGCGTACCGCGACTTCGTGGACGTACGGGACGTGGCCCGGGCGGTGGAACTCGCGGTGACCGCCCCCGGTCCCCTGCAGTCGGTGCTGAACATCAGCACCGGCGAGGCCGCGCCGGTCCGCGAGCTGGTGCACGGACTGGCCCGCCGGGCGGGCTTCCGGGGGCGGATCGAGGAGAACGCGGGCGGCGCGCCCGGCTCGGCCCGCTCGGCCGAGGTGTCCTGGCAGTGCTCCGACGTCACGGCGGCGGTCCGGGTGCTGGGGTGGCGACCCGCCCGCCAACTGGACGACATGCTCGCCTCGTTGTGGGAGGCCGTCCCCCGGAGCGGCAGCCCCGCGCGATGACCCTGCTGGTTCCGCTGTACGTGCATCCCGCGGAGGACCCGGGGGCCTGGGCGCGGCTGATCGGGGCCGCGCCCCGGACCTACGCGGTGGTGCTCAACCCCGCGAGCGGTCCGGGCCCGCGCCCCGATCCGGCGTTCACGGCGGCGGCCTCGGCCCTGCACGCGGCCGGCGCCCGGCTGCTGGGATACGTCGACACCGCGTACGGGCGGCGGGACGGGGCGGAGGTCAACTACGAGATCCTCCGCTACCGGGAGTGGTACGGGGTCGACGGCTGCTTCCTGGACCGGGTGACCGCGGAACGCGGGGGGCTGCGCGCCTGCCGCCGCCTGGTCCGGTCGCTGCGCAGCCTGGGGGCGAGCACCGTCGTCCTCAACCCGGGCGTCCACCCGGACCCCGGCTACCTCCGGCTGGCGGACCTGGTCGTCACCTTCGAGGGCGACTGGAGCACGTACGTGTCGGCGTTCAGCCGGCCCGGGTGGACCGCCCGCCACCCGCCGGAGCGCTTCTGCCACCTCGTCTACGGGGTCCCCGAGGCCCTCGTCCCGCTCGCGGTGCGCACCGCGGGCGAGCGGGGCGCGGCGGTCTCGGGCCCGGTCACCGGCCACCTCCCCAACCCGTGGACCGAGCCGACCCCGGCCCTGACCGCCCCCGGCACCTGACGTCCCGCCGGGCGGCTCCGCCTCACCCCGCGGCGGGGCCCCCGGCGACCCGGAGGGTGGCGGGTCCGGCGGCCGGCAGCGGGGCGGCGCCGGCGCCCCCGAGGTCCGCCGCGACCCCGTGGAGGGGGCGGGTGCCCTCGGCGGCACCCGCCAGCCACCGCCAGATCCGGGTCCCGGCGTCGCAGGGCCCCGGTGCCGCCCCCCGGCCGGAGAGCCACGTCGTGAGGGTGAACCGGTGGTCGGCGAACCGCCTGCTGGGGCAGGTCGACGGGACGACCTCGTGGAAGGCGGAGGCGGGGAAGAAGACGATCGTGTCGTGCTCGGGCTCGATCGTTCGGTACGTCTCCGCCGGCCGCGCCCGGTGGCCGTCGACCACGGTGTCGTGGAGGCGGAGCTGGCCGCCGCCGAAGCCGCGGGGCCGGCGGTGGAGGTAGTAGACCGCGGACACGGCCGTGCTCACGTCACGGACCCGCGACGCGTCGGTGTGCATGCCGTAGTGGCCGCCCTCGCCGTGCGCCGTCAGGACCGTCAGGGACCGGTCGAGCGCGGCCCGGTGGCCGAGGGACTCCCGGACGAGCGGCAGGCAGTCGGCGAGGTGCCGGCTGAACACCTCACTGGTCACGGGAAGCACCAGTGACTCCCTCCCCTTGTGGGACTCCTCTCCGGTCAGGGGGTCCAGCACCGTCCCCGCCGTGAAGTCGCCCTGGCGCCCGATCGCGTACTCCAGCAGGGCGTCGGCGCGTTCGGCGCCGAGGAAGTTCTCGAAGCGGCACACCGGCGCCGGTATCACGAGCGCGGGGGACCACCGGTCGGAGGGAGGGAGGACCCGGGTGCCGATTTCCGACGCGGTGGCCGGTTCTTTCGCGAATCCGCTCATGGCCCGGAACCGTACGCGCGCCGCGGGCCACGGCGAAGGGGCACAGGGGGGCGCACGGGGGAACGTCCACGGTGCCCCGTACGTGCGCCCCGGCGCGGGCTCAGCCGGCCGATCCTGCCCGACTCCGTTCGGCGGACGGTCAGCCAGGGGGCGGGCGGGTCAGTGGAAGACGCCCGCGCGGGCCGCCGCGCACGCGGCGCGGGCGGCGCGGCGCGGGAGTCGCGGGTCGGGGGCGCTGCGCAGGAGCAGCAGTTCCTGGTACAGCGGCGCCGTGGCCGTGACCAGCAACGCGCGGGTGTCCAGGCCGGGTCGGAGCTCGCCCCGGTCCACCGCCCGGTCGGCGACCGGCGCCGAGCGGGCGTAGCGGCCCTCCCAGAAGCGGGTCAGCGCGCCCGCGGCCTGCGCCGAGCGGAAGGAAGCGGCGATCAGCGCGGTGGTGAGGTTCCCGCCGGAGCCGGAGCCGGAGCCGGAGCCGGAGCCGGAGCCGGAGCCGTCGGTCGGGTCGGTCCCGGCCGGCCGCAGGGCGTCGTAGACCTCCTGGTTGAGGGCGGTGAGGTCGTCCTCCAGGGACCCGGTGTCGGCCGGGCGCCAGCCGTCGTCGGCGGCCGCGTCGAGGACGTCGGCCAGCAGCCCTCCGACGTCGCGCCACCGCCGGTACACGGTGGTGCGGTGGACCCCGGCCCGCTCGGCGACGGCGTCCACCGTCAGGGCGTCGTACCCGGACTCCACGAGGAGCGCCCCGACCGCCTCGACGACCTGCGCCCGGACGCGGGCGCTGCGGCCGCCCGTCCGGCGTCGGACGCCCTCGGGGCCGGACTCGGGAAGATCGCTTGCGTTCTCGGGGGATGTCATGTCACGATTTTAACGCAACATCCGTCGCTTTAAGGAGTTCCGATGGTCATCCGTCGCATCCGGCCCGCCGGCCGCCGCCCCCGTTCCGCCCCCGCCCGCCCCTCCCACCTCCCGGAGACCCTCCATGACCGCGACCGACACCTCCGCACGGCTCACCGCGCTTGACGTCACCAAGGCCTACGACGGCCGCCTCGTCCTCGACTCCGTCACCTGCTCCGTCACGGCAGGGGACCGCCTCGGCATCGTCGGCGAGAACGGCTCCGGCAAGTCCACCCTGCTCCGCATCCTCGCGGGCGCCGAACAGCCCGACAGCGGAAGGGTCTTCATCCGCTCCCGCGGCCGCGTCGGCCACCTCGCCCAAGAGGAGGAGTTGCCCGCACACCTCACCGTCCAGCGGGTCATCGACCGGACTCTCGACGAACTGCGCCTCATGGAAGCCGAGTTGCGCCGGCTGGAGCGCCGGATGGAAGACGGCGACACCTCCGTCCTGGACACCTACGCCGACCTGCTGACCGCCTACGAACTCCGCGGCGGATACGAAGCCGACGCACGCGTCGAACGCGCCCTGCACGGCCTCGGCCTGCTGCGGCTGCGCCGCGACAGCCCGGTCGGCGCGCTGTCCGGCGGGGCCCGGGTCCGGCTGCGCCTCGCCGCGCTGCTGGCCGCCGAGCCCGAGGTGCTGCTGCTCGACGAACCGACCAACCACCTGGACGACGCCGCCCTGACCTGGCTGGAGGAGCACCTGCGCACGCGCCGCGGCACCACGGTGGCCGTCTCCCACGACCGCGTCTTCCTCGACCGCGTCACCACCTCCCTCCTGGAGGTCGACACCGACACCCGCACGGTCGTACGCCACGGCAACGGCTACACCGGCTACCGCGCCGAACGGGCCGCCACCCGCGAGCGCGCTGAGCGGGCCCACGAGGCCTGGACCACCGAGGTCGCCCGGCTGCGCGAAGCCGCCGCCGGGACCGCGCGGCGGGTGGCGCCCGGACGGGCCCGCAAGGACGGCAACAAGATGGCCTACGACCGGGCCGCGGGCCGGGTGCAGCAGTCCCTCGCGAGCCGCGTGCGCCAGGCCGAGGAACGCCTCGGCCGGCTGCTGGCGCAGCCGGCGCCCCGGCCCGCGGAACCCCTCCGCTTCACCGCCGTGCCGCAGGGGGGCGAAGCGCGCGGAACGCTCCTCGCCGCGCACTCCGCCGGGGTCCCGGGGCGTCTGGCGCCCACCAGCCTGGCCCTCGGCCCCGGCGACCGCCTCCTGATCGGCGGACCGAACGGCGTCGGCAAGAGCACCCTGCTGAACCTGCTCGCCGGCACGTCCGAGCCCGCGCTGGGCCGTGTCGAACGCCGGGGCCGGATCGGACTGCTCCGCCAACTGCCTGACCCCGTACCGGACGGGCGGACCGTCCTCGCCGCCTACGGGTACGGGCGCGCCGGAAACCCGGAGGAACACGCGGAACGGCTGCTGGCGCTCGGGCTGTTCCACCGCGACCGGCTCGGCGTCCCCGTCGGCAGCCTGTCGGCGGGGCAGCGGCAGCGGCTCGCGCTGGCGCGCCTGGTGACCGAACCGTACGACGTCCTCCTCCTCGACGAGCCGACCAACCACCTCTCCCTCGCCCTGGTGGAGGAGCTGGAGTCGGCCCTCGCGGGCTTCCCCGGCGCGGTGGCCGTCGTCAGCCACGACCGGATGCTGCGCGCCCGCTGGCAGGGCGCGCGACTCGACCTCGCGGCAGCAGCCCCCGCCGTCGGCCGCTGCGCGGCACACCCGACGAGCACCGCCCACGCCGCCTGACCTCGATCGAGCACCGCCCGCGCCGCCCGACCTCGATCCGCCACTCCGAGAGGACCCGTATGCCCCGCACCCTCACGCCCGACCGTTCCTTCCCCGTCTCCCACCCGGGCTCGGGCCCGTACGCCCTGACCACCGGCGCCGACGGCGCGCTGTGGTGCACGTTGGTGCACGCCGGCCGGATCGCCCGGCTCACGCCCGACGGCCGGCTCGACGAGTTCCCGCTCGACTCGGACTCCTGCGGCCCCTCCCTCATCACCGCGGGCCCCGACGGAGCGCTCTGGTTCACCCGCATGCGCGACGACCGGATCGGCCGGATCGACGTGGACGGACACGCCCGCTCGTACGCGCTGCCCACACCGGGCGCGGGCCCGTACGGCATCGCGGCCGGACCCGACGGAGCCCTCTGGTTCACCCAGCTGCACACCGACCGGATCGGCCGCATCGACACCGTGGGAGCCGTCGTGGAGTTCCCGCTGCCAGGCCTCGAAGGAGCCTTCCCCTCCATGATCACGGCAGGCGGCGACGGCGCCCTCTGGTTCACCCTCAACCAGGCCCACGCCGTCGGCCGGATCACACCCGCCGGCGAGGTGACCCTCCATCCGCTGCCCACGCCCGGGGCGGCACCCGTGGGGATCGCGGCGGGAGCGGACGGAACCCTGTGGTTCACGGAGATCGGGGCGGGCCGCATCGGGCGGATCACGACGGCGGGGGAGGTGACCGAGTTCCCGCTCCCGGACCCGGCCTGCCGCCCGCACGCGATCACCACCGCCCCCGACGGCTCGGTGTGGTTCACCCTGTGGGCGACCGGCCGGATCGGCTCCCTCACCCCAGACGGCCACCTGGAGGAACACGCCCTCCCAGACCCCGCCTGCGAACCCCACGGCCTGGCGTTCGGCCCGGACGGCGCGCTCTACACGGCCCTGGAGACGGGGGAGATCCTGCGCCTCGTCCGCGGCGGGGCGTGATCCCCGCACACCGGCGGAGCCGGACGGCCGGCACCGGAGCGGCCGCGCCGAACCGGTCAGGCGGCCGTGAAGAAGCCCTCGGGCACGCCGTCCAGGATGAACCCGTTGTCGAAGCGGACGCGGAGCGTCACGCGCAGCCGCTGCCGGCGGTAGGCGGTCCACTCGGGCTCCAGGGCCGCGATCTGCTCTTCGAGCTGCTTCCTGCTCTGCGTGGGCATGTCCCGGCCGAAGGAATCGAGCAGCGACGCGAGCCGCTCGTACTCGCGGGCGCCCCGGCCCGGCCGGTCGTGCCGGACGACCCGTTCCACGGTCCCCCGCGTGCCCGCCGCCAGCCACAGGGACCCCACGGCGCCGCCCGTCGCTTCCTGCGGATCGTCCTGCGGGCCGTCCTCCGGGCCCTCCGCCGGGGCGTCCGTGATCGCGACGTTGTCGCTCAGCCTGGTGTCCGCCGCCAGCTCGACCCGCAGGCCCTCTTGGAACGTCATCGATACTTCATCCCTCGGAATCCCTCGGATCGGTGCACGCCGCCCGCAACCCCGGGCGGTGCCATTATCCGTACCGGACCGCCCGGGTGCGGCGGGGGCCGCCGGCCGCGCCTACACCAGGGCGCCGTCCCGGGCCACGATCCGGCCGCCGCGCACGACAACGTCGCGCCGCGGCACGTCCACCACGGCCTGGGGAACGCACTCGCCCTCGACGAGCACGAAGTCGGCCGGGGCGCCCGGGGCGAAGTCCGCGCGCGCCAGTCCCATCACGTCGGCGCCCCCGTGGGCGGCGACGGCGAAGCAGGACGTCAGCTCCTCGTCGAGACGGGCGTCCGTGGTCCAGCCCAGGAGGTGTGCGCGGTGCAGCATGTCGGCGTTCCCGAACGGACTCCAGGAGTCGCGGACACCGTCCGAGCCGAGGCCGACGCGGACGCCGTGCTCCCGCAGCCGGGCGACGGGCAGGACCAGGGACTCGCTCGGGGCGACCGTCGTCAGGGCGATGTCCAGGTCGGCCAGGTCGGCGGCCGTCGCGTCGAGGTCGGGTCCGGACAGGAACGCCAGGCAGAAGACGTGGCTGACCGTCACCTTCCCCCGCAGCGACAGCGCCCGGGTGCGCTCGACGACGGCCCGCAGGACGCGCGTGCCCTTCTCGTCCCGGTCGTGGAGGTGCAGGTCCACGCCGACGCCGTAGCGGTCCGCGAGCCCGAAGACCAGGTCCAGCTGCTCGTCGAGGGCGTGGTCGAAACCGATCGGGTCGATGCCGCCGATCAGGTCGACGAGGCCGCTGCGCGCCGCGTCCTCCAGCAGCGCGGCCGTGCCCGGGGAGCGGACGACGCCGTGCTGGGGGAACGCCACGATCTGCACGTCGAGCGCACCGGCGAGGCGCTCACGGGCCTCGGCGACGCCCTCGACACCGGCCAGGCCGTACGCGGGCGCCACATCGGCGTGCGCGCGCATGGCCCGGCTGCCGCGCGTCACCGCGTGCGCCATCAGCCCGTACGCCCGCTCGCCGACCGGACGGGGCTGCGCCCGGTGGAGCTCCACGTCCTGGTCGCAGTAGCCGGCGATCCCGGAGGCGGGCCGCCGCGACACCCAGTCGCCGCCCCAGCTCGTCTTGTCCGGGTGGATGTGCGCGTCCACGAGCGAGGGCAGCGCCATGCGGCCCGCGCAGTCCACCACCTCGGCACCCTCGGGCGCGGGGGCGCCGGAGACGCGGCCGTCCACGACCGTGAGGTCCACGGGCCGACCCACCCCGAGGGGACGTACGTCGCGGAAGACCACGGACACGGGGGGCTCCTTGGGGGCAGGGGATGCCTGGTGCGCCCTTTTGTATACCAGTGAGCGAACGGCTTGCAAGAATTCCCGGGCCGAGACCCGGCGCTGATGGGCCTCAGTCCGTCTTGGTATACAAACCGGTGTCCCCGAAGAGCGACCGCAACGCCACCGAGCGACTGTCCCGCACGTGCAGCAGCGTGCTCGCGGCAGCCGCCTCCTCGTCACCCGCCGCGATGTGCCGGAAGACGTCCGCGTGCTGCGCCCGCATGTGTTCCGGCTCCGCACGCAACCCGAAGAGCAGACGGAGCTGCCAGTCGAGCTGCTCCATCGTCCGCGCCAGCAGCGGATTGCCGCTCAGCGCCACGATCCGCTCGTGGAAGGCGGCGTGCTCGGCCACCTCCCGCGCCCCCTCGTCCACCGCGGCCGCCCGCTCGGCCCCCTCCAGCGAGGCCCGCAGGGCGGTGAGCCCCGCCGGCTCCCCGGGGAGGGCTGAGGCCACCGCGCGGGCGGCGAGCCGCGACGCCTGCACGGCGAGCGGCTCCCACACCTCGTACAGGCACCGCACGTCGGCGCGCTCCAGCCGGCGCACGCGCACCCCGCTGTGCGGCAGCAGTTCCAGCAGTCCCTCGGCGACCAGGGCGCGCAGCGCCTCGCGCACCGGGACCCGTGACATCCGCAGCTCCTCGGCGACCTCCCGCTCCACCAGGCGCGAGCCCATCGGATAGCGGCGGTCGACGATCCGCTCCCGCACCGCCTCGCGCGCCTGCGCGCTCAGCGACGTGCGCGCCGCCGGGGCACGCCCCTGCCCCGCGGGCTCCCGCCCCGATGCCGCTCCGCCGGCCGCCATGCCCACCCGTCCTCCGCTCGTCGTGCCCCGGGCGAGGATACGGCCCGCATCCGCCGCCGAGCCCGCCGTCGGTCTTCGGGCCGCCGTCGTTCCCGGGCAGGGCAGGCCCGCCCGGCCACGGGCCGGGCCCCGGAGCCGGGGCCCGGCCCGTGGCCTCGTCGCGCCTACCGGGACCACACCGTGCCGCGGGCCTCGTACTCCAGCATGGCCTCGACCCCCGTCGCCGCGTCGGCGCCCAGCTCGCGGCGGACGAGCCACAGGGCGAGTTCGAGCCCCGAGGTGATGCCCCCGGCCGTCACCAGATCGCCGTCGTCCACGACCCGCGCGTCCTTCAGGACGCCGCCCTCCCGCTCCAGGTCAGGACGCGCCCGGTGGTGGGTCGTGCAGGGCCGGCCCCGGGTCAGCCCGGCGGCGGACAGCAGCATGACGCCCGTGCACAGGGCGCCGATCGTGAGCCCCGGACGCGGCGCCTCGCGCAGCGCACGCGTCAGGACGCCGCGCCGGATCTCGGCCCACACCCCCGGATCCTCGCGACGGGCGTAGCCGCCGCCCGGCACCACCACGACGTCGGCCTGCCGCGGGTCCCAGCCGTGCTCGACGAAGACGCGCGTCCCGTACGAGGCCCGGACGGAACCGGGGCGGGACGCGCCGACGTACCGGACCTCGACCGGCCGGTCCGTGAAGAAGCGGGCGGCCGAGAAGACCTCGTACGGGGCGGCGAAGTCGAGCTCCTCCACCCCGTCGAACATGACGACGTGCACCCTGAGGGGCTTCCCGGCGTCGCCGGCGCCGCGCCCGGCCGCGGAGGCGGCCGGGCCGCCCGCGAGCCCGGCGCCCCCCGCGACCGCTCCGGTGGCACCCAGCGCGGTCGACGCGCGGAGCAAGTCTCTGCGGTTCAGGCTCATTTCGGCACTCCTCGGTGTGGTTCGGACGGGTCGGAGGCCGACGGACCACGGCCCCGTCGAAGGGGTCGGGGGCGCGGGCGCACCGGTTCCCGAGGAGCCCTGTGGCGCGCCGCACACCGTGCCCCCGTACCGGGGACGCCACCCGCCGCGAACCGAGGGCGACGCGGGACGTACCCACCCGTACACGGTCCGTGGCGTACCACGGCGAACCGGGACGATCGAACATACGATGGGCGCAACCGGCGCGGGCGGCTCGCCGTGCCGCCGGACCGGGACGCTCGGGCGGGTGGGAGACGTATGGCAGAGGTCGCCGACACAGCGCGGACCGTCATCCTGACCGTGGACGACGACCCGGGAGTCTCCCGCGCCGTCGCACGCGACCTGCGCCGACGCTACGGCGCCACGTACCGCGTCGTACGCGCCGAGTCCGGGGAGTCGGCGCTGGAGGCGCTGCGCGAGCTGAAGCTGCGGGGTGACCTGGTCGCCGTCATCCTGGCCGACTACCGCATGCCGCAGATGAACGGCATCGAGTTCCTCGAACAGGCCCTCTCCGTGTACCCGGGCGCGCGGCGCGTCCTGCTGACCGCCTACGCCGACACCAACGCGGCGATCGACGCCATCAACGTCGTCGACCTCGACCACTACCTGCTCAAACCCTGGGACCCGCCGGAGGAGAAGCTCTACCCGGTCGTCGACGACCTCCTCACCGCCTGGCGCACCAGCGACTACCGGCCCGTGCCCGCCACCAAGGTGGTCGGCCACCGCTGGTCGGCGCGCTCCTCCGAGGTGCGGGAGTTCCTGGCCCGCAACCAGGTGCCCTACCGCTGGTACTCCTCCGACGAACCCGAGGGGCGGCGCCTGCTGGAGGCCGCCGGGGCCGACGGGGAGCGGCTACCGCTGGTGATCACCCCGGAAGGGGCCGTGCTCGTCGAGCCGGAGGCGACCGAGCTGGCGGCCCACGTGGGACTCGCGACGACCCCGGCCGCCGAGTTCTACGACCTCGTCGTCATCGGCGGCGGTCCGGCCGGCCTGGGCTCGGCCGTGTACGGCGCGTCCGAAGGGCTGCGCACCGTACTCGTCGAACGGTCGGCGACCGGAGGTCAGGCCGGGCAGAGCTCCCGCATCGAGAACTACCTCGGCTTCCCGGACGGCGTGTCGGGCGCGCAGCTCACCGACCGCGCCCGCCGCCAGGCCGGCCGGTTCGGCGCCGAGATCCTCACCGCCCGCGAGGTCACCGGGCTAGAGGTCAATGGCTCCTCGCGCGTCGTCCGCTTCTCCGACGGCACGGCGGTCGCCGCGCACAGCGTCATCCTGGCGACCGGCGTGTCGTACCGCCAGCTCCACGCACGGGGCTGCGACACCCTGACCGGCTGCGGGGTGTACTACGGCTCCTCCCTCACCGAGGCCGCCTCCTGCCAGGGACAGGACGTCTACATCGTGGGCGGCGCCAACTCCGCCGGACAGGCCGCGATGTACCTGGCACGGGGCGCGAAATCGGTGACCCTGCTGGTGCGCGGCGAGTCCCTGAGGGCCTCCATGTCCCACTACCTGATCCAGCAGATCGAGGAGGCCGCGAACATCACGGTACGGACCCGGACCGTGGTCGACGAGGCCCACGGCGACGGGCACCTGGAGCAGCTGACGCTGCGCGACGTGGACACCGGCACGACCGAACTCGTCGACGCCCAGTGGATGTTCGTGTTCATCGGCGCCGCCCCGCTCACCGACTGGCTCGACGGCACGGTGCTGCGCGACGAACACGGCTTCATCCTGGCCGGGCCGGACCTCACCCCCGACGGACGGCCGCCCGCCGAGTGGGAACTGGACCGGCCGCCCTACCACCTGGAGACCAACATTCCCGGCGTGTTCGTGGCGGGCGACGCCCGCGCCCAGTCCGCGAAGCGCGTCGCGTCCGCCGTCGGAGAAGGAGCCATGGCCGTGATGCTCGTCCACCGGTACCTGGAGCAGTCGTGAGCGGCCGGGCCGTGCCCTGCGCCCCGCAGGAGATCGCCTCGCTGTTCCTGTTCGAGAAGCTCACCCCCGAGCAGCTCGGGAGGCTGTGCACCGAGGGACGGGTCGAATGCTTCGACCCCGGCCCGGTCTACACCGAGGGCGAGCCCGCCACCTGCTTCTACGTGATGATCGAGGGCACCGTCGTCCTGTACCGCCGCGTCGGCGGCGATGACGTGGAGGTGAGCCGCACCTCCCAGCGCGGGGTGTACTCCGGCGCCATGCAGGCCTACCTGGGCGACCGGGTCCCGCAGCTCTACACCAACTCCATGCGCGTGACCGAGCCGACCCGGTTCTTCGTCCTGCCCGCGCAGTCGTTCGCCGACGTCATGCGGGAATGGTTCCCGATGGCCGCGCACCTGCTGGAAGGGCTCTTCTTCGGCTCGAAGAACACCCAGCGGGCCATCGGCCAGCGCGAACGGCTCCTGGCCCTCGGCTCGTTGTCCGCCGGACTGACGCACGAGCTCAACAACCCGGCCGCGGCGGCCGTCCGGGCCACCGCGACCCTGCGGGAACGGGTCGGCAAGATGCGGCACAAGCTCGCCGTCATCGCCCGGGGCCCCTACTCCCGCGAGGCGCTGGCCGAGCTCATCGACATCCAGGAACGCACCGCCGAACGTGTGGCCAAGGCGCCGGTACTGAGCCCCCTGGAGGCGTCCGACCGCGAGGACGAACTCACCGACTGGCTCGAAGACCACGGCATCCCGGAGGGCTGGCGGGTCGCACCGACCTTCGTCCAGGCCGGACTCGACACGGACTGGCTGGAACAGGTCGCGGCCACCGTGGCCGAGGACATCCTGCCGGGTGCCATCGGATGGCTCAACTACACCGTCGAGACCGAGCTGCTGATGGACGAGATCGACGACTCCACCACCCGCATCTCCCACCTCGTCGACGCGGCCAAACAGTACGCGCAGCTCGACCGGGCCCCGCACCGGTCCGTCGATGTCCACGAGCTCCTCGACAGCACCCTGCTGATGCTGTCGGGCAAGATCGGCAACCGCATCCGGGTGGTCAAGGACTACGACCGCTCCCTGCCCGACGTGCCCGCCTACCCGGCGGAACTCAACCAGGTGTGGACCAACCTCGTCGACAACGCCGTCTTCGCGATCGGGAGCACCGGCGGCGACGGCACACTGACCGTCCGCACGGCACGGGAGGGCGACCGGCTGCTGGTCGAGTTCCGCGACACCGGCCCCGGCATCCCGGCCGATGTCCGGGGCCGCATCTTCGACCCCTTCTTCACCACCAAACCGGTCGGCGAGGGCACCGGTCTCGGCCTGGACATCTCCTGGCGGATCATCGTCAACAAGCACCACGGCAGCCTCCAGGTCGAGTCCGCGCCGGGCGACACCCGCTTCCAGGTACTGCTGCCGCTGACCACCCCGGAACCCGAGACCACCGAGGAGCCCGTATGACCGGCATCGACGGAATCGACCCGAGCGTCCCGCCCACCGGCACCGGCTGCGCCGAGTGCGACACGGCGGGCGGCTGGTGGTTCCACCTGCGGCGCTGCGCCCAGTGCGGCCACATCGGCTGCTGCGATTCCTCACCCGCCCAGCACGCCACCGCCCACTGGAAGGCCAGCGGCCATCCCCTGGTGCGGAGTTTCGAACCGGGTGAGGACTGGTTCTGGGACTACGACGGCGCCGAGCTGTACACGTCCGGCCCGGACCTCACGCCCCCGCTCGCGCATCCGGCCGACCAGCCGGTACCGGGCCCGGCCGACCGCGTCCCCGAGGACTGGACACTGTTGCTGCACCGCTGAACGCCCGCCACCGGGGCCGTCGGGGCGCGGACAGGTCCGCGCCCCGACGGCCACACCGCGATCAGATGTTGATGCAGGTGTTGCCGGCGGCGGGGTTGAGGGCGCCGATGATGTTGATGCTGTTGCCGCAGAGGTTGATCGGCACGTGGATGGGCACCTGGATCACGTTGCCGGAGAGGATGCCGGGCGAGCCGACGGCGAAGCCTTCGGCGTTGGCGTCTGCGATGGCGGTGCCGGTGGCGCCGAGGATGCCGGCCGCGGCGAGGGCGGCTGCGGCGATGGCGGTGCGGATGCGCATGTCACTCCAATGTCGATGACGGAACGTCGAAGCAGGATCACACCGCGTGCGGAGGCCTCCCGTCGGGCATTCACCCGACCCGGGCGTGTTGCGGAGATCCGGGTGACGCGCCCGCGTGCCGGGCGCCCGGGGCCGGGCCGGGAGCGGCCGAGCCCCCGGTCGACGCCCCCGGCCGCCGCCCCCGTCAGCGGCCGGTGGGCCTGCCCGACATCAGCCTCGACGCCTCGATCTCGGCCCACACGGCCTTGCCGTCCTCATGGGTGCTGGTGCCCCAGCGATCGCAGACGCGCTCCACGATGTACAGGCCGTGGCCGCCCGGGAGGCCCGGCCGCGGGGCGGGCTGGCGCAGGGGCGGGGTCGTCGAGCCGTCGAAGACCTCGACCCGCAGGAACTCGCCGCCCGTGAGGGCGAGTTCGGTGCAGCCCCCGGCGTGCAGAGACGCATTGGCCAGCAGCTCGGAGACGACGAGCAGGGCGTCCTCGGAGGTCTCGGTGCCGTCCCAGCCCCAGTCCCGCAGCGCCTCGCGGGTGAAGTCGCGGCCCTTGGCCACGTGGCCCCGGACGCCGGACAGGGCGAGCCGGCGGCGCTGCCGCACGACGGGGGGAGGTCCGGCGGGCAGTGGATCGCCGGTTGCCGTGCCGATGGTCTCCATCGTGCCCTCCCACCCCCACCCGTCGACGTCGGTCTCCGGACGTCTCGTGTACCCCCCGCGCCCGGGAACACCCGGGAATTCCGGTGACAGTGTAGGGGACCACCCGTGTCAGCGGGTGGCCGTGCGCATCCCCAGTGTGAGGCCGCCGTCCGAGGGCTGGTCCTCGCCCGGCCCCGCGGCATCGCCGACCGCCCGGACTTCCACGTTCCGTACGGCCGTTGTCGCACACCTCCACCAACAGCCCCACGGGGAGGAGCTGTCGGGCCGCCGGAGCCGGACGGCGCGGGCCTCGGTGCCCTCGTCGGGCCGATGAACAGGCATACTCGCCTCCGGGGGCCTTACAGGTGACGATCCGGGAGGCGTACATGGCCGGGGCACAGGACACGGACCACGGCGGCGTGGTGGCGGCAGGCCGCGCGGCCGGAGCCGGATGGGTGGTGACCGCGCGCGGGGAACTCGACCAGGACACGCTGCCCCCTCTCCGGGAGGCGCTCGTCTCCGCCGCCGCCCGGTACCCGCTGGTGGTGCTCGACGCCGCGGGCGTCACCTTCGGCGACTCGTCGTTCCTGAACCTGCTGCTGCAGGTGCACCAGCTGACGACCCTGCGCGTCGCCGCCCCCGGTGAGCGGTTGCGCCGCCTCTTCGCCCTCACGGGCGCCGACACGGTGCTGTCCCTCCACCCGGACGTCGAGGACGCCGTCGGCGGGCCCTGACCGCGCCCCACCGTTGCGGTTCCGGAGCGGTCACCGGCCCGGCCGCCGCGGTCGTGTGCCGCGCGGTCCCTGCGGAGCGTCCCGCGCGGGGTGCCTCAGTAGCGCAGCGCCGTGCCCGTCAGCGCCGTCACCGTGCCGGACAGCTTGTGCGTGCTGCGGGCCGTGCCCTGCCCGGTGCCCTTCCCCGGGACGTCCGTCACCGTCACCACCACCGTGTCCAGGAGGTTGCCGCCCTCGTCCTCGAACTCGACCTGTACCGCGAAGGACTTCTCGCCGTCGTCGGTGTTGCGCACCGTCACGGGGACCGTCGTGTACCCGTCGCCGTCGGTCGCGACCGGGCCCAGGGTCACCTGCTCCTTGGCATTGACCCCGCCCTTGACCTCGGCCAGCTTCTCCTTCGCCACGGCGGCGGCGGACGCGGCGGCCTTACCGGCCTCCGCGGCGGCCGACGAGACCGCCTCTCCCGCCGACCTCACCGCGGCGGCGGCGCTCGACACGGCGCCGGACGGGCTGCCGCCGCTGTCCGAACAGCCCGCCGCGCCCCACGCCAGCACCGTCAGCAGCGCGCCTGCCGCACCGCGCCTCCACAGGTCCGCCGCCACCACGCCTCCAAGGGGTTCCGGGCCTCCCAGTCAACGGCCCGGCGGCCCGGATGCCCAGTGGTCCGCGCATCCGGGTGAGGTGACGGCCCCGTCGTCACCGGGGGCGGCCCGCCGCGCGGCGGTGTTCGTGGACGCGCAGGTGGAGGGCGGCGAGGTCCAGCAGGGGAGTGGACACGCCCAGCGCGCGGGCGCGGACGGTGAGGTCGGTCAGGACGTGGTCCGCCTCCGTGGGGGCCCCGGCGACGAGGTCACGGTAGAGGGAGGGGGTGAGCGGGGAGCCGGGGGCCGTGACGGTCGCCCGGGTGAAGGCGAGTTCGGCCTCGGGCACGGGGTGACCGGCCGCGCGCGACACCGCCGCGGCCTCGGCCAGCAGGGCGGGCCCGAGCGCGGCGCCGCCGGGAACGGCGTTGATCTCGCCGACCGTGCCGCGCATCAGGCAGGTCAGGGCGACCAGGGTGGAGATGAACACCCACTTGTGCCACATGGCCGCGACGATGTCCTCGGTCGCCGGTGAGTCGATTCCCGCCTCGGCCAGGACCCTGCGGATCCCGTCGACGCGTCCGGAGGGCCGGGCGTCCCGCTCGCCGGTCAGGATGACCGCGGGCGGCGCCATGCGCAGGATGTCGCCCTCCGCGTTCAGCGTGGTGACCACCTTCGCGACCCCGCCGAGGACCGCCGCGTCCCCCAGGGCCGCGACGAGCGCGTCGAGGTGGGCGATCCCGTTGAGCAGGGGGACGACGGCGGTGTCCGGGCCGACCGCGGGCGCGATGTCGGCCAGTGCGGCGTGCAGGGCGGTCGCCTTCACGGACAGCAGGACCAGGTCGTAGGGCCCGCCCGGGGCGTCGGCCGTCACCAGCCGCGGCGCGAGGCGGAGCTCCTCCCCCTGGCCCTCGACGCGCAGGCCCCGGGCCTCCAGGGCCTTCGCGCGCGCGGGCCGGACCAGGAAGGAGACGTCCTGGCCCGCCGTGGCGAGCCGGGCGCCGAAGAAGCCGCCGACGGCGCCCGCGCCGACCGTGAGGATCCTCATGAGGACTGCCTTTCGTGAGAGGGAACGTGGGAGGGGAGGGGAACCGGACCGGCACCGGGACCGTGGTCCGGTCCCTTGCGCGGGGAGCGGGGCACGTACCGGGAGACCGCCACGCCGGTCAGGCAGAGCGCCCCGCCGGCGAGGGTGAGCCAGGCCGGCACCTCGCCCAGCAGGGCCCAGCTCAGCAGGACGACCACCGCCGGGACGGCATAGGTCGTCGCACCCAGCTTTCCGGCGGGCATCCGCGCCAGGGCGTAGGTCCACGCGGTGAAGGCGAGCGCGGTCGGCACCACACCCAGGTAGACCATGTTCAGCGTCGCGGACACGGGTGCCCCGGGCAGTTCCGTGAGCAGCCGGCCGCCGAAGGGCAGGCAGGCCGCGGTCCCGGTCAGGCAGCTGAACGCGGTGATCTGCAGGGGTGTGCCGTGCGAGAGCGCGGGCTTCTGGGCGATGACGCCGGTCGCGTAGGCGACCGCCGCGAGCAGGCAGAGCACGACTCCGAGCACCGGGGTCGAGCCGGCGTCGCCGGACGACATGGAAAGGCCCACGACCACCGCGCCGGCGAAGGACACCGCCATGCCGGCCAGCAGCCGCGGGGGCAGCGCCTCGCCGAGGAACCGGGCCGCGAGCAGCGCCATGAGGATGGGGCCGGTGTTCACGAGCAGGGACGCCGT
This sequence comes from Streptomyces sp. NBC_01276, assembly GCF_041435355.1. GTDB lineage: Bacteria > Actinomycetota > Actinomycetes > Streptomycetales > Streptomycetaceae > Streptomyces. The sequence goes on from NZ_CP108442.1 coordinate 7,793,214, forward strand.
CCCCGCGTCGACCAGCCGCTCCCCCCAGTTCAGGGCGACCGTGTAGCCGCAGAACCACACGACGCCGGACAGCAGGATGCCGGGCAGGGCCGCGCGGGGAGGCAGGCCCTGACGGCGTACGAGGAGCAGGACGGCCAGTGTCAGCGAGGCGGCCAGCAGCCGGCCGAGGGCCAGGGCGCCGGGGGAGTAGGCGGCGCCCGCGCTGCGGATGGAGACGAAGGCCGAGGCCCAGGCGAACACGGTGAAGGAGACGGCGCCGACCGTGAGGAGGCCGGCCGGAAGGAGGGGACGGGAGCGGAACGTCATGCGCCCACCCTAGAGGCTGAACATTTCGGTGTCGACCGAAATGTTGATGGACGTTGCTTCCGGATGGGGATTCAGCTCCACGCGTCGGGCGTGATCCCCAGGAGCCCGGTGAAGGCCCGCTCCCCGGCCGGCGTCACCTCCAGCGCCCGCCCGCCGCCCTCCGCGGGCACCACCCACTGCCCCTCCAGTGCCCGCGCGCGCAGCCGGGCCCCGGCCAGGCCGCCCAGGTGGCGTCGCCGCTCGGTCCAGTCCAGGCAGGAACTGACCTGCGGCCTGCGCCCCTCGCCGGTGAGGTCGACGCCGGCCGCGGCGCACCAGGCCCGCCCGTCGTCCGTCAGCTCGAACACGCCGTCCGTGCGCAGCAGTCCGCGCCGCTCCATCGCGTCGGTCACCGCCATGCCGAGCCGCCCGGCGAAGTGGTCGTAGCACGTCCGGGCGCGCGCCAGCGGGTCGGGCGCGGCGACCACGGGGACGGCGTGCGCCGCGTCCCGGCCCGGGATCGCGTACGAGGCGAGCGCGTCGACGAGGCGGGCGGTCGCCGCGTCGGCGATGCGCACGTAACGGTGCCGGCCCTGCCGCTCGGTGACGCAGATGCCCGCGTCGAGCAGCCGGACCAGGTGGCCGCTGACGGTGGACGGGGCCACGGCGGTGATCCGGGCCAGCTCGCCCGCGGTCCAGGCGCGCCCCTCCAGCAGGGTCATGCAGATGGCGGCCCGCGTCTCGTCGGCCAGGGCGGCGGCGAAGGCCGCCAGGCGGGCGGCGGGGGCCGGTGCGTCGTCCGAGGGTGTCCCGAAAGGCAATGCGTTCATCCCTCCAGAATGCCCCATCGCTTCGGCAATTGCCGAATGATCGGTGACCGGGTGCTTCCGGCGGATCGACTCGGGGCTCCCGGACCGGCCGCCCCGCTCCGGTCGGCCGGGTTCAGTGCCCGGCGGCGGCCTTGACCAGGGCCACGGACAGGCCGATCGCCGCGTCGAGGGCACCGGCCAGCAGGGCGACCGTCGGACCGCTGCCCATGCGGACCCCGCCGTACCATCCCCAGCCGAAGAGGCTGGCGACGTTCACCCCGGCAGCGGCGTACAGGGCCGTCGTCAGCTCCATCACGCCCAGGGCGGCCGAGCAGATGAGGATCAGCGGGCCGACCGCGGACAGCAGCAGCGGGCTGCCGACCCACAGCATGCGCCGCAGCTCCGCGCCGGTGGCGAGGCGGCCGTGGACCACCCGGTGGGCCTGCTGGTCGGCGACGAGGCTCGCCAGCCACAGCCCGACGGCCGCGGTGAGCACGGTGGCCGTGGCGCCGAGGACGTCGACGTGCTCGGACGCGGCCAGGCCGATCACCACGGAGATCATCGTGATGGTCGCGTACAGCCGTTCCTTCAGCCGCGCGGCGGACGCCTCGGCCGTCGCGGTGGCGGCGGTGCCGGGCCGGTCGGACCCGGCGCCGTGTCCGTCGTCGCCGACGTCCTCGTGACCCATGGCGCCAGCGTAGACGAACGGGTCCGCCCCCTCCGGGGTTCAGCCGTCGGACCCGCCCGCCCTGCCCGCCGCCGTGGAGACCGCCGTCAGCAGCACCAGTACGAGCACCAGCACCCACGCCGGCCCGGGCCCGGAGTGCAGCAGGCCGCCGGCGAGGGCCCCGCAGGCGAGCACCGCCACCGACAGGGCACGCCGGCGCGCGGCCGGCCGCCGACGGTCGGCGGCCAGACCCGTCAACGTCCGCGTGACCACGGTCGTCGTCAGATCGGGCAGCCCGATCCGGTGCACCACCGCGTTCTGCAGCCCCATCCCGGCCGCCAGCGGAACGAGGACCGGGTACCGGCCGAGGTCCCACCCCAGAGCCGCCAGCGCCACCGCGACCAGCGCCGCCTGCCCGGCCACCAGAGGGGCGAACAGCCGGGCCGGCGGCCCGTCGCGCCGCCACCACCCGCCCGCCGCGGCTCCGCCCAGGAACGCGGCCAGGGCCGTCGCGGACGCGGCGGCCGACAGCCCGGCCGCACCGCTCAAGGCGAAGCCGAGGAAGACCACGTTGCCGGTCATGTTCGCCACGAACACCCGGCCGAGCCCGAGGAAACTCACCGCGTCGACCAGACCGCTGGCGAACGTCAGCACCAACAGCAGCGGCCCCAGGTGCGCGTGGGCGTGCCCCTCGGGGAAGAGCCACCCCCTCGGCCGACGCCGCTGCGCGCTCACCCCGTACCCCTCCGGGAAGGCCCCGCGTCGGCGTCCATGCCCACCAGTGGATCATCCGGGCGCGGGGGCCGCGACCGGCGCGCGCGCCGCCGCCGGGCCCCGCGGCCCGGCCCCGACGCCGTGCCCCGCGGCCGCTCAGGGGCGAAAACGCAGCGGGTGGTCCGCGGGCACCTCCACGACGGCGATCCGTACGCCGTCCGGGTCGGCGATCCACATCTCGATCAGCCCCCACGGCTCGCGCACCGGGGGCCGCAGCACCTGCGCACCCCGGCCGCTCAGCTCCTCGTACGCCGCCCGGACGTCCGCGACCTGCAGCCACAAGCGGAGCCCGGGCGCGGGCGGTTCGTCGGCGCGGCCCGACACCTCCAGGAAGCCGCCGCCGAGGAAGTAGACCGTGCCCCGCTCCGGACCCGTGCCGAACTCGCGGTAGACGGAGAGACCGAGCGTGTCCCCGTAGAAGGTCCGCGACCGCTCGGGATCGGTGGGGCGCAGCAGAATGCGGCTGCCCAGTACGTGCACCATGCTCCGGACTTCCCTTCGCTCACCCGTGCTCCCGACAGCCTGGCACGTCCCTACGGCCCCTCGTCGTAGGTGCCCGCCTCGATTTCGAGGGCCAGTTCCTGGAGCACCTCGATCGAGGAGAGGTCCGTACGGCCGTTGTCGTGCGCGATCGCCAGGCTGGTGAACGCCAGGCTGAACCCGGAGACCATCGTGTGCAGGGCCGGGCCCAGCGCCTGGGCCACCAGGGCCGCCACCTGCTGCGGGGAGGCGTCGGCGGGGACGCTGATCGACGGCAGCATTTCGTTCAGCAGCGTCGTGGCCACACCGGCCGTGGCCGCCGGACCGTCCCCGTGGCCGTCTCCGGTGGCGTCCTGCCCGCCTTCGACGGCCCGGCGGATGTCCTGGGCCTCGGTGAGGATGCCGATCACCCGCTTGAGTACCTCTGCGCGTTCCATCCTGCGCAGCGTAGTCCCGGGCCCGTCGAGCGCGTGTGGGAGTGCGCACCTTCCCGGGCCACCGCACCATGACCGTGTACCCGTACCCGCGGCGAAGGAGACGGCCATGCCCTCGGGCCCCGCGCCACACACGACGTCCTCGGCCTCCGCAGGGGCCTCCGGGTGCCGGCTGCTGCTGGTGCGGCACGCCAAGGCCGTGCCGAAGGAGGAGTCGGTCGAGGACATCGAGCGTGCCCTGAGCGAGAGCGGCAGGGCCGACGCCGCGCGGACGGGCCGGTGGCTGGCGGAGTCCGGATTCACACCCGCCCTGGTCCTGGTCTCCCCGGCGCGCCGCACGCGGCAGACCTGGCAGCTGATGGCCCCGGCGCTGGCCGACCCCCCGGACGCCGTGCACGACGGGCGGCTGTACTCCGCGGCGCCGAACGCGATGGTCACCGTACTGGCGCAACGGGCGGCGGGGCTCGGGTGCGTGGCCCTGATCGGCCACAATCCCGGCGTGCAGGAGATGGCTTCGGCCCTGTGCGGGTCCGGCGGCCCCGGACTGCCGGAGGCACTGGGGGCGGGCTTCCCGACGGCGGGGGTCGCCGTCGTCGACCTCGCGGGCGGTTGGGACGCCCTGACCCCCGGCACGGGGACCCTGACGGCCTTCTGGGCACCGGGCCGCTGATCCGCCCCTTCCTCACGTGGTCCGCGTACCGGCTCCCCGGGGCGGCCCCGTACGGGTGATGATCGTCCGAGCGCGACGGACGGGGCGCGCCGGCCTGACATTTCGCGGCCGTGTTCCGTCGAAGACGGTGAGACGCCCGCAGACCGAACGAGGAAGCCGACGAGACCATGACCATCCGATCCCACCGCGAGCCCGAGTGCCCCACCGATCCGGCCCTGAGCGCGATCATGAGCGAGCGCCGGCAGCTGATCAACCTCGCCTACCGGCTCCTCGGCTCCCTGGCCGAGGCCGAGGACGCCGTGCAGGAGACCTACACCCGCTGGTACGCCATGTCCCGCGAGCGGCAGGAGGCCGTCGAGTCGCCCGGCGCCTGGCTGACGAAGGTGGCCGGCCGCATCTGCCTCGACGTGCTCGGATCGGCGCGGGCGCGGCGCGAGAGCTACGTGGGCGAGTGGATACCGGAGCCGCTGCCCGACCGCGCGGAATGGGCGGCCGGGCGGCCCGGTGACGGCGGGGGACACCCGGCGGACCCGGCCGACCGGGTCACCCTGGACGAGTCGGTCGACATGGCCTTCCTGGTCGTACTGGAATCGATGACCCCGGCCGAACGGGTCGCGTTCATCCTGCACGACGTCTTCCGCTACCCGTTCGCCGAAGTGGCCGCGATCGTCGGCCGTACGCCGGCGGCGTGCCGTCAGCTGGCCGCGTCGGCCCGCCGCCGCATCGGCGCCGCACCGGCTCCCGTGTCCCGGGCGACGGAGCGGGCGGGCGTCATCAGGGACTTCAAGCAGGCGTGGGAGGCCAAGGACATCGCCGCCCTCGTCGCCCTGCTCGACCCGACGGCCACGATGACCGCCGACGGTGGCGGCCGGGTCGGCGCGGTGCTGCGTCCGGTCGTGGGCGGTGAGCGGATCGCCCGGTACATCGTGGAGATGGCCGGCCGGGCACCGGCACCCGGCCTGGACCTCCTGGAACGTTCGGTCAACGGAAGCCCCGGTCTGGTCGCCCAGTACGGCGGTGCCACGGTGACGGTCGCCGCGTTCGCCGTCGCGGACGGCCGGATCACGCACATCTGGGTGGTGCGCAACCCCGAGAAGCTCCGGCCGTGGAGCGCGTGACGGGGCTCTGAGGCGCGGGCCGGCCCGGATCGAGGACATCGCCCGCGCCCCCGGCCGCAGTCGTCAGGCGCGGTCGACGAAGTGCACGTCGTACCGCTCCTGTTCGGGGAGCAGGTCGTCGAAGGACTGGAGGCCGTGCTGGACGCGGCCGAGCGCCCGGAAGTAGTCGAACCGCTCGACCGCCGGGCCCAGGACGGCCAGCAGCTCGGCCGGTCCGTCCGCCGTGGCGCCGAAGGCGTGCGGCAGGCCCGGCGGGACCAGGACCGTGCCCCCAGCGCCGACCGTCTCGACGGCGCCGTCCAGCCGGAACTCCACCGTTCCGGCGAGTACGTGGAACAGTTCCGCCGAGCGGGCGTGGAAGTGCGGCCGGGCGCCGGCCGCGCCGGGCCCCAGGGCCAGCCGGTTGGCGCCGAGCGGGGCGCCGTCCGTCAGCAGCGTGAACCCGCCGCCGTGCGGCAGGGGCACGTACTCGGCGTCCTCCGCCCGGACGACCACCGCCACCGCCGTGGCCGTTCCCGCGCTCCGTTTCCCGTCCGCCGTCATGTCCATGGGTCCTCTCCTCCGTACCGGTTCGACGTCTCCATTCGACCCGGGGAAGAGGCCGCGAACCAGAGCCGTTTGCGCACTGCAGCGATCATCGATCGTGACGAATGGACGCATGAGGGGGAGCGGGATGGAACTGCGGCAACTTCGGTACTTCGTGGCGGTGGCGGAGGAGGGCGGTTTCGCCCGCGCGGCCGAACGGCTCCACATCGTCCAGTCCGCGGTCAGCCAGCAGGTGCGCCGCCTCGAACGGGAACTCGGCCTCACCCTCTTCGAGCGGTCCACCCGGCGGGTGTCCCTCACCGTGGCCGGCGAACGGCTGCTGCCGGAGGCGAGGGCGGTGCTCGACGCCGCCGAGCGGACCCGGCGCGTGGCGGCGGACCTCGCCTCCGCGGGCACCGGCACCCTGCGCCTGGGCACCGTGCGCGGGCCGGGGCAGAGGGTCTACCGGCTCCTGGCCCGGCTGGCCGAACTGGCCCCGGAAGTCCGGGTGCGGGTCCGCAGCCTGACGGTCTCCGAGCGGCTCGCCGCCGTCCGTACCGGAGCCCTGGATGCCGCCCTGGTACGCGCCCTGCCCGCGGCCCCCGGTCTGGAACTGTTCCCGCTCTGGGAGGACCCCTTGTACGTGGCCCTCCCCGCCGGGCATCCGGCCGCCGCCCTGCCGCGGCCCGCGCTGCGGGACCTGGCGGACCTCCCGCTGCGGCTGGCGGCCCGCGAGCGCAACGCGCCCTTCCACGACCTGGTGACGGCCGCGCTGCGGGCGGCCACGGGCGCCGCCCCGCCGGCCGGTCCGCCGTTCACCGACCTCCAGGACACCCTCACCGCGATCGGGGCGGAAGGCGAGCGGGCCCCCTCCTGGACGGTCTTCTACCAGGTGAGCAGCCTTCCCGAGGTCGCCGGCACGGCCATTCGCCCACTGGCGGCCCCGGGCGTCACGACCTCCCTCGCCGTCCTGCCCGGCCCACCGGGGGCCGCCCTGCGCGCGCTCCTGGCGGCGGCGGCCCCGCCCGGCGCCTGACGGGGCGGGGGCCCGTCGCTCAGAAGGTCCACCGCGTGTGGCTGTAGACCCCGTCGTCCCGGCCGAACCCGTACGCCGTGTCCGGAGCCACCGCGAACACCGTCACGTCGCCCCTGCGGAAGGCGTCCCCCATGCCGTGGAAGGTGCCCTCGGGCGAGGTGATGTGCGGACCGTACTTCGCCTCGTACGCGGCGATCACCTCCTCCAGCACCGCGGGCTCGGAGACCGGCTCGGCCTTGCCCTCGACGACGAGGTCGAGCCCCGCGGTGAGCGAGTTCCCTCCGGTGGTCAGCGCGCAGTGCCCGTCACGGGCGAGGTTCTTCGCCTTCTGCTCGTCCCGGCCGGTGGAGAAGTACAGCACGCCCCGGTGCCAGGCGGCGATCACGGGCGTGACGTGCAGCCGCCCGTCGGGCCGTACGGTGGACACCCAGAAGATCTCGGCGGCCTCCAGGTGCCGCCGGGCCTCGGACCATTCGGTGGCGGTGACGTCCGCGGCCCCCGGACGGGGGTGGAGCGCGGAACTGTAGCGGGCGTCGAGCTCGGTCGTGGGCTGCTTCGAGGATTCTCGTGTCGACATGGCGGATCTCCTTCCTCACGCCACCAACGACCGTCGGCCCGTACCGAAACCGTCGGGGGCCCGACACCACCCTCCTGGCGCCTCCCGGCACCGTCCTTCCCGCGCCGCCACCGGGGCGGCGGGGTCAGGAGCCGTCGATGAGCCGCTGGATGCCGGGCGCGTACAGGTCCGCCAGCCGGTCGGCGCCGGTGCGGGCACCCGCGCCGTCCGGCCGGTGCAGGCTCAGCGTGGCGCCCAGCCCCAGCAGCTGGCCGGCGATCAGTTCGGCCCGCAGCTGTGCGTCGGGGCCGGTCAGGGACGCGGCCAGCCGGTCGGTGACCTGCTCGCGGAAACGTGCCCGCAGCAGGGTGCGCTCGTCCTCGATGCCCAGGGAGAACACGACCCGCAGCAGCGGGTCGCCTCGGAACCGGTCCCGCAGCTCGACCATGGTCAGGACCAGGTGCCGGCCGAGCGCGGCCGGCGGGGCGGCGAACAGTTCGTCGGCGGCCGTCCGGAAGTCGGCGACCGTGTTGAACAGGGCCTCCTTGCTCCCGAACCGCTTCACGATCAGGGACGGGCTCACCCCCGCGGCGGCGGCGATGCCGCGCATGGTGACCTCGGCGTACGGCCGCAGCGTGAACGCCCGGCGCGCGGCCCGCACGATGGCGTCGCGTCCGGTCTCGGCGACCGACGCCCCGTCGGCCGTGGCCGACCCGGCCGGGGTGGATTCGTCGGTGGTGCTCATGCGCTCTCCCGGGCGGCGGTCACGGACGCTGTCACCGTGACCGTACCGCCCCGCTCGCCGGTGCCCCGCGGGGCGTCGGCTCCCGGCCGGTCCGACGGCAGGAACAGGGTGGCGACGAGGGCGGCCAGCGCCGCTCCGGCGGCGATCAGGAAGATCAACAGGTAGGCGTGCAGGGTCGGGGCGGTACGGCCGCCGGCCACGAAGGTCACGTGGGCCAGCACGGCGGCGACCACGGCACTGCAACAGGCCTGGCCGACCGAACGCATCAGGGTGTTCAGCCCGTTCGCGGCGGCCGTCTCGCTCACCGGCACGGCCCGCATGACGAGGGCGGGCAGCGCCGAGTAGGCGATCGCGGTCCCGGAGGCCACCACGGTGGCCCCGGCCACGATCAGCCAGAGGCTGTGGCTGGTGAAGAACCGGAGCACGTAGCCGACCGCCATGACGACGGCGGCGATCACGAGCGCGGTACGGGGCCCGTACGCGGCGGAGATCCGTGCGGAGACGGGGGAGAGGGCGACCATGGCGAGGCCGCCGGGCAGCAGGCACAGGCCGCTGACCACGAGGGAGGCGCCTAGCCCGTACCCCGTGCTGGTGGGTTCCTGCACCAACTGGCCGGTGACCAGGGAGTTCGCGTAGAAGGCGAAGCCGATCAGCAGGGCCGCGACATTGGTCAGCAGGACGGCGGGCCGTGCGGAGACCCGCAGGTCCACCATCGGGGAGCGGGTGCGCAGTTCGAACCGGCCCCAGAGCAGGCCCACCACCAGGGACCCGCCGAGCAGGCCGAGCGTGCGCGCGGAGCTCCAGCCCCAGTCGGCGCCCTGGGTGATCGCGAGCAGCAGTCCGACGAGGAAGGCCGCCAGACCGAGGGTCCCCGGCAGGTCGAAGCGTCCGCGGGAGCGCACGGGGGACTCCGGGACGATCAGGAGCACCAGGAGCAGATCGAGCAGACCGAGGGCGGCCGACGCCCAGAACATGGTGTGCCAGTCGAAGTTCTCCATGACCACCGCGGCCACCGGCAGGCCGATCGCCGCACCGATGCCGAGGGTCGAGCTCATCAGCGCGATCGAGGGCAGCACCCGCTCGGCGGGGAGCTCGTCGCGGAGGATGCTGATGCCCAGGGGGATCACCGCGAGGGCCGCGCCCTGCAGGGCCCGGCCGGTGATCAGGACGCCGATGTCGGAGCTGACCGCGCACAGGACGGAACCGAGGGTGAGCACGCCCAGCGAGGCCAGCAGGACGCGCCGCTTCCCGTACATGTCACCGACGCGGCCGAGCACGGGGGTGAAGACCGCGCCGGTGAGGAGGGTGATGGTGACCAGCCAGCCCGCGGCGCCGGGACTCGCCCCCGTCAGCTCGGGGACGTGCGGCAGGAGCGGGACCACGAGGGTCTGCATGACGGCGACGACCATGCCGCAGAAGGCGAGGACGGGGACGACGAACCGGGAGTGGGCGGAGGCCGGACCGGGGGCGGGTATCGCGGAGGGCATGCTGCTCCAGACGGGTGGCGAGAGCGGGCGCCGGGTGAGTGCACAGCTGTTCACCCCATGGGTAAACGACTGTACACCCCAGGGTGAACGATTGTGCACCCCCTCGGGTGGCCGGCTCCGCCCTCCCGTCAGACCGCGGTGTCGGCGGGTTCGGCCGGCTCGGCCGGGCGGCAGTAGCGGCGGATCAGGTCCGGGTGCCCCGGGAAGCGCCGCAGCAGGTCGTCGACCCGGCCGAGGGTCATGTCGGCGAAGTCGAATCCGGGCGCGACGGCCTCACTGATCAGGCCGTGGTCCCCGGCGGTGAGGTGCGAGGCCTTCCAGACGCCCCCCGGGACCGCCAGCGTGAGGACGTGCCCCCGGCCCGGGTCCTGGCCGAGGACGGCGGTGGTGTGCCGGCCGTCCGGGTGCAGCAGGTGGTAGGTGACCGGATCGCCGTGGTGGTGGAAGTGCAGGATGTCGGAGCGGTTGAGGTGCCAGTGCCCGATCGGCGACCAGTGGGTGAGCAGGTAGTGGATGGACGTCATCGTGTAGCGGTCGCCCTGCGGTGTCCGGATCGGGGGGCGGTGGTCGGCCTGGAAGGTCCGCCTGAAGTAGCCGCCCTCCACGTGCGGCTCCAGGCCGAGGGCGTCGATCCAATCGTGTGCCGTGGGCACGGTGTCCTCCTCTGGTCGGGTGTCTGACCGGACCGGCGTGCGGCCGTCGGATTCACGATAATGGATTCGAATCGAGGATGAACCGAGCGTTCCCCGCGCTCTCCCGGTCCAGAGGAATTCGAGAAGAGATCCAGCGATATTGCGGTGGGGATTTCCCTTCCGCCCGTATTCTCGGTCCTGTGCTCGATGCCCATCTTCCCCTGCAGGGTATTCGATCCAGCACCGTCGAATTTATCTGAGGGACGGCGTCCGACCGTATTCCGGACACCGCGTTCTCAATTCACGGCGACATCGAACGTGTGGTGCGGCGGACGGCTGCCGCCAGGTGGAACGGATGTAATTCGAATGGAACGGGAAACGAATACCCTGACCGTCAGACGGCCCGAACGCCACCCGGCACCGCAGGCCGACGGACCGGTCTCCTTCGCGGCGACCACGGTCGAGGTGACCGCCGCCCCGGAGGACGGCCCCCACCTCCTGCACCGCGCGGCCCGGCGCCTGTGCGAGGCCGCCGGCCCGGGAGCCGTGCCCGTCCCTGCCGGGGGTGAACTCACGGCACGCCTCGGACCGGGGCTGCAGGCGTCGATGTTCGTCTCCACCGAGATGCGCGGCGCCGGTGCGGGACCGTCCCTGCTGCGCCTGAACCTCCGCCTCTCGGGCCGCGGCGCGGCACCGTCGACGGCCTCTCTCGACCACTGGGCCGAGATCTGGCACCGCCAGGCCCTCTCCGCACCCGAAGTGGAGCGCGTCGCGGGCGAGCTGCCCCTGATGAGTGCCGCCGTCGGGCGCCTGCGCCACGGGAAGCCCCTCGCGGGCTTCGCGGTACTGGTCACCGGGCACTTCCTGACCGACCTCGTCCACCTCGTCGGCTGCCTCGCCGAGCTCGGAGCCCCGCTGGAGGCGATGACGGTCCTGCGCAAGGACTACGCCTACCAGTGGCGCCACCGGGTCCACGGCCACCTCGTCGATCAGGGCGTACGGGTCGTCGACGCCACCGACCCCCGGGCCGTCGAGGAGCACACGGACCGCGCCCGCCGGCTCGGCCTGCGCTGCCTCGCCCTGGACGACGGCGGCTACGTCGCACCGGCGCTGCTGGACCGGGCCCGCGAAGGATCCCCGACGTCCGCCGGAGCGGGAGTCGGCGCCGGCGGCGGCCGGGCGGCGGACTGGGCGGGAGTGGTGGAACAGACCATGTCCGGGATCTACAAGCTCCGGGGCCGCGAGCGGGAGCTGCCCTTCCCGGTGTTCTCGGTGGCCCAGTCCCGGCTCAAGGGGCGCATCGAGTCGTACTGGATCGCCGAGAAGGCCGTCACCACGGCCCTGGAGCTGCTGCCCGTCCTGAAGATGGAGGGACAGCCCGCGCTGGTCATCGGCTACGGCAACGTGGGCTCACAGATCGCCTCCCTCCTCACCCAGCGCCGCATGCGGGTCGCCGTCCACGACGCCGACATCCTCCACCTCATCGACGCCCACGAGAGCGGCTACGTCACGGACCGCGACCTGGCCACCCTGCTGGAACGGCACGAGCCCCTGCTGGTCTTCGGCGTCACCGGCCGCACCAGCATGTCGACCCGGGAGTTCGAAGCCCTCCGGCGCCCCGCCTACCTCGCGAGCGTCAGCAGCCGCGACATCGAATTCGACCTCCCCGCACTCGACGCCCTGGCGGCCCGGAACCCGGCGGCCCGCTCCGTCGCCGGCCCCTCGTCCCGTACCCACACGCTCCCCGGCGGCGTGGACGTCACCGTGCTGGCGGGCGGCCGACCGGTCAACTTCCACGAGACGGACAGCATCAGCAACCTCCACTCCGACCTCGTCTACGCCGGCATGCTCACCGGAGCCTGCGCCGTCGCCACCCGGCAGGCCCCACCCGGGCTGGACCGCTCCTGGGCCGATGCCGTCCTGGAGGAATCCGGCCTCCTCCAGGACTACTACGAGCGCTACGGCCCCACCGCCACGGCCCGCCCGGCCCCCTGGCCGGCGTCAGGCCGCCGCTGACCCACCCCACCGCCGAAACCGACGGGCGGGCGCCCGCATCCGGCCGCCCGGTACGGCCGCCCGCCGCCCGGTACGGCCGCCCGCCGCCCGGTACGGCCGCCCGCCGCCCGGTACGGCCGCCCGCCGCCCGGTACGGCCGCCCGCCGCACGGGCGGCCCCCGGGCCCCGGGACGGCCGGGCGGGTGACGCGGCGGCAGGTCCTCCGCGCCCGCGCGCGGGAGACGGCTACAACCGTCCTGTGATCCCCTTCCGTTCGCACACACACGGCGTCCGGCCCCGCCGGAACCGCCGAAGGACCGTTCCGACGGCGGCAGTAGGGGCGCTCTGCCTGGCCGCCTGCCTGGCCGCCTGCCTGTCCGTCTTCCTGTCCGCGGCGTCGTTCCGGCCGCCGACCGGGGCCGACGACCCCTGCCCGGACGACGCCGGGAAACCGCTGGTCCTCTCGAACGAGCAGTACGCGCAGTGTTTCGGCGGGCCGCCCGCCCGGGTGTGAGGCGTCCCGGCCCGCGCGGAGCCGGTCGCACGGCCCTTCGGAACACCCGCCCGTCGGACGGTGCTCCGGGCCGTTCACCGAACCCCCGATCACGGCCCGGCTTGAGGGCTGGCCCCATCGGCGTAGCGTGAAAAGAGACGCCCGGGACCCCGGCGGTCGGCGCCGGTGTGCGCGCGGGTGCTGCGAGGAGCGTCGGCCATGGCAAAGATTTCCCTGGACCAGCTGCGCGAACGGGTGCGCGGCGCGGTCGTGACACCCCAGGACGCGGCCTACGACGAGGCGCGCACGGTCTACAACGCCATGATCGACCGGAAGCCGGCGGTCGTCGTGCGTTGCGCGGGCGCCGCCGACGTCATGGCGACGGTCGATTTCGCCCGGGAGAACGGGCTGGACCTCGCGGTGCGCGGCGGCAGTCACAGCGTGCCCGGCTTCGGCACCTGCGACGACGGCGTCGTCGCCGACCTGTCCGGGATGCGGGGAGTCCGCGTCGACCCGGGCGACCGGACGGCGCGCGCCGAGGGCGGTGCGACCTGGGGCGACTTCAACGCGGCCACGCACGTCTTCGGCCTGGCGACGACCGGCGGGATCATATCCACCACCGGTGTCGGCGGTCTCACCCTGGGTGGCGGCATCGGCTACCTCTGCCGCGGGCAGGGCCTGAGCTGCGACAACCTGATCTCCGCGGACGTGGTGACCGCCGACGGCCGGCTGGTGGTCGCCAGTGAGGACGAGAACGAGGACCTCTACTGGGCGCTGCGCGGCGGGGGAGGGAACTTCGGGGCGGTGACCTCGCTCGAATTCCGGCTGGCCCCGGTGCAGGACGTCTACGGCGGGCCCATGCTCTTCGAACTGGCCGACGCCGGCGCCGTCCTGCGCGGGTACCGCGAGCTCATCGCCGACGCACCACGGCAGCTGGGCGGCTTCCCCGCCTTCCAGATCGCCCCGCCCCTGCCCTTCATCCCCGAGGACCGGCACGGGGACGCCTTCATCCTGATCGTGTCCTGCTGGGCCGGCCCGATCGCGGAGGGCGAGCGCGCCGTGCAGCAGTTCCGCGAGTTCGCACCCGTGGTCGCGGAGCACGTCGGGCCGATGCCCTATCCCGCGTTGAACAGTGCCTTCGACGCGCTGGTGCCGCCCGGGCTCCAGCACTACTGGAAGGCCAACTTCGTCACCGAGCTCACCGACGCCGCGATCGAGGCCCACCTGGTCCACGGTCCCCGGGTCCCGGTGGTGAACTCGACCGTCCACATCTACCCGATCAACGGCGCCTGCCACGACGTCCCGCAGGACGCCACGGCCTTCGCCTACCGGGACGCGTCGTTCGCCACGGTCATCGCCGGCATGTGGCCCGACCCGGCCGACAACGAGGCCAACACCGCCTGGGTGCGCGACTACTACGAGGCGACCGCTCCTCACTCCGAAGAGGGCGGCTACGTCAACTTCATGGCCGACGACGACCAGAACCGGGTCCGGGCCAACTACAAGGGGAACTACGACCGGCTCGTGGAGGCCAAGCGGGCCTACGACCCGGACAACCTGTTCCACCTGAACCAGAACATCAAGCCGTAGGCCGTCCCTTCGGGTCCCTGCCCCACGCCTCGTCGTCCCATCCGGGCTCCTGCCGGTTCAACCGGCAGGAGCCCGGATCGTCGGCTCGCCGGACACGAAGATGTGCGGACCGTCTTTCGACGGTCCGCACCGTGCGGCTCGGTTCGTCAGCAGCCGCCGTCGTCCCATCCTCCTCCGCCCCAGTCGTCATCGTTGTCCCACCCACCGTGGTTGTAGCCGTGGTCGTCGTCGTCCCAACCTCCGCCGCCGTGGCTGTAGGTGACGGAGTGGGTGGGCATGGCCGCCGAGGCCGTACCCGCGGCGCCGAGCGCCGCGCCGCCGGCCATGAGGACACCGATGGCGGAGACGGCGAAGAGCCGCTTGACTCTGAGTGCTTGCATGATTTCAGAACCCTTCTCGCAGCTGTGCCACTCGTGGCGGCACGAATTCGTTCTGCCTCCTCTCGTGGAACGTGCACGGAGTTTTCCTGGGGCTGAATGAATGTGATGAGTGCGCGTCCGCCGTCAACGTGGCTTCGTCGAGCCACGGACCCCCTGCCGACACGCGATTCCCAAGCCGCGTGCACCACTGCGGGCAGAGAGCGGATCCCGCAGTTGCGGCCGTCTTCCCCCCATGCTAGTCACCTCTCCGCGACTCGTCATCTCGGGCCGCGGGCCGGCCCGACGGCGGAGCCCGGTGCCGCCGGTACCGGAACCGGCTCTCCCCGTGCGGTATACGTCTCCTGGGGTTCGCCCGATCCCCGCGAAGGAGGTGGCGGTGTGGAGCGTACGACGTGCTGCGTCGTGGGAGGCGGGCCGGCCGGGATGGTGCTGGCGCTGCTGCTGGCGAGGGCCGGGGTGGAGGTGACGGTGCTGGAGAAGCACGGCGACTTCCTGCGCGACTTCCGCGGTGACACCGTGCACCCCTCCACCCTGTCGCTCCTCGACGACATCGGCCTCGCCGAACGGTTCGCCCGACTGCCCCAGCGCCGGGTGACCTCGGTGCAGCTCCCCATCGGGCCGGACCGGTCCCTCGTCACGGTCGGGAACATCGGCGCGCTCCACGGCAAGTACAACTACATCGCGATGGTGCCCCAGTGGGACCTGCTCGACCTGCTCGCCGACGAAGCGGGCCGGGAGCCCTCCTTCCGCCTGCGCATGGACACCGAGGCGACCTCCTACCTCACGGAGCGCGGGCGGGTCACGGGCGTGCGCTACCGCACCGCGGACGGCGCCACCGGTGAGCTCAGGGCCACCCTCACCGTGGCCTGCGACGGCCGGGGCTCCCTGGCCAGAACCCTGCCCGAACTCGGCCTCGAAGACTTCCCCTGCCCCATGGACGCCTGGTGGTTCCGGCTGCCGCGCCACGAGGACGATCCCAGCGGACTCGTGGGCGGCCTGGGCGACCGGTTCTTCACCGCGCTGATCGACCGCGGCGACTACTGGCAGTGCGCGGCCCTCATCCCCAAGGGCACCGACGCCGAGCGGCGCGCGGAGGGCCTGGAGCGGTTCATGACCCGGTTCACGGCCGCGGTCCCGTGGCTGGCCGGCCGGAGCGACGCCGTCACCTCCTGGGACGAGGTGAAACTCCTCGACGTACGGCTCGACCGCCTGCGCCGCTGGCACCGGCCGGGGCTGCTGTGCATCGGCGACGCCGCCCACGCGATGTCACCCGTCTTCGGCATCGGCATCAACCTCGCCGTGCAGGACGCGGTGGCCGCGGCCCGCCACCTCGTGCGTCCGTTGCGCGAGGGCGCCGTAGGGCTCCAGGACGTGCGCCGCGTCCAACTCCGTCGCTGGCCGACCACCGTGGCGACCCAAGGCCTCCAGCGCCTCGCCCACACCCAGGTCATCGAACCGCTGCTGGCGGGCCGCACAGCGTTCGGCGATCCCCGGCGGGCCAAACGGATGACGGAGCTCGTCACCGACTCGCGGTGGCTGAACCGCATCCCCGCCTACTTCATCGGATACGGAGCCCTGCGCGAGCGCCCCCCGAAGGAATCGCTCCGCTGAACCCAACGAAGAGAGTGAGTAAGGCTGTGATGAGCGGGCGCCGCTCGGTCGAGCGCGGGCGCCACACGTTCCCCCGATCCCGTGTGCCGCCGCTGTCGCGACGCAGGACAGAGGGAGTTCGCCGTATGCAGACCCGGTGCACGCAGACCCGCTCGGCCGATGGCCCGCGCAGACGAGTGGCGTGGGCGACGGCCCTCGTCCTGATCGCGGTCACCGCACTCCTCGGGAGCACGCCCGAGGGTGCCACGGCGGCGCCCCCGGCCGCCGTCCCCGTCCCCGTCCTGTCCTGGGGCCCCTGCGAGGGGGAGGCCGGCGACGCCCCGGGCGATGGCTTCCGGTGCGCGACCGCCCGGGTGCCACTGGACTACCGCCGCCCCACCGGGCCCACGATCCCGCTCGCGGTCACCCGGCGGCTCGCACCCGACCGGACCCACCGCACGGGCGTCCTCGTGCTGCACCCCGGCGGACCCGGCAACTCCGGTGTGGACTTCGCCCGTGACAGCTACGACGCGCTCCCCGCCTCCCTGCGCGAAGCCTTCGACGTCGTCGGGTACGACATGCGCGGGGTGGGGCGCAGCGGACAGGTGGAGTGCTGGAACGACCGGGAGTACGCCGCCGCCGTCGACGCGGCACGCGGCGTCCCCGGACCCGGGGCCCTGCGGGGCGCCGTCCGCCAGGGCCTGGACTTCGCGAGCGCCTGCCGGCAACGGTCCGGTGACCTCGTACCGTTCATCGGCACCGGCTCGAACGCCGGGGACATCGACCTCCTCCGCCAGGCCCTCGGCGAGGAGGCGCTGACCTTCTACGGCCGCTCCTTCGGCAGCTACGTCGGCACCGTGTACGCGGCCCGGTTCCCCCGGCGCGTGCGCGCCATGGTCCTGGACGGGGCCTACGATCCGCGGCGCTACGCCGAAGTGCCGTACGCCTACGACGCCGCGCAGTTCGAGGCCCTCGACGCGGCGGTCGGCCGGTTCCTGGACTGGTGCGCGCGCAGCGCCACCACCTGCGGATTCGGCGAGGGAAATCCCCGACGGGCCTGGGACGCGCTCGAACGGGACCTGGACGCCCACCCCCTCGTCACCGCGAGCGGACGCCGGGCGACCGGCTACACCCTCGCCTACCGGCTGATGTTCAACATCAACGCCGGCAAGGAGATCTGGCCCCACCTGGGACAGGCCCTGGAGGCGGCGCGGACGCGCCGGCCCTCGTTCCTGCTGAACCCGCCCTCACCCGCGTCGTTCGACTTCCTCAACGCCAACCTGGCCGTCGAATGCGCCGACCGGGTCTACCCGTCCGGCCGGCCGCTCCTGGGCGCCCTGGTCGGCGCCCACGTCGCCACCGCCCCCCTGCTGGGACCCCCCATCGGCCTCGGGCCGCCCACCTACGACCACAACCACGCGCCCACCTGCGCGCAGTGGCCGGCGCGGCGCCCGAGCCGTTACGAGGGCTCCTACCGCGCCGCCGGCTCCGCCCCGATCCTGGTCCTCGGCACGACCGGTGATCCGGACACCCCGTACCGGGACGCCGTGGCCCTCGCGGGGACCCTCGACAACGGACACCTGTTGACCTTCGCCGCCGAAGGACACACCGCCTACAACCGGAGCGAGTGCGTCAGCACCCTCGTCACGGCCTACCTCGCCACCCTGGCCCTGCCCGCACGGGGCACCGTCTGCGCCGACGAGACGCCCCCGGACGCCCTCGGCCGCAACAGGGCGGGCATCGAGGTCGACGAGACGCGCGACAGGATCCCCACCCCCCGTCTTTTCGATGGGCGGGCCGCTGACGCGCTGCGATGATGCCTCTGTTTCCCAGACCGGAGATCCACCCGGACGAGGCCGCGGCCCGCGGCATCCACGCACCCGTGTACGCCCGGTCCGACGGCGCGCCCGGCGCCATCGTCATCGCGTCCGGCGACACCCGCGGCCCGCGGCTGATCCCGGAGAGGGCCGGAGGCTACTGCTGCGGCCTCGACGGGGCCGACGCCGTACCGCTGTCCCGGGCGGAGGTGCTGACGGAGGGGAAGGGAACACCCCCGTTCGGGAGGCCGGCCGGTGGCCGTCCCGGACGGCCCGCCCCGGACGCGGACGCCGACATCTCGCTGCGGGCCGACCCGGGGGCGTTCAGCACGCCTGGTGCGCCTGCCGGCCGTCCGCGGCGCAGGGCTGCGCGAGATCCTCGACAACCTGACCCACCACATGCGCGCCCGCATCTTCTGGCGGGGCCGCCGTTCACCGGTGGCCGTGGCGAGGGTGGCCGGAACCAACTCCCCTCCCTCTTCAACGTATAGCGCACCCGGGGGCTTGCGGCAAGACCCCGGTCATCCCGGAGAATCGGCGGCCGAAAGCCAATGACCTGCGGAAACGGGAGTTGCGAAGTGCGTGTGTTGTTGACGGCGTGGGGATCGCGCGGGGACGTCGAACCGCTGGCGGCACTGGCGGTGGAACTGCGGGCGCGCGGTGCGCAGGTGCGCGTGTGCGCGCCGCCCGACGAGGAGTTCGCGGCGCTGCTGGCGCGCGTCGGGGTGCCGCTGGTGCCGCTCGGCCCGACGGTGCGCTCGGTGGTGGCCGGTACGGAGCCGCCGACGGCGAAGGACGCGTTCCGGCTCGCCCCTGAGCTGGTCGCCGCGCGCTTCGACGCCCTGACCGCGGCGGCGGAGGGGTGCGACGCGCTGGTGGCGGCCGGTCTGATGCCGGCCGGCGCGCGGGACGTGGCCGAGAAGCTGGGCATCCGTTACGTGTACGCCTGCTTCCACATCTTCGGCATCCCCTCGCGGCACTTCCCGCCCGGGTCCCGGCCGGGCACGGCGTCCCCGCCGGACGAGACCGACAACCGGGTGCTGTGGGAACAGGACGCCCGGAGGGTGGACGCGCTGTACGGCGAGGCGGTGGCCCGCCATCGGGCGTCGATCGGTCTGCCACCGGTGGACAACGTCCGCGACCACGTCTTCACCGACCGGCCGTGGCTGGCGGCGGACGCGACCCTGTGCCCCTCGCGGGGCATGACGGACCTCGACGTCGTGCAGACCGGGGCGTGGATCCTGCCCGACGGGCGTCCGCTCCCCGATGGGCTGCGGGCGTTCCTGGACGCCGGCGCGCCGCCCGTGTACGTGGGCTTCGGCAGCATGGCCGCGCACGCCCCGAAGGACATCGCCCGAGTGGCCGTCGAAGCCGTCCGCGCGCACGGCCGCCGCGTGCTCCTGGCCCGTGGCTGGGCGGACCTCGCCCCCATCGACGACGCCGACGACTGCTTCGTGGTCGGCGAGGTCAACCAGCAGGCCCTGTTCCCCCGGGTGGCGGCCGTCGTGCACCACGGGGGCGCGGGCACCACCACGGCGGCGGCGCGGGCCGGCGCGCCCCAGGTGGTGGTCCCCCGGATCGCGGACCAGCCGTACTGGGCCGAACGGGTCGCCGAGCTCGGCATCGGCTCGGCCCACCACGATCCGACTCCGACCGTCGACTCGCTGTCGGCCGCGCTGTCCACGGCCCTGGCCGCCGAGACCCGTACACGGGCGCGGGCCGTGGCCTCCACCCTCCGCGCCGACGGGGCGGCCGTGGCCGCGGGACTGCTGCTCGACGCGGCGGGCCCGGGAAGGCCGCCCGCGGCCGCCTGACCCGCCCGCGCCCGCGCCCGGCAGGGCGGCGGCCCCCACCCGTCGTCGAACGCGGGTTAACCGGGGAGTGCTCCCCGCTTCGTGGTACTGTCCCCACATGAAGCGGGGAGTTCTCCCCGTTTACCGACACGGAGGAACTGCCATGCCCGCCCCGACGCTTGAGGAACTCGCTCCCGCCGGAGTCGACGTCATCGCCGACCCGTACCCGGCCTACGCCGCACTGCGCGAGAAGGGCCACGTCCACCGCATCCACGTGCCCGGGACCGGTGACGTGTGGCTCGTCCTCGGACGCGACGAGGTGCGGGCCGCGCTGACGGACCCCCGCCTGCGCAACGACATACGGCACTCCTCGTCATGGGAGAGCGACGGCGGCAACGCCATCGGTCTGAACATGCTGCAGGTCGACGCCCCCCAGCACACCCGCCTGCGGTCCCTGGTCGCACGCGAGTTCACCGCCGGCCGGATCGACGCGCTGCGGCCGCGCGTCCGGCAGATCGCCGACGGGCTCCTCGACGCCCTCCCCCCGGCCGGCACCGCCGATCTGGTCGCCGGATACGCCCTCCCGCTGCCGCTCACCGTCATCTGCGAGCTGCTCGGGGTTCCCTCCGGCGACCAGCACCACTTCCACGCCTGGTCCACCGAGCTCGTGGCGCCGTCCTCACCCGCCGCGGCCGCCGCGGCCGGCGGGGAGATGGCCGCGTACTTCGCCTCGCTGATCGCCGCCAAGGCGGGTGGCCCCGGGGCGGACCTGATGAGCGCCCTGGTCCGCGCCGCCGCCGAGGAGGACGGCCTCTCGCCCGAGGAACTGCTCGGGATGGCCTTCCTCCTGCTCGTCGCCGGACACGAGACCACCGTCAACCTGATCTCGGGCGGTGTCCTCAACCTGCTCCGCCACCCGGACCAGCTCGCCGCGCTGCGGGCCGACGCGAGCCTGCTCGACGGCGCCGTCGAGGAAGTGCTCCGCTACGACGGACCCGTCGCGGCGGCGGCCTTCCGGCACGCCGCCGAACCGGTGGAGATCGACGGGGTCCACATCCCCGCGGGCGACAGCCTCATGCTCTCCCTGGCCTCGGCCTCCCGCGACCCCCGGTACCACGCCGATCCCGACCGCTTCGACATCCGCCGCCCGGCCCGCGGGCACCTCGCGTTCGGCCACGGCATCCACCACTGCCTCGGCGCGCCCCTCGCCCGCGTCGAAGGCCGGATCGCCCTGGAGACGCTGCTGCGCAGGATGCCGGACCTCGCCCTGGCCGGGGACCCCGATTCCCCGGAGCGCCGCTCCAACGCCATGCTCCGGGGCGTCGCCTCGCTGCCGGTGCGCTGGTCGCGGCGGCTCGATGCGTGACGCTCCGCCCGGTGGCGCTAGCATCCGTACCGGACAGCGATCCCCGGTACATGCGTACGCGCCGCCGGCGAAACGAGGAGTGGACATGACACCGGGCACCCGACGGCCCGCGCCGGTACGGCGCGACGCACTGCGCAACCGCGAGCTGCTCCTGGCCGCCGCGCGCAAGGCCTTCGCCGCGGAGGGCCTGGAGATCCCCCTCGACGAGATCGCCCGCCGGGCAGGCGTCGGCAACGCCACGCTGTACCGCAACTTCCCCACCCGCGCCGCCCTGATCGACGCGGTGTTCCAGGACGCCCTGCTGGACACCATCGCGGCCGGAGACGAGGCGCGGCGCGCGGCGGACCCGTGGGCCGGGCTGGCCGGCTACCTGGAGGCGGTCTTCACCGTACTGGCCACCGACCGCGGTGCGAACGACCTGATGACCACCGCCATCGAGGGCGTGACCTCCCTCGATTCCGTCCACGCCCACAACCACGAAACCATCACCCTGCTGGTGGACGGCGCCCAACGGGCCGGTGCCATGCGCCCCGACGTCACCGTCGAGGACGTGCTCCTGGGCCTGGCCACGCTCGGACGCTCCGTTCCCTCCCTCGCCGTCGCGGGACCTCCGCACGCATGGCGCCGGCAACTGGCGCTGTTCCTCGACGGCCTGCGGGCCGGGGAGCGCCCCACGGCGGAACTGCCCGCCCCGGGCATGACCGCGCAGGACCTGGCGGCCGTCCTCCTCGACCTCGGCCCGCACCGCCAGGGCTGAGGGGGAGGACCCGGGAGGGGGACGGGAGGCGGTGGGTGTGCCGGACGGCCAGGCGTTCGAGGGGGTGGACCATCCGGGCATGATCCCAGAGCCGCACGGGGCGCACCTACCCGTTTTCGAACGCGCCCGTGCATTGGAGTGGCCCGCGGCGCGGCCGGTGGCGTGGCTTCCGCCCGGCCCGCGGCGGCTGCCTAGGGTCGTCCCGACCCGGCCGGTCCGACACGTGGCCGGCCCCTTCGGAACAGGTGGGTGAAACGTGGCACGCGTCACGGCCGAGTCGCACGTCCCCGAACCCCAGGCGCCCGCCGGCCGCACCCGGAGGCGGCTGACCCGCCGTCTGGCCGCCTTCGCCGGAGCGCTGCTCCTGTGCGCGCTGCCCGCGCGAGCGGCCGGTGCCGACCGGCTCCACGACGTGGGCCCGCACACCGGCCCGCCGCTGTACGTGTCCGACTACGGCAACAACCGCGTGGTCACGCTGCCCACCGACGGGGGCGGCCAGACCACCCTCCCCCTGGACGGTCTGGTACGCCCGACAGGGCTGGCCTGGGACCGCACGGGCAGCCTCTACGTCTCCGACACCGGGAACAACCGGGTGGTGCGGTCGGCCCCGGACGGCAGCGGCCAGTCCACCGTGGCCACCGAGGGCCTCTCGCGCCCCCTGGGCCTGGCCGTCGACTCCGCCGGCGACCTCTACGTCGCCGACAGCTTCAACGACCGCGTCGTGAAGGTGCCGGCCGACGGCAGCGGCCAGACCACCGTTCCCACCACCGGGCTGCTGCACCCCTGGGGGCTGGCCCTGGAACCCGACGGGGACCTGTACGTCTCCGACTTCGTCAACGACCGCGTGGTGAGGGTGCCCGCCGACGGGAGCGGGCAGTCCACCGTCCCCACCAGCGGCCTCTCGCAGCCCACCGGTCTCGCCCTGAGCGCCGCGGGCGACCTCTACGTCTCCGACAGCGGCAACGACCGCGTGGTGCGGATCGCGGCGGGAACCGGCGAGCAGACCACGGTCCCCACCACCGGCCTGAGCAGCCCGCTCGGCCTCGCCCTCGACCACCACGGCGCCCTCTACGTCGCCGATGCCTTCAACAACCGGGTCGTCCGCGTCCGCCTCTCCGACGGCGTCCAGACCACCGTGGACTCCACCGGCCTGGCCACCCCGACGGGCCTCGCCTTCCCTCCGCGTTCCGCCCGGCCGGCGCGGTAGTGCCGGTCACCCGGGGCGGCGGAGTCCGTTCCGGGTGACCGGGCCGACGCGGGCGTCCCCGAACGGCCCTTCGCACCGCCGTACTTCCGTACTTCCGTACGGCGGTACCGGGACGCCGGCCCCGGCCCTGTGGGTGGATCCCCCTGGGGCACCTCCCTCCGTCGGCCCGACGACCTGATGTCATAGCCTCCAGGTGCCCGGCCACAGGCCCTGTCGTCGACGCCCACGTGCCCTCGCGCCCGCAACGGCGCCGAGCGGGACCGGGCGACCGGGCGGGAGCACAGCCGGGCTGTCGGGCGTTGGAGCGTGGGAGGAGCGGTCTCGTTGGACACACCGCGCCACCCGAGGGAAGAGGAGGATCCGATGAGCACGGCCGACGAGGGACGGCAGTGGCCGGACGAGGCCAGTGTCGACAACGCGCGGACGACGCTGCTGCAGCTCCTCGCGCGGGCGGGGGTCCCTTCCGGTGACGCGCGGGAACTGATCGGGCTGGTGGAGGCGGGCGCCCTCGCCCTGGCCTACGAGGAACTGAGCGGCAGCGGCCGCGAGGCTCCGGGGGACAAGGGCGAGGAGTACGCGACGGGCTGGCTCGACGGCGCCGGGGACGCGCTGGAGGAACTCGGCGCCGTCGCCGAGCGGACGCTCCAACGGGTCGTCGGCCCGGACGGGCAACAGGGTCCGGCGGGGGAGCGCCCGCGGGCCGGGCGCATGGAGGTGGAACGGGCACGGGTCGCGCTCACGCCCCTGTACCTGTCGTTCACGGCGGTCTCGGAACTGGACCCGGAGGTGACCGAGGAGGTGCTCGCCGCCGTCCTCGCCACGATGACGGTCCGCCAGCGGGCCGGCTACGCCGGGCGCCTCACGCGGTTCGCCGCGGCCCACCGGCCCCGACTGGAGCGGATGTTCGCGGCGTTCGGACCGGGCAGCGCCATCACGGTGCACGGCCGCTACTCGCTCCTCCACTCCGCCACGAGCCTCGCGGTGCTGGAGCGGCTCGCGACCGTACCCGGGGAACTGCGTGAGGAGTGGGACGCGGCGGAGCTGCCCCCCGCGTGGCTCGACGGGCTGACCACCGCCTGGAACGCCCCGGCATGACCGCGGGCCGGCCGCAGCCGGGCGGGGCGGACGCGCACCCTCCCGGCCGGCCGGAGGGACGGAGCCGACCGGATTCGAACCGGCGTCCTCGCGGTTTTGGAGACCGCGCGCGACGACCTCTGCGCTACGGCCCCGTCCGTCCGGCATCGTAAGCCACTGCGGGACCCGCCCCTCCGGCGCCGCCGAGGAGGGCGGGTCGCGAGGCCGCCCGGCGGACCCGCACCGCCACTGCCGCCTCCCCGACGGTGCCGAGCCCGCGCGTCACCTGCCGTACAGGAAGAAGCGGGCGGGGACGAAGACCTCGTGGCCCGTCGGGAAACGGACACGCACCCCGTCCTGCGTCCACGTGGTGGATTCGATTCCGTCCTTCCCCAGAGCGGTGTCGACGTCCACCCAGTGCCCGTAGGTCCCGACGGATTCCCTGCCGATCACCATCCGGTAGGAGTGCCGCCCGGACAGGGTGTGGCTGTGCACGAGCGCCAGCGAGTGCGGCACCCCGTCCTGGTAGACCACCGCCGAGGGAGCGGTACTGCGGTACGCCACCTCGGTCCGCGGCCACCACAGGACCGTCATGACGACGGCGGCCAGCACGACACCGGCCACGCCGCCCAGCAGCGCCATGCCGATCGCGGCCCTGTGGCGGCGCCCTGCGGTCGGATCGGGTCGGTGTGCGGCGAGCGTGTCGATGGTGCCCCTCCAGGGTCGGTGTCCTCCCGGACCGGCTGACCGGGGACGGCTCTGCGGGTAGGACGCGCAGCCGGGCCGATCGGTTGTGGTGGCGGGGGCGGGGCGGCCCCTGCCGGTTCGCCGCCACGCCGCCACGCAAAGGGTCGCGCATGGTGACACCGGGTGAGGTTCGGGGGCTCCGGCGGTGAGCCGTCCCATAGGACCCAGGTCACATACGAAGCGGCGTCGTAGTCGCCCGAGGCCCGTGCGCACCCTCAGGGACCGGCTCCCGGCCGGGGTGGCGGAGGGGGACGGCGGGGCCCCTCCTGCGAGGGTGTGTAGTAGGCGGGGTCTTTGCCAGGCGGTCGGGGCGTCGGTAGAACTGGATGGGTCGCCGGGCGGCACGGGTGCTTCACCCGCCGCCCAGGATCCCCTCTGCTTCTGCGTGAGTGGTTCACGCACGTCTTCGGCGTGCCCGCGACGGTCCTTGTCCCCTTCGGAAGGTTCCTCCGTGTCCAACGCAGTCATCCGCCGCATCGCCGCTTCGAAGAAGACCCTCGCGGGTACCGTCCTCGCCCTGGGTGTCGCCGGTTCGATGCTGGCCACGGTTCCCGCGCAGGCCGCCCCGATGAACGCCAAGGCGATCGCGCAGCAGATGATCAAGGACCCGGCGCAGTTCGCGGCCTTCGACAAGATCGTCTCTCACGAGAGCGGCTGGGACTTCACCGCGACGAACGCCTCCTCGGGCGCCTACGGCCTGGTCCAGGCCCTGCCGGCCTCGAAGATGGCCTCGGCGGGCTCGGACTGGAAGTCCAACCCGGCCACCCAGATCAAGTGGGGCCTGGACTACATGAACTCCCGCTACGGCAGCCCCGTCGGCGCCTGGAACTTCTGGCAGAACAACCACTGGTACTAAACCACCGGTGGACAGCGGACAGCGGACCGCGGACATCCGAAAACGCCCGGCAGGGACCACCCCGCCGGGCGTTTTCGCATGCCCGCGCAACCGGCGGCGATCCCTGCCCGGTCTGCGGCGCTCCGGCCCGACCTGCTCCCTCCCCCGGGCGGGGGAGCGGGATCAACCCGGGAAGTGATGTGCGGGCCGGCCTGCCGGGGCCAGGCTTCTGCCATGACTTCGAAGATGCTGACGCCGACGGTATCGGTGGCCTGTGGCTGGTGGGTGGGTGCCGCGGGTGCCCTCGCGGCCGGGGCCGGGCTGTACGAGGCCCGGCCGCCGGTTGCCGTGTGGGCCCTCGCGGCGGCGGTGGCAGCGGCGGGAGCGGGCCTCGCCGCGCGAGCGCGCGTACTGCTGTGGGCGGCCTGCGGGCTGTCCGTGGCGGCCGGCTGCACGCTGCTGATGGACGTGCTCGCGCTGCTGTTCGGGCAGGGCGTGGACAGCGTGACGGGCGCGGTGACGCATGCGCTGGGCCTGGTGGGAGCACTGCTCACGGGCGCTGCCGCCGTGGCCGCCGGCGCGAGGCGGGACGCGGCCGTGGCGGCCCGGCCGGGACCGCCGGGGCGATGGATCCCGTACGTCGGGGTGGCGACCTTCCTGCCGTACATCGCGATGAAGCTCCACTGGGCCCTGGGCGGCACCTTCGCGGGGGTGAGCGGGGCCGAGGTGCTGGCGGAGTCCGAGCGCAACGGGGCCTCCGGGGTGTGGCTGACCCTGGAACGGTGGGGGCTGGACGCCACCGTACTGATGGCCCTCGCCGGGATCCTGCTGCTGTTCTGCCTGATCCGGCCGTGGGGCCTGCGCCTGCCGCGCTGGCTGCCGTTGACCCCGGCGCTGATCGGGACGGCCACCCTGGTGCCCTACGGGCTGCTGGGGCTGGGGTACCTGGCGCTGGCCCAGACGGGTGTGATCGACATCCCGACCGGGAGCTTCGACTCGGCCGACGACACCCTGCTGGTCGGATGGATCGGGTACGCGGCCTTCTCCGGATACGGTGTGGCCCTGCTGGCGGCGACCCGCTGGTACTGGCGCCGTACACGTGGGCGCGTAGGGACCGGTCCGCTGACACCGGACGCCGATGTCAGCGCCGGGCCGGCGGCGGACCGGTGAACCGCCGGCCGTGACGGAACTACCCGGCTCCGGCGCTCTCGATCCGTTCGAGGACCGCCGTGTACAGGGACCGCTTGTCCGGCCGGGCGTGCACGGCGGCATGCCGGAGGGCGGGGACCGCCGCCGCACCCATGCCCACGAGCCCCTCGGCCGCCGCCTTGCGGACGGCGGGATGGGGGTGCTCCAGCAATCCGGTCACCGCGGGGGCCGCGGGGATCCAGGTCGCGTGGCAGAGCGTCCGGACCGCCGTGCGCACCAGGTCCGGCTGGGGGTCGTCCAGCAGCATCGACGTGTGGTGCAGATGGGCCGGGCGGTCCAGCATGGCCCGCGAGGTCCGGTGGGCGTGCAGGCGGACCCCGGCCCTGGGATGGCGCAGCAGCTCGGCGATCAGCTCCCGCAGCCCGGGGTCCCGGTCCGCGTCCGGACCGCGGTGTCCGGCGGCCAGCCACGTGAGCGCCTGGCGCACCCGCACCGGGTCGCCGCTGCGGGCCAGGTCCAGCAGCTCCTGCCGCGACGGCGGCGCCGACGCCTCCGCCGGCGCGGCCGGGGCGCGGTGCCGGAGCACCGCCAGCGCGGCGGCGTCCTGCTCCGCCGCGTCCGGGCGGCGCAGCGGACCCTCGACGAGCAGCAGCCGGTCGGCCTGGTCGTCGCGCCCTTCGGCCCGCAGCCGACGACGGGCCCGGGTCAGCGCCGGGGTGCGCAGCAGGGAGCGTCCGTGGAGCAGGTCGAGGAACCCCCACGCCCCGGCGTCGAGGCGCTCGCCGAGGTGCTCCGCCAGTACGTCGGCGGGGACGGCGCCCAGCGCCCGCCCGGCCGCGGAACTGCCGGCGGGCGGGTCGTGCTCCCACCATTCGAGCAGCAGCGGGACCAGCGGTCCCGGCTGCCAGGTGTCGAGCCGGGTCGCCACGAGGGCCACCCGGTCGTGCAGGACCTCGTCCGCGCGCAGGTCCGCCTCGCCGATGGCGGTCAGCGCGCGGGCCGGGAGGGTATCGATGGGTACGTCGACGCGGCCCCGCAGGTACGCGCGGAGCACGGCGAGCCGGACCTCGGGCTCGGGCCACTTCGCGAGCGCCAGGGCGGCGGCCTGCCGCCGGTCGGGAGCGGGGCCCGCCAGCATGTCCAGCAGGCGCTCCCGCTGCGCGGCCGAACGGGGCTGGTCGAGGTCGTCGACGTGCACGGTCCGGGGTTGCGGCGCCGCGGCGCGGGCGGTCTCGGCGATGGTCCAGGAGGGCGCGTCGAGGGGCTGGACGTCCGTCATCCAGTCGACGAGCGCGGCGCGTACCTCGGGGCCGGCGCCGGGGTAGGCGTCGATCAGGGCGTCCAGGCGTTCCCGGGAGCCGGGGACGCCGTCCTGCCGTTCGCGAAGCCGGCGCAGTTCCCCCTGTGCCCTCGGCGAGCGCACCGCCGCGTCGAGCGCGGCCCGCCACCGCCGTGCCCCCGCGGTGGCCGTGGGGGAGGGCGGGGCGGCGAAGGCCTCACGCAGCACGGCGGCCTCCGCCTCCCAGGGCCCGGCTCCCAGCCGGGCCGAGGCGAGCGCCCGATCCAGGTCGGAACGGACCAGCACCGCGCCCAGGGCGCGCAGCAGCGTCAGGGTGGACCGGCTCCCCGCGGGGGCGGGGGGCAGCGCGCGCACCGTGCGGGCGACGGCTGCCCCCTCGGCCGCCGCGAGGCGCGGTGCGACCGCTTCGAGCACCGCGATGAGGTCGTCCCGGTCTGCGGCCGAGGCCGCGTCCGGTCCGGCGGGTCCGGCGGGTCCGGCAGGTCCGGCAGGTCCGGCGGGCCGGGCGAGACCGGAGAGTCCGTCGAGGAGGACGTTCGCGGACCGGCCGAAGGCCGTCAGTTCCCCGGCCGTCCACGGCGCGGGACAGAGCCGCAGCGTGAGCCGCAGGACGAGACGCGCCCGGACGGCGGGCTCGCCGCCGGCCAGACGGAGCCAGTCCGCCAGCATGGGCCGCAGCGTCCGCAGTCGGGTGGGGTCCGGCAGCTCGGGCCGCGCGGCGAGGCGTAGCGCCACGGACGGGTCCCACCCCCGCTCCGTCAGCTTCCTGACGTCCTGCTCCGCCCCGGAGGCCACCGTCGGAGGCGGTACGGCGGGCCGGGTGACCCCGTGATGGGCCATGGCCGTCGACAGGTCCCCGGCCGTCCCGGAGGCGAGGCCGATCCGGCCGGTCGCCAGCAGCGCGAGGAGCGTCGGCGCGACCCGTGACGACTGGCCGTGCAGGGCGAGGACCGAGCGCGCCGAGAGCGTACGGTCGAGGCCTTCCAGCAGCAGCCCGCGGGTACGGGCGTCCTCGCTGTGTTCTGCGGCGGCGAGGACGGTCGCCGGGTAGGCGTCGCCGAGGACGCCGCGCAGTGCCTCGACGAGCGTGCCGCGCAGGCCCGGATTGTCGTGGCGCCCGAGCCAGTGGAGCATGGCCGGCACGGCCAGGGGCGTGCCCGCGCCGACCAGGACCTCGGCGGCGGTCTTCTTGACGTTCATGTTCGGATGGCCGAGGCAGGCGGCGATCGCGGCGGAGGCCCAGCGGGCCCGCGCGTGACCGAGCGCCAGGAGCGCCTGCCGTACGGTCTGGACGTCCTGGGCCGAGGTCAGCGCGATCAAGGTCGCCGACAGTGCCTGGGCGTCGTCCCCCGCGGCGTCGCGGGCGAGCAGCGCGATCACGTGCTTGCGCACGTGCCGGTCGCGGTGCCGCAGCAGGCGGTGCACCCGCGCACGGGTGCCCGCGTAGGGGGCACGGAGCAGGAGTTCGAGCAGGATCGCCTGCTCGCCGGCCGACAGCCCGGGCCGGTCCAGCAGGTCCAGCGCCATGGTCGCGACGAGCGCGTGTCCGGCGTCCGCCGCGGTGGCCGCGTCGAGCAGGCAGGAGGGCCTGATCCGTCCCCGCTCGTGGAGGCGACGGCCCAGGCCGTGCACGGCCTCCAGGACCTCCCCGGGCACCACGGGCTCCCCGGCGGGCCGGCCGCCGTCGGAACGCGGGGCGGCTGCGCCCGGCTCGTGGGACGCCGCCAGCTCGGCCACGACGCGCAGGAGCAGGTCGGCGATGACCGGCAGCGTGCCGGCGCCGCCGTGGGCGGCCAGCCTGCGCAGTGCGGCCACCGGCCGGCCGGGGTCCAGGTGGGAACTCAGGAGGGCCAGTTCCCGTTCGTCCGGGCCGCCCAGATCCACGGCGATGCGCGGGGGCAGATCGGCGGGATCGAGACGGTCGAGGACGTCGCGCCGCTGGGCCGGATCCTGGGTCAGGTGCCACAGCACCTCAAGGGCGCGGTCGCGCACGGCACGCAGGTGTGGTGCGATCACGCCCGCGCTTTCCGCGGGGGAGGGCGCGGTGGCGGTGGCGGATGCCGGGTCCGGGCCCGTGGCGAGACCGAGTCCCCGCCTCAGCGCGGCCGTCGTCCGGTGCCCGCCGATGGCCTCCAGAGCGGCCAGGGCCGCAGCGGGCGCCGACGGCAGGAGGGCGATCACGGACTCTTCCGCATCCGTGTGCCGCAACGCCCGGATCGCGTCGAGGAGCGGCCCGGGGGCGGGGGCCGAGGGAAGCGCCCGTGTGATCGCGTCGCCGATGGGAAGTTCCGCCGCCCCCTGTCCGGCCAGGGCGACCAACAGCGCGATCCGCCGAGGCCCGCACGGATCTTCGGCGAGCGCATCCACCAGTGCGCGGAACATCTCCTGCCGACACGTGAACAGGATCGTCGCCACCTCGGCGGGCGCGATCGTGTGATCGGCCAGTGCCAGGCCGAGGACGGAGGGGACCTGCGCGGCGTCGGCGAAGTGCCCACGCCGGTGGAGCCCCCGCAGGCAGGTCATCGCGGGCCCGCCGAAGAGCAACGGATCCCGTGCGGCGACGGCCGTCAGCGCGCCGATGTCACCCCGGTCCGCCAGGTCACCGAGCAGTTCCATCCCGCGCGTGCGGAGCCCCGGCGGCAGATCCGGATCCTCGATGACCTGCCACAGCAGCCCGGCGTGCCCGTGGCGGGCCGCGGCCGTGAGCGCGGCGCCGGCCGCCGCGGGCCGTGCGACCACCGAATCGGCCGCCAGGAAGGGAGACAGGCACCCGAGCGGCAAGGGGGACAACGCGGCCCACGGCTCGCCGAGTTCGTCCAGCGCGGCGGCGGCGACGTCCGCGCTGCCCGCGCTGCCCGCGCCGAGGAGCCCGATCAGATGGCCGCGCACCAGTACGGGCGCCAGCAGGCCGGCGTGCAGCCCCTGCCGGGTCAGTCGCAGCGCCGCGGCCTGCAACACCGGGTCACCGCTGTCCACCAGCTCGTCCACGAGCTGCTCCGGCCGGGGCGCGCGGGTGACGGTGGTCTCCCGCACGGCCTGGTACAGCAGTTCGCCCCGAGCCTCCTTCCGGACCATCGTGGGCTCGTTCAGGAGCTCGGCGCGCAGCCAGGCGATCCGCACCCGTGCCGGCAGCCCGGCCGAACGCCACGCGGGTATGCGGGGTTCCCGGAGATACTGCCCCAGTCGTTCGTAGAGCCGCGCCAGGACGAGCGCCGCCTCCGGCGGCCCTTCCACGGACGTCGGCAGCAGTTCCGCGAGTTCGGCCATCCCCGCCGCGTCGCCCGTCCGGACCGACGCGACGCGCTCGGCCAGCAGGAGCAGCCCCAGGTGCCGCAGGTCCGGATCCCCGTGCCGGACCAGAGGCCCGAAGACGGCCGGAGGGCAGAGCCGTACGTCGATGTGGCCGGACAGCCAGCGGACGTCGGCTCGACGGACCGCGTCGCGGAAGGATGTGTCTGCGGGCGTGATCACCGTCGGATGCTAGCCGGGAGCTTCCCGGTACCACCAAAGGGATTGCGCCGGGGCCGCAGGGCCACGCACCCGGCATCCGGACCGTGCCCGTCGCCGCGTACGGCTCCGGCCGTCGCGCGGTCCGAGGTGCGACCTCCGTGGAGGGGAGGTGCGATGGATGCGGGCGGGCAGTCCCTCACCAGCCCGGCGGACGACCGGAGAGCGGCGGTGATCCACGTGAGCGCACAGGCCGGAGCCGTGACCCGAAGGGGCCGCGCGGAAGTCGGGAGGAGGACCGGCGCGGCCCGTGCTCTGGGCGCTGCGGCCTGCCTCGTCCTCGTCCTTGCGCTCGCCCCCGAGGCCCGCGCCGGAGTCGGCGCCTCCGACGCCTCCGACGCACCCGGCGAGCACTGTTCGCCGGGCTGGGTGTGCGGATGGACCGGTCCCGCGTACACGGGCGTGGTCAGCCTGGTGGCCACGGACATGCCGCGCTTCCCCGAGACGACTGCCTACGTAGGGTTCAACGACGGGGCGTCGGTGTGGAACGGTGCCGCCGCCCGCACGGCGGACGGCGCGCTGTGGGGCCGGTGCGTCACCGTCTACAGCAAGCCCGGTTACAAGGGCCGGAGCCTGACCGTCCTTCCGGGGCGGGGCATCGCACAACTCCCGGCAGCCTTCGGGCACATCCATTCCGGCCGGTTCCACGACTGCCGGCTGCCCTGACCCCGGGGCCACGCGCGCCGCAGGCGCGACTCAGGGCAGGCCGCGCCACCGCCTGGACCGGGAGATGAGCAGCAGCGGCAGGCCCACGACCCACACCAGCGCGCCGATGACGATCACTGCGCTCCAGAAGGCCGATCCCCGGCCGGCGTCCGGGGCCACCCGGGCCATGAGGAAGAACGGACCGAGTGCCAGGGCGGGACCGGCCACCCACCAGATCAGGTAGGTGGTCAGGACGTCGCGCACGCGTAAGGGCGAACGTCCGAGGACGCCATAGGAGGTGGTCGACGTACCGCCTCCCACGGCGCCCGGCGCATACTGCGTGGCCCCCACGACCAGTCGGTACCGCCGCAGCGGTACGACCGGCATGTAGCTGATCACGAACCACTCGGTGGCGTGGTGGCTGCCGTCGGGCTGCCTGTGGCTGAATCCCAGGTACTTCGTACCGATGCCGTTCCACGTGGACACGCCGCATCCCCCTCGTCAGGCCCGCGGCCAACAGGCTTACACGGTAGGGGCAGGGACGCGGCACGGCAGGAATTCGGCCAACTCGGCGCCGAAACGGGGCGTGTCCTGCCGGCGTGCGTTGCACTCAGGGGGCGCACGTGGCGCGGTGGGGCAGGGGAGTGCTTCCACGCGCTCCGGGCCGTGTGCACGCCGTCGCAGGGCACCCCCTGGAGGGCGTCCGCGCACCGGTGCGGCAGGGTGTTGGTCATGAGCCCCGATTCCGCGGCCCCCGGCCCGCTCCGCCACCACGACGACGGCACGTGGCTCGTCCGCTTCACCGCTCGGATCCTCGTGGTCTGCCCGGGGTGCGGCGGCCGGGCGCTCGTCGTACCCCGGCCGCCGCTCGCGGCGTCGGAGTACTCCGGCCAGCTGCTCTTCCTGCCCCGCCGCCTCAGCTGCCCCGGCTGCGGCCGGGTCGCCGACCGGACGGCCGAACAGCGGGGCGCCGGGCTGGTCGGCGCGGTGCCCGGCGGCACCGAGGACCCCTTCTTCAGGCGGCCGCTGTGGCTCCAGACGCGGTGCGTGGGACGGGTGCTGTGGGCCTACGACGAGGAGCACGTCGATGCCCTCGCCGCCTACGTGGGCGCCCGGCTGCGCGAACGCCGTGCCTCCCCCACGCGGGCGATGTTCGCCCGGCTCCCGGGCTGGATGAAGTCCGCGCAGCACCGGGACCAGGTCCTGGCGGGCCTGGCGACCCTGCACTCCCTGGCACGCCGCTCGGCACCGGCCGACCGCTCCGACGCCGCCCACGAGCGCGGCGACCGGCCCCGCCACCACGGCAGCCTGCTCGTCCGCGGCGGCCCCTACCCACGGACACCGGGACCCTGAACGGCGGCGCCCGTGCGGAGGCCACCGCAGGGCTGCCCCGCGCGCGGCTGCTTCAGGACGTCGGCGGGCCGTCGAGTGGTACGTCCAGCAGGTCGGACACGGTGGTGAGGGCGGCGCCCAACGGGAGGCCGACCCGGGTGAGCGCGTGCCGGTCGCCCCGCGTCGGATCCCGGTTGACGATCAGCACCGGCTTGCCGGTTTCGGCGGCCTGGCGGACGAACCGGAGGCCGGACATCACCGTCAGCGAGGAACCCAGCACGAGGAGCGAGGTCGCCCCGCGGACGAGCGCGCGGCAGTGCTCCACGCGCGACGGGGGCACGGCTTCGCCGAAGAACACGACGTCGGGCTTGAGGACACCGCCGCACGCCGCGCAGGGCACCACCCGGAAGTCCCCGACCTGTTCGTCGGTGAGGTCGGCGTCACCGTCCGGATTCATCGCGGCGGCCATGGGCTCGAAGCCGGCATTGGCCTCTTCCAGGCGTTCGGCGAGTTCCCGGCGCGAGCCGGAGGCGCCACAGGAGAGGCAGACGACCCGGCCCAGGCTCCCGTGGAGTTCCACCACTTCCTCGCTGCCGGCCGCCTGGTGAAGGCCGTCGACGTTCTGGGTGATCACCCCCGACAGCAGACCCCGTCGTCCGAAGGCCGCCACGGCCCGGTGCCCGGTGTTCGGCCGGGCGCGGCCGAACGTGCGCCAGCCGAGATGACTGCGCGCCCAGTACCGCCGCCGGGCCTGGGCGGAGCCGGTGAACGCCTGGTACGTCATCGGGGTGTGCCGGCGCAGGCTCCCCCCTTCACTCCGGTAGTCGGGGATGCCCGACTCCGTCGACAGGCCCGCTCCGCTCAGTACCAGCACCCCGCCCGCTCGCAGGGCGGCGGCGACGGGCCGTGGATCCTCGGTGCCGGGCGGCAGGTCCGCGGCGGGTGTCCAGCTCAGCGTGGGGCGCGTGCGCATGCCGCCCAGCGTACGGAACGGGCAGGGCGCCGGCACAGGGGCCGATGCCCGCTCTCCGCGCGGGGAGCGGGCCACGGGTCGCTGCCGCCGGCCGACGAAGGCCCCGGAGGGCATCCGGTACGGGTACGAGTGGTCACGGCAGGTGAGGTGCGGGGCTCCCCGTGGTGACTCGGCCCATAGGGCCCACGTCACACACGATCCGGGGTAGTAGCGGTCCGCGGGGTCGGTGAAGCCGTCCGGGAGCGGCTCCGGCCTGCGCGGATCCACCCGGTCCCGCCGAGGCCTCGGACCTCCCGCTGCGAGGGTGTGTAGTAGGCGGGGTCTTTGCCAGGCGGTCGGGGCGTCGGTAGAACTGGATGGGTCGCCGGGCGGCACGGGTGCTTCACCCGCCGCCCAGGATCCCCTCTGCTTCTGCGTGAGTGGTTCACGCACGTCTTCGGCGTGCCCGCGACGGTCCTTGTCCCCTTCGGAAGGTTCCTCCGTGTCCAACGCCGTCATCCGCCGCATCGCCGCTTCGAAGAAGACCCTCGCGGGTACCGTCCTCGCCCTGGGTGTCGCCGGTTCGATGCTGGCCACGGTTCCCGCGCAGGCCGCCCCGATGAACGCCAAGGCGATCGCGCAGCAGATGATCAAGGACCCGGCGCAGTTCGCGGCCTTCGACAAGATCGTCTCTCACGAGAGCGGCTGGGACTTCACCGCCACGAACGCCTCCTCGGGCGCCTACGGCCTGGTCCAGGCCCTGCCGGCCTCGAAGATGGCCTCGGCGGGCTCGGACTGGAAGTCCAACCCGGCCACCCAGATCAAGTGGGGCCTGGACTACATGAACTCCCGCTACGGCAGCCCCGTCGGCGCCTGGAACTTCTGGCAGAACAACCACTGGTACTAAACCACCGGTGGACAGCGGACAGCGGACCGCGGACATCCGAAAACGCCCGGCAGGGACCACCCCGCCGGGCGTTTTCGCATGCCCGCGGCCACTCTCGTCGCAGACGCAGGGGCCGGTCAGCCCATGAGCAGGAGGCGGGTCTGCGGGACGAGCTTCCGGTTCACGCTGGTGCTCTGTACGAAGATCGTGAACTCGTCGTTGTGGTCCGGCTTGACGCGGACTTCCGTGCCGGGCAGGCCCAGCAGGGCGCGGGCCTCCGGCCCGGCGTAGACCCGGTCGGTCTTCTTCTCCAGCACCGCGATCTGCTTCCGCGCCTGGATCTTCTCCGACTTGCTGAGCTGGTAGAAGGCACCGCCGGTGCGGTACGCGTGTCCGGACTCGATGACCCACTCCCGGATCGCCGCGTCACGGTCCACCGGGAGCAGCTGGTACTGACCCGGGTCCACCGGGGTGAGTCCGGCCGCCTTGATGGTGTCCTTGTTGACGGCCTCCGCGCCCATGGAGAACACGGCGCGCGATCCCCGGATGCCCTTCGTACGGCCCACCATGAACTTCTCGGTGGCCTCCCGGATGACCTGCCCGGCCTCCTCCAGGCCCTGCGTGCTGGTGGCGTCCCAGATGGCGATGTTCTCCTTCGGGAAGCCGTACTGCATGGCCTCCCGCTTGCCCATCTGGTCGGG
The DNA here is from genome assembly GCF_041435355.1 of Streptomyces sp. NBC_01276. Taxonomy (GTDB): domain Bacteria; phylum Actinomycetota; class Actinomycetes; order Streptomycetales; family Streptomycetaceae; genus Streptomyces. The sequence continues at coordinate 7,829,548 of NZ_CP108442.1, forward strand.
CACCAGGACGGCCAGGGTCCAGTTGTCCTCCTGCTTCGCGATCATCTCGGCCACGGCCTGGACCAGTGCGCGCGGATCGCTGCCGGGCGCGTCCTGGCAGCGGTGGCTCGCGTTCTCCTGACCATCGGTCAGCACGAACGTCAGGAAGCTGTGGTCGCCGTACAGCTGAGCCGTCTGCGCCAGCTCGCGCTGCGACTTCAGGGCGGCCGCCAGCAGGGCCGTCATTCCCCCGACCCGGTACAGCTGCTTCAGGGACGGCATCCGCAGCACGTCCTTGTCGTAGATGACGCACTGCACGGTGTCGGCGAACACGTACACCGTGACACGGGTTTCCTGGTCCAGTTCCTGCGACCGGCGGGCCAGGTAGGCGATCTGCTGGTCCGCCACCTCGATGACCTTGCCGCGCATGTGTGACATGGACGAACTGGCATCCAGAACGAGAGCAACGTGATTGATGTAGTTCTGGTTTCCGGACATGTCCGCTCCCCCTGATCGCGTTTCGATGTCCTCACCCTCGCACCCGCCACTGACAATCGGCCGTGGCTCCCCGGCCCGCCCGGCCGCCCCGCGGCGCTACCGGCTGGGCCAGGGCACGTCGGTCTCGACCGGCCGGTCACAGGCCACGCCGTCGATGCCCCAGCCGTACAACTCCCGGACCCGGTCCATGAACCAGTCGGCCCCGGGCCGGGACTCTCCGAGGCCCCGTTCGGGGTCGGCCCAGAGCGCGCGGACGCGCTCCTGCACCCGGTCGTCGAGCTCCCAGCCGTCGAGGCGGATCCGGCCCTGCCCGTCCAGGACGAGCGGGGTGTGGCCTTCGAGCTGGTCCCACAGGTCGGCGGCCTGCTCGGCGGTGGTGCGGAAGCCGTCCTCACCGAGGACGGTACGCAGGAAGGCGGTGTACAGGGCGATGGAGGGGATGGCGCTGGAGGCCTGGGTGACCGCGGCCCCGGCCACGACGGTGAAGGCGCGGCCGTCCTTCTCCTTGAGCGGGCTGGAGGAGTTGAGGTCGCGGGCGGTCCGCTCCAGGTGCTCCTTGGCCGCGCCGATGGTGCCCTGCCGGTACACGGGAGCGGTGACCTCGGAGCCGACGTAGGTGAGGGCGACGGTGGTGACCTTCTCGGCGAGCAGGCCGCGGGCGGCCAGCGCGCCGATCCACAGGCTCCAGTCGTCGCCGCCCATCACGGCTTCGGTCGCACGGGTCTCCTCGTCCGTGCCGGGTTCGATCCGAGCCCGTACGACCCGCGGTGCAGCGCCGGAGAAGTCCAGCGCGGGTGCCTCGTACGCGGCGCCGAGCGGTTTGATCACGGAGTGGTGGACGATGCCGGTGACCGGGTCGGTGCGCCGGGGGGCCGCGAGACTGTAGACGAGGTGGTCGACCGGCCCGTAGTGCTCCTCAAGAAGGTCGCAGACCCGGGACTTGGCCTCGGCGGAGAAGGCGTCGGTGTTCACGAACCGGATGTCGTGCCCACCGTCTGCGGCGAGTTCGGCGACGGCCGCGGTGCGGTACCAGCCGGCGGTCGCGGTACGGCGACCGTTGTCGGGCGCCTCGAAGGCGACGCCGATTCCGCGGATGCCGTGCCGGCGCAGTCCGGTCAGCAGGGTGGCGAGGCCGTAGCCGGCGGAGTGCCCGAGGATCAGCGCGACCGGGCGGCGGCCGTCGGCACGCTCCGGGATGGCGTCCCACATGCGGCGCACGCTCTGCGCGGCGCCGTCGGGGTGGGAGTTGACGATCAGGAATCCGCGCTGCTTGGGCTCGATCTGGCGAAGGCTCACGAACGGTCCATTCCGTCAGGAGGCGGGGGACGAGGAGCCTGCGTGGTCCGCGACCGTGCTCGTACGGCCGGTCTCCTCGTCCGGGATGATGACGGACGGCCGCGCTGCGGGCCGGTCACCGGTCCGACCGGGGCCGGGCCGGTGACCGGCCCGTCCACCTGGAGTCCTGCTGAGGCCGCCCGTCATCGGAGAGCGTATCCACGATCCGGGCAACCGCTCATGACGGTACGTCACACCTGAACACGGTCTCTCCTTGTCATGTCCGGCATTGACACTCAAACCTTGATCACCAGTCGCCGGTCACGGCCGGGGCCTCCGGGCCGGGATCCGCCGTGGCCTCCCGGTGGCACCGAGGTCGGCCAGCACCTCGCGCGCGGCTCGGGCTCCGGAGGCCAGTGCGCCCTGGAGGGAACCGGTCGCCCGGTGGTCGCCGCAGACGTACCGGCCGGAGCCGAAGCGCGTCGTCCGGGTGAGCGGCAGCGGCGGGGGCATGGCGGGCAGCGCGTCCCGGACGGTGCAGCGGTGCACCAACTCCCAGGCACCGGTGTCGGTGTCGTACGCCTCCGCCAGCGCGGCCCGGACCACCGCCTCCTCCGCGGAGCCGGGAGCGCCGAGGACGGAGGTGGAGATCAGGGCCCGGCCGTCGGGGGCGTAGCCGGAGTGGACCTCGCTGAGCACACAGGTGTTGAGGAACCGGCGCCGGGTGTCGACGAGCAGGGTGGGCTCGTGCAGGGGAGAGCGGGCGGCGGCGTGGTAGAGGGTGGTGACGGTGCGTCCGGCGGGGACGGCGAGTCCGGGCAGCAGCCCGGCCGCCGCCGACTGGCCGGTGGCGACGACGACCGCGTCGGCCCGGAGTCGCGCGCCGTCGGCCAGGACCACGCCGTCATCGGCGAGGCGGGCGACCGGGGTCCCGAGGCTCAGCACGCCGGCGGGGAGGCCGTCGGCGAGCTGGGCGGGCACGGCGCCGATGCCGTCGGCCGGCAGACACAGGGTGCCCCGGAGCATGCTGCGCCACACGAAGTGGAGGAACCGGGAGGAGGTCTCCAGGTCGTCCTCCAGGAACACACCGGCAAGGAAGGGCCGGAAGAAGGATTCGACCAGGTCGGCGGAGAATCCCGCATCGGCCAGGGCGGTCAGGGTGGTCCGCTCGGGGCGCGCCCGCAGCCGGCGGGGCGCAAGGAGCGCGTCGCGCGCCGTCAGGACACCGAGCGCGGTCAGGTCGCGGGCCGAGGCCAGCCGGCCCGGGAGCAGGTCGCGGCTTTCACCGGGTCGCCGGGTGGGGTCGGTGAACCGGCGCAGGCGCCCACCACCGGTGTGGACGAGCACGCCCGGGGTGAAGGGTCGCAGGCGCAGCGGCCTGAGGGCGATGCGCCGTTTGACTTGGGGGTAGGACGTGTTGAACACCTGGAAGCCGCGGTCGAGGACGAAGCCGGAGACACGGTCCGTGCGCATGCGCCCGCCGACCGCTTCGGCCGCTTCCAACAGGCTGACGCCGACGCCCGAGGCGAGCAGGTCGGCGCTGCACGCGAGTCCCGCCGCGCCCGCGCCGACCACGATCACGTGGTTGCCGCGGCCGTTCCCGCCGCCACGGTCCTGTCCGTCTCGCCCCATGCGCGATCACCCTCTCTTCCACCTCTCGACCCCCTTCACGGGGAGACGCTACGACGCGTGGGAGGCCCTGCTCCCGGGGCACACCGGCCGCCTCCCCCCAGGCGGCGCACACCGGCCGGGTCAGGGCGGAGGGGCACGGGTCCGCTACGGCGGGTCCTGGTCACGGCGATCGCCTCTGTCCCCTTGCTTCGCCCGGGGCCGGCCCCGTGGATGCACCTGCTCGCCGCCGGGTGGTGACGCCGGGACGAGGAAGAGGTGGTCGCGGTAGCACCAGGCCCAGTTCTCCCCGCTCCCGTAGGACTCGGCGATCGGGTGGGACGAAGACTCCGCGTGCGCGTGGGCGTGGCGGCCGGGTGAACTGTCGCAGCAGCCCACCTCTCCGCAGGTCAGGCAGCGCAGCAGCCGGTGCCAGGGTGTTCCGAGCACCAGACAGGCGGCGCAGCCACGCTCCGTGGCGAGATCGGTGGGCAGCAGGGCCTGGTCGAGGTGGGCGCACGCGGCGCCCTCGGGTCGCCCGCCGTCGGGGGCGGTGCGCCACCGCGGGGCCTGCCCGTGCGGACCGTTCACGGCCTTCCTCCCTCGGGGTGCGGCTCGGCGGCGGCAAGGGCGTCGGGGTCTCCGGGCCGCCACGAGCGGCTGCCGGGCGGACGGGGCCGGCAGCGCGCCGTCCTGGCCGACGGGCAAGTGGCCGAAATCGAACGGGTGTCACCCGTGCGTCTGATCAAATCGAGCCATGACTGACACGATTCTATCCCTGGGTCCCTTGGTACGGGTGGAGGGCCGTTGGCTGCTGGGCGATCCCGGGCGGGCGGGTGGCGGCGCCTGGGTGGAGTTCGGTGAGGACGGTATGCGCGCCCACGCGCGGGACTCCTCGACGGAGTCGATCCCCTGGTCGAGGATCATGATGGGCATGGGCGTCACCATCGGAGCGAGGCTCCCGGGCAAGGCCGGATCAACGGTCGGCCTGCTCGGCATGTTCGCCGGGCTGCCGGGCCCTTTGCGGGGACGTCGGGGCGGCTATCTGCACATGACTGTTCGGCACCCGTACGAGGACCGCTTGGTCTTCTTCGACCGTCATCCGTGGTGGTACCCCATCGGGGAACTGGCCTTCCTCCAAGCCCTCCTGTCCCATCTGGTCGACGAGGGCGAGCTCCACCGCCTCGCGGACACGGCGTGGCTGGACCGCACGATCACCCGTGTGCTCCCCGTGAACTCGACGACGACGCGGGCCAGGCTGCAGGAAATGGCGTCGGAGGCGACGGGTGCGGGGCGGGCCGGGTGAACCTTCGCTGAGCGCCTCGGACCGCCGGTCCGGAGGGCGGCGGCCGGCGGCGCACCGTCAGGGGCGTTGCAGCATCCTGCGGCGGAGGCTGTCGTAGATCGGCTCGCTCTCCAGGTGGTCGGCGGTGACCGTCGCCGCGAAGCACGCGACGAGCAGCGGGAGCCACAGAGAGACCGCGCCCGTCATCTCCGCGGCCAGGACGATGCCGGTGACCGGTGCGCGGACGACTCCGGTGAACAGGGCGGCCATGCCCACCACGGCGAACGCGGCCGGCCCCGGCGCGTGCGGGGGCAGCACGGGCGCGGCGAGCGCGTGGACCAGCGTTCCCCACAGGGCGCCGAGGGCGAGGAGCGGGGCGAAGAGTCCGCCGGGGGTCGCGGCCGCGTAGCTCAGCGGGCCCGCGACGAACCGGACGGCGAGGTAGGCCGTCAGGGCCGTCACGCCCGGGCCCGCCGCGGTCAGCAGGCGCTCCGTCAGCGGGTCGCCGCCACCGGCCAGCAGCGGGTCCACGGCCATCAGCGCGCCGACCACGGCGCCGATCGCGGCGGCGCGCACCGGCACCGGTACCCGCGTCATCCGGTCGCACAGCTCCAGCGTTCCCACGACCAGGTGGGCGTACGCGGCGCCGAGGGCCCCGGCGGCCGCGCCGAACAGCAGGAACGCCGGCAGCGTCCACAGCGGCGGGGCCGGGAGGTCCGGCAACGGGAAGACGCGGGCACCGCCCACGATCAGCTCGGCACAGGCCACGGCCGCGACGGTGCCGAGCAGCGTCAACAGCACCAGACGGGGCCGCAACGATCGGGTCACCTCCTCGCAGACGAACAGGAGCCCGCTGAGCGGGGCCGAGAACGCGGCGGCCAGGCCCGCCCCGCCGAGCGCGGTGTGCAGCAGCCGGGCGTCCTCGGGCCCGAGCCTGCCGTGTCGGCCGGCCAGGACCCCGATGGCGGCGCCCATGTGGACGGTCGGGCCCTCCCGTCCCAGGACCAGGCCGGAGCCGATCGCGACGAGGCCACCGGCGAACTTCGCGGGCAGCAGCCGCCAGGGGTGCGTGGCGCTCTCCCCCCGCCAGACCGCTTCCACGTGCTGGATGCCGCTGCCGGCCGCGTACGGGACCCGCCGGGCGATGAGGTGGGCGACCAGCGCACCCGACGCGGTCAGGGCGATCGGAACCAGCACCCCGGCCACTCCGAGCCCGGCGGCGGCCCCCAGCAGCGCACGGCGGAGCGCGTCGGCCCGTTCCAGGCACCACCGGAAGCCGCCGCCCACCAGCCCGACCAGGCATCCCGCCGCCGCGGTGACCACGAAGGCGCGTACGTCCGCTGCGAGAGGGGGCCGGGCACCGGGCATGGGCCACCCCTCCTGTGAGCCGCACGGACCTGTCGGCCGAGCCTTCCCGCCCGGGCGGCCCGGGGCGGCGCACCGCGCCGTGTCCGGGCAGCCCGCCACCCCGACCGGCCGAACCCGTGGCGGAAGGCCGCCCCCGGCGCGCCGCCCAGGTCCGTCCGGAGGATGCGCCCCGGGGACGGCGCCCCCCGTGCGGGCTCAGCTTCCGCCCAGGACCGTGGCGTACGCCGCCTCCCGGACCTCCCGCTCCGGGTGACGGCGCAGCCCGACGAGGGCGGCGCGGCAGGCGTCCGGCCAATGCTGGCGGGCTCCGAGGGCCGTGGCGAGGCCGACCGCGAGGAGGCCCCGCGCCAGATCCCCGTCGCCGCTGAGATCGCGGACCGCTGCAAGGGCCGCGGCGGGGTCGGCGAGCGGAGGCCCGTACCGGTGTGCTTCCTCCAGGTCCCCGGCCACCCGGAACGCGAGAACGGGGCGGCCCTCGACGGCGGCCGTCAGCTCACGGAGCGAGCGCCGCAGCCCGGCGGCGTCGGCCTCCAGGTCGACCGCCCGTACCAGGAGGGAGGTACGGGCGGCCGTCACCGCCGGATCGGTCCCCAGCCTCCGGGCCAGGGCCGCGCACATCCGGTGGTCCCCGGCCGCTGAGTCGGCGAGGGATTCCAGGCGACGGCGTGCCGGCAGATCATCCTCGCGCCCACCGCCCTCCGGTTCCCCGGCCGCGACGAGGACCAGCAGCCGGTCCACGACATCGTCCAGGAGGCTCCCGGGCTCCACACCGCCGATCGGGTGGGGCAGTCCGGAGCGGGCCAGGCCCATCAGGGCGGACCTCGCCCGCCACGGCCTCAGGGGCGAGGCGAGGTCGGTGTAGACGTCCGCCAGCGCCGTGCCGGCCGCGGGCGCGTACCGCGCCCAGTCGCCGAGCACGGACAGGGCGAGATCCGGCGCCTGCCCCCCGACGACGAAGGGCAGCCGGGCGAGGAGCTCCCCGTAACGGGGCCGGTCGGCCGCGGACAGCCGCGTCGGGTCCGGTTCCGTGAGGGCGCGCCGGGCGGCATCGGGCCCGTCGGTGACCGCCGAGTCCAGCAGGCCCCACATCTCCTCGGCGGGCAGCAACGCCGGGGCCAGACCGACGACCGTGACGCGCACGTCCGGATGGATGCCGGGGGTGCGCGCCACCGTGGACAGGAGCCGGGTCGCGGCGGCCGGGGACAGGTGGCGGGCGGCGAGCCGGGCGGCCGCCTTCCGGACCGTGACCTTGACCCCGCGATCGCGGGTCAGGACGTCACGGAACAGGGCCGCGAGCCGGCTGGGCCGGGCGTGGGCGGCCGCGCGGCCGGCCGCGGACCACGCGGCCACGGCGCTGTCGTCGCCCGCGTGGTCGAGGAGGACGGCGAGGGCCGAGGCCGGGTCGTCCGTGTGGGCGGCCGCCTCCAGGGCCGCCGACGTGAGGGCCGCCGCCGTGCCCCCGGGCCCCGGCGCGGCGGCGGTGTACCGCTGGAGCAGGGCCCGCCCGTGTTCCGGCACCGGGGCCACCGCCCGCAGCAGCGCGGCGCGTTCGTCGAGGCCCCGTCCGGGACCGGCGATGACGTCGGCGGCCAGCCGGACCGCGGCCCTCTGCTGCCGGGGCAGCCACCGGTCGGCGTACCGGAAGGGGGGAAGCGGCCGGGGAGCGCCGGCCGCCGGGAACCGGCCGCCCGGGACGGGGCTCCCGGTCAGCGCGAGGTCCAGCAGGTCGGTCCGCTCCGCGGCGAGTACGGCGAGGACAGGGGGAAGGAAGGCGGCCGAGGGCTCCCGCTCCAGGAGCCGGGCCACGCGGTGGCCGCGGGCCGCCGGATCGGCGAGCCAGGCCGCGGCGACCTCGCCGAAGACCCCGTCCGGGCAGGTGCGCAGGGCCTGTTCGAGGCGGTCCTGGAGTTCCGGGATCCGGTACGCGCGATGCCCGCAGGATGTGACCAGCGCCAGCAGGGGCGCGAAGTCCCCGCGGGCGGCGGCCCGGTCCAGCCACGGGCCGAGCGCGTCGAGCAGGGCGCGCGTCCCGCCGCCGGGAGACACGCTTCCCGGGCGGCCGAGTGCGACCGTACCGGTGTGGGCGGTCAGCGTCTCGATGATGCGCACCGCGGTACGCGGGGCGGTGGCACCGCGGTCCCCGCCGCCGGGCGCGTCCCCGGCGGCGAGCAGGTTCACGGCGAGGGAGCGGATCGCTTCCCGGCTCAGGGCCGAGCAGTCCCGGGCCCGCAGGGCGTCCCGGCACAGCCGCTCCAGGCAGTCGGCCCCGGTACGGTCCCCTGAGGACGGAGCGGTCGGAACGGTCCCGGGGGACGCCGTGGCCGGGCCGGCGTCGAGGGCCGCGGCGAGGAGCGGCACCGGCAGGTCGTCGAAGGCGGACAGGGCCTCCTGGCGTACGGGGTCACGCTCGTTGGCCAGTCGGCCGGCGGCCAGCGCCAGCACCGCCGCGACCTCCTCCGGATCACCGGTGAGGCCGGCGTTGACGGTCAGCCGTTCCCAGATCGTCCCGCGCTCATCGGCGTCGTTCGTGCTGAGGGCGGCCAGGAGCTCGGGGCGGGCCTCGGCGGGCGGCAGCAGCGCGAGGGAGTGCCAGAGCGCCCAGTCCGTCGTGCCCTCGGTGCGCAGGGCCTCGACCGAGGCGCGGGCGCGGCGGTGCCGTTCGGCGGCAGGCAGCCGGGCGAGCACCCCTTCGTGCGCGCTGACGTTGCCGCCGGGACGGCCCGCGGCGACCACGGCGTCGACGAAGGCAGGTCGCCGAGCCGGTGGCACCGACCGCAGCAGCAGGCCGAAGGCCTCCCGGTGGAACCACAGGGCCCCGAGCCGGGGCAGGGACGCCGGGTCCGCCGACACCAGCCGGCGCATGACCGCCCGGCCGGGCGTCCGTTCCCACCGCCTGACCGCCCGGCGGGGGTCGGCGAACCAACGGGCGACCCGCTCGGCGTCCACCGCCACGAGGTCGCCCAGCCGGTCGTGCACCGGACCGGGAAGGCCGTCCGGACCGTTCCGCTCCAGCAGGTCCAGCACCCGCTGGGGTGCGGCGGGCAGGGCCGCGGCGATCGCGTTGGCGTGCCGCCGCCACCAGAGGTCGCGCGACCGGGAGGGCAGACCGTCGAGTTCCCGTTCGGCGTGGTCGAGGACCGCGCACGGGTGGCGGACGGCGAGTCCGCCCCAGTCCTCGTACGCGAGCGCCCCCGCGAGTTCGGGAAGCAGCCGCGCGGTGAACTCCCGCGAGCAGCCCGGCAGCAGGCGGGCCGCGTCCCGGTCGCCGTACTCGGCGCGCACCCGCGGCACCAGCCGCTCGGCCAGTCGGGGCCGCCGCCCGTCACGCAGCAGCCGTGTGAGACCGGCCCGGACCACGGCGGGCGCGTCCTCGTACGCGGCCTCGACGGCGGAGTCCGGGACGGGCAGCCGCCGCGCGCCGCGCAACGCGTACCGGCGGACCACCGGGTCGGGATCGGCGAGCCGGGCCGCCAGGTACTCCGCTTCCCCGGCGGTCAGGGCGGCCAGCGCGGCGAGGCGGCGCTCGTACGGGCCGAGCGCGTCCAGCCCGGTGAGCAGGGGGCCCAGTCGTCCCCGGGCGGAGAGCCGGTGGGCGGTGACGGCGGTGTACCGGAGCCGCGCGGCGTGCGGCAGGTCTTCGAGGGCGGCGAGCAGTTCGCCGGCGGTGGAGATCATCACGGGCATTGTGTCCGACGGGCACACCCTCCGCCCACCGGATTTCGGGCCACCGGCGCACCGGCCGCACCGCCTCGACGCGCCCGGCCGGGCGGTGAGCGGATCTTCTCCTCCCGGCCCGGAATAGATCGGCCGCGCCCCCTGTTGCCAGGTATCGTTGAATCGTAAACAACTTTGGAAGGGGAGCCATGCAGTTCGGGATCTTCACCGTCGGTGACGTCACGGCCGACCCGACGACCGGGCGTGCACCCGGCGAACACGAGCGCATCAAGGCGATGCTCGCCATCGCGCAGAAGGCCGAGGAGGTCGGCCTGGACGTCTTCGCCACCGGTGAGCACCACAACCCGCCCTTCGTCCCCTCCTCGCCGACCACGATGCTCGGCTACGTCGCCGCGCGCACCGAGAACCTGATCCTCTCCACGTCGACGACGCTGATCACCACGAACGACCCGGTGAAGATCGCCGAGGACTTCGCGATGCTCCAGCACGTCGCGGACGGCCGCGTCGACCTGATGATGGGCCGCGGCAACACCGGACCGGTCTACCCCTGGTTCGGCAAGGACATCCGCGACGGAATCGACCTCGCCATCGAGAACTACGCGCTGCTGCGCCGCCTGTGGGACGAGGAAACCGTCACCTGGAAGGGCAAGTTCCGCACCCCGCTGCAGTCCTTCACCTCGACGCCCCGCCCGCTGGGCGGCGTCGCACCCTTCGTCTGGCACGGCTCCATCCGCTCGCCCGAGATCGCCGAGCAGGCCGCCTACTACGGCGACGGCTTCTTCCACAACAACATCTTCTGGCCGCCCTCCCACACCCGGCAGATGATCGAGCTGTACCGGCAGCGCTACGCCCACTACGGCCACGGCACCCCCGAACAGGCCATCGTCGGACTCGGCGGCCAGGTGTTCATGCGCGGGAACTCCCAGGACGCGGTGCGCGAGTTCCGCCCCTACTTCGACAACGCCCCGGTCTACGGCCACGGCCCGTCGCTGGAGGAGTTCACCTCCCAGACCCCGCTGACCGTCGGCTCCCCGCAGCAGGTCATCGAGCGGACCCTCTCCTTCCGTGACTACGCCGGCGACTACCAGCGCCAGCTGTTCCTCATCGACCACGCGGGCCTGCCCATGAAGACCGTCCTGGAGCAGCTCGACCTGCTCGGCGAGGAGGTCGTGCCGGTGCTGCGCAAGGAGTTCGCGAACCTGCGTCCCGCCGGAGTGCCGGACGCGCCCACGCACCGGGCCCGCGTGGCCGCGGCCCGGGAGACCCCGGAGGAGGGGACGCCGGCATGAAGACCGTCGTCGTATCGGCCGGGCTGAGCTCGCCCTCCTCGACCCGCCTGCTCGCCGACCGCCTCGCGGCCGCGACGCTCCGGCACGTGGACGCCGAGCCCCGGGTGATCGAACTGCGGGACCTGGCCACGGAGATCGCCCAGCACCTCGTCACCGGGTTCCCGCCCGCCCGACTGGCCGCCGCGCTCGACGCGGTGGCGTCCGCCGACGGGCTGATCGCCGTGACCCCGGTGTTCGCGGCCTCGTACAGCGGCCTGTTCAAATCGTTCTTCGACCTCATCGACAAGGACGCACTCACCGGCAAACCGGTCCTCCTCGGCGCGACCGGCGGTACGGCCCGGCACTCCCTGGTCACCGAACACGCCATGCGCCCGCTCTTCACCCACCTGCGCGCACTCGTCGTGCCGACCGCCGTCTACGCGGCCTCCGAGGACTGGGGCCGGCAGGGTCTGGCGCAGCGCATCTCCCGCGCGGGCGCCGAGCTCGCACGCTTCATGGCCCCCGCCGCCGGACGGGCCGCCCCGGACGTCGACACCGCCGCCGCGATCGCACCCCGTTCGTCGACGGGGGCGGTCACGTCGGTGGACCCGGCGGACGGCTTCGCACCGGTGCCCTTCGAGCAGCGGCTGGCCGCGCTGCAGGCCGGACTCACCGCGTGACCCCATCGGGTGCGGCCGCCGCGTGACCCCACCGGGTGAGCTCACCGCGGAGGCCGGGCCGCGTCACCCGGAACGCGCAGTCACCCCTTCTTCGCCTGCGGGAAGGGCGGGGCGTGTGGTTTCCTGGGCCCCGCCACGCAGCGTCACGAGACGACTGCATGAAGTGAAGGGGATGGTGTCGTGAGCGTTCTGGACATCAAGCTGGACCGGTCGTTCGATGTCTTCGACTCCGACCGGGACGGGCGGCTCGTGAAGTCGGACGTCATCGGCCTCTCGGACAGGCTCGCCGAGTCACACGGCCTGGCCCCGGACGCCGTGGCCGGACTGAGGGAATCGCTGGCGGACCTCTGGGACACCGTCTTCCAGGCGATGGACAAGAACGACGACGGAGGGGTGGACCGGCAGGAGTTCCGGGCGGCCTTCCGGGCGCGGATCGTCACGGACCGGAACAGGATCTGGGAGCGCATCAGGACGATGAGCAACGCCTGGACCGAGCTCGCCGACCGCGACCGCGACGGCATGCTGAGCCGTGACGAGTACACCTCTCTGCTCCACGGCATGTTCCGCCTGCCCCGCGAGACCTTCGACGAGGCCTTCGACCGGCTGGACCTCGACGGGGACGGGCAGTTGAGCCGCGACGAGATCAGCTCCGCCATGAAGGAGTACTACACGAGCGAGAACCACTCGGCCCCCGGCAACCAGTTCTTCGGCCGGCTCTGAGCAGTCCGCAGTCCGCAGGGGGGCACCGCCATGCCCCCCTGCGGCCCCGCCGGCCCGCGGTCGCGTCTCCCGAGCTCCGGGGCCTCCGGGCCGATTCGTATCGGGCCCCCGCTCGTTGAACGCAAGAGGAAGCCGATCTCCCAAGACCTATCTGGAGGACCTCTTGATGGCCGCCGAAGCCGCACTGCCGGTGATCGTTCTCTCCGACTCCGATCCGCTCCGCCGGCACGAGACGGCCGAGCTGGTGCAAAGCTGGTACCGGACGTCGTTCCGCGTGCTGCAGGTCGGAGGCCCGGCGGAGGTGGTCAGGGCGCTGAACTCGCTGGCCGACCGGCAGGTACCCGTGGCCGCCGTGCTCGCCGATGAGGCCCCCGATCCGGCTGCGGCGCACCCCGGCGTGCGCTGGCTGTCGCTGACCGGGCGTTCCGACGCCGTGCCCGGCGTGCGCACCGCACCGGCCGGGAGCGACGAGAACCCGGCCGAGCACCTCCGTGGCGCCCTCGACGACTCCCTGTGCACCTGGAACGCCGACTTCCGCGGCGATCTGCCGACGGCCGAGGTGCGCGGCAGCCGCTTCTCACCCGCCGCCTACGCGGTGCGCGACTTCCTCGGTCGCAGCGGCGTCATCTTCCGCTGGCTGCCCGACGAGGACGTACGGGACGCCCCGGTGCGCGTCCGGCTCGGCGACGGCACCGAGCTGGCGGACCCCCCGATCAGCGAGCTGGCCGAACGGCTCGGTCTCATCCGGCAGGCCGAGCAGGACCACTACGACGTCGCGGTGATCGGCGGTGGCCCCGGAGGGCTCTCCGCGGCCGTGTACGCCGCCGCCGAGGGCATGAGCGTCGTCGTGATCGAGGACGACGCGCCCGGCGGGCAGGCGGGATCGACCTCCCGGATCGAGAACTACCTCGGGTTCCCCGTGGGCCTCACGGGTGGGGACCTCGCCCAGCGGGCCCTGCAACAGGCCCGCAGGGCCCGCGTCGAGTGGCAGCCCACCCGGGTGGCCGGCCGGGTGACCCCGACGGAAACGGGCGACCACACCGTCGAGTTCACCAAGGCCGGTACCGACGAAACGGCCTCGGTGACCGCGGCCGCGGTGGTCGTCGCCACGGGTGTGGACTGGAACCGCCTCACGGCTCCCGGCGTCGACCGCCTCCTCAACTCCGGCGTGTACTACGGATCGTGCCTCTCCGACGCCCCCTCGACCGTGGGGGAGGACGTGTACATGGTGGGCGCGGGCAACTCCGCCGGACAGGCCGCCCTCTACTTCGCGCGCTACGCCCGCTCCGTCACCCTGCTGGTCCGGGGCACCGACATCGGCGCTTCCATGTCGAGCTACCTGGTGCAGCGCATCGAGCGGACCCCGGGCCTGAAGGTCCTGCTGGGCACCGAGGTGGCCGAATGCCTCGGCGGGACCACCCTCACCGGGCTCCGGCTCCGCGAGCGCGCGGGCACCGAGCGAACGGTCTCCGCACACTGCCTGTACGTCCTGATCGGCGGCCGCCCCTCGACCGAGTGGCTCGGCGGCACGCTGAGGCTGGACGACCGCGGGTACGTCCTGACCGGCAGCGGCGGGGCCGGGCCGGAGGCGCTGCCGATGGAGACCAGCCTGCCCGGGGTCTTCGCCGTGGGCGATGTGCGGTCCGGATCCGTGAAGCGGGTCGGCGCCGCCGTGGGCGAAGGCGCCGCGGTCGCGCAGTCGTTGGTCGAATACCGACGGCGGCGTCCCGAGCGCTTCCAGGACGCGCGAGCGTCCTGCGGCTTCTGACCGGCCCCGTCAGGCGGACCCGAACGGCCCCGCGAGCACGCAGCTCGCGGGGCCGTTCGGGTCCGCTCGGGTGGTACGGGTGGTGCCGGGGGAGACGAGGGCGGTCACCGGCGCGCCCGGGTTCCTCGGGGTGAGGTGCTCAGACGCCGTCGGGGACCCAGGAACCGTGGACCCCCGCGGGCACCCGCCGCGGCAGGTGGACGGCGGCCACCTGCTCCAGGCCCGAGGCGTCGAGGACCAGCAGCTGCGAGGCGTCCTGCTTGAGGTCGGACACCACGGTCAGCAGATAGCCGTCGTCCTCGCACGTGGCGTCCGCGGCGGGTACGAAGACGGCCTCGCCCGGCATCCGGGCATCGCCGACCGGGCGGACCCGGCGGGCGCCGGTGGTGCGGTCGTACTTGACGATGCCGTAGCCGCCGAAGCCCTTGTCGTCCGGGAAGGAGATGGCGTACTGGTAGCGGTTCTCCGCTCCCAGGTAGGCCTCGTTGAGGGTCGGGAACTCCACCGGCAGGTCGTCGACGATCTGCTCGGCGACCGTACCCTCGGCCAGGTCGATGACCCAGCGGCGGGTGTAGGAGCGGGAGGCGGGCTCGCTGCCGCGACCGGGCGCGCCGACCCACCAGTTCCAGGAGAGCCGGAAGCCCTCGCGGTCCACGGTGGGGCCTTCCAGGACGACGCGGCCCTGGTCGTCCTCGTAGGCGTTGGAGACGTGCAGCATGTTGCCCGGTTCGACGGAGAACCAGCGGACGTGGCGGGCGCCGTCCGCGCCGCGCGGCATCACGGCGATCCGGGCGGGCTGCCCGTCGCTCCAGGCGTAGGGGATGCCGGAGTGCTCGGCGGGATCGAAGGTGACGTTGCCCTCGACGAAGACCACGTGGCGGCGGGTGATGGCGAAGTCGTGCTTGAGGGAGGCGGTGGCTCCCGGGACCTCGGCGCTGTCGGTGATCTCGCCCTTGGCGTCGGCGACGTAGTAGGTCAGGAACGGAGGGAACGGCGAGGACCCGAAGAAGTGGAGCTCACCGGTTGCCGGGTCCTCCTTGGGGTGCGCGGTCATCGCGCTGCGCAGCTTGCCGCCGAAGTCGTGGGCGCCGACGGTCTCCAGCTCCGGCGTGAGCTCGAAGGGGAGGCAGGCCTCGGACAGGGCCAGCAGGCGTCCGCCGTGCTCGATGACGTGGGTGCCTGCGGTGCTGGCGGTCAGGTCGGGTCCGTGTTCGGTCATGTAGGGGGCGCCGTCGAGGGCGGGGGTGTGGACCCAGCGGTTGCGGTACCACTCGGCGCGCCCGTCGCGCAGCCGGATGCCGTGGACCATGCCGCTGCCCTTGAACCAGTGGGTGGGCGTGATCCCGGGCTTCGGGTTGTGCCCGTTGCGGATCAGGCGGCCGGACAGTTCGGGCGGCAGGGAGCCCTCGACCGTGAGATCAGTGGCGGTGACCTCGTCGGCGACGGGGGTGTAGTGGCCGGTCAGGTACGGCTTGGCGGTGGTGTCGTTCATGACGGGAAGGAACCTCTTCCGACGGATGGACCGGTGGATGGGCGGGGTGGGTGGTGGTGCGGGGTGCGGCCGGCTGATCCAGCGGTTCAGCCGGACACGGGAGGGCGGGCGGCGTGGGGGCCGCGAGCGGGGTGGACGGGGTGGACCGGGGTACGGGGGTCGGGCGCGGCCGCCGTACGGGCCGGGGCGCGGCGGGTGAGGAGCGGAGCGAGGGCCGCCGCGGCCGCAAGGACCGCGGCCGAGACCGTGAAGGCCGTCCGGTAGCCGGCCGTGAGCGCTTCCGCGACGGGCAGGTGCGGGGACGCGTGGGCGGTGACGGAGCCGGCCAGTGTGGTCAGGGCGGCGAGGCCGATCGCACCACCGACCTGCCGGGTGGTGTTCACCAGCCCGCCGGCCAGGCCCGCGTCCCGCGGCGGTACGCCGTCCACGGCCAGCGCCGTGAGCTGGACGAAGGCGGCGCCGAGCCCCAGGCCGATCAGCAGGCTCGGGCCGAGGACGCCGGTGAGGTAGCTCCCGTCGGCACTGATCCGCGACAGCCACAGCAGCCCGGCGGCCTCCGTGAGCAGGGCCGAGGTCAGAGCCGCCGGGGCGCCGACGCGCCGCGACAGACGCGGGACGAGCGCGGCCCCGAGCATGTTGGCCGCGGCGAAGGGAAGTTGTCCGGCACCGGTGGCCAAGGGGCCCTCACCGAGCACCTGTTGCTGGTAGAGCGGCAGGAAGAAGAAGAGGGCGATCCACACGGAACCCAGCAGCGCCATCAGCAGGTTGCCGGCGGCGACGCGCCCGGCGGCGAACAGCCGCGGCGGTACCAGCGCGTACGGCCTCCGGACCTCGATCACGGCGAAGGCCGTCAGCAGCACGGCGGCCGCCCCGAGGACGCCCAGGACCAACGGGTCGCTCCAGCCCGCGCCGCGCGCCGTCGTCAGGCCCCAGACCAGGCAGGTCAGGGCCAGGGTGACGGTGGCCGTGCCCAGCAGGTCGAACCGTCCGCCCGTCCCGCCCGCGCCGCGCGGCACGTACGCCACCACACCGGCCAGCACCAGTGCCGATCCGAGCGCGACCGAGTGGAAGATCCACGGCCAGCCCGCCGTCTGAGTGAGCACACCGCCCAACAGGACGCCGCCCGCTCCGCCCGCACCCGAGACGGCTCCCCACACGGCCAGCGCCCTGCCGCGCCGCGCGCCGGAGGGGGACCCGGCCATGGCCAGGGCCAGCGCGGCCGGGGCGATGGCGGCGGCGCCCAGGCCCTGGAGGGCGCGGGCCGTGATCAGTACGGAGGCGGAGGCGGCCAGCCCCGCGGCCAGCGAGGCCAGGGCGAACAGCGCGAGCCCGGCGACCAGCACGCGGCGGCGGCCGAGGAGGTCGGCGACCCGTCCGCCGGCCAGGAGCAGGGCCCCGAACGCCAGGCCGTAGGCGTTGACCACCCAGGTGGTCGCGCCGTCCGAGAGCCCGGCCCCGGCTCGGATCTGCGGGAGGGCCACATTGACGATCGAGGTGGCGAGCATGACGGTGAACTGGGCCGCGGCGAGCGCCGCGAGCACCGCTCCCGGCATGGACGGCTGACTGCGTGCTGCGTTCATGACGCACAGGTTCGTGCCGGACGCCGTCCACTATCCAGGCCGGACGGGCACGTCCACTGTCCACCGCTGTCCGCACCTGTCCACCCCGGCCGTCACCCGGTCACCCGGTCGCCCGGTCGCCCGGTCGCCACCGCGGTCGACGGACGGGTTCATCCGGGCCCTTGCACCTCCCGCTGCCACAAGGCCTCGCACAGCAGGTCCAGGCCCTGCCGCAGGTGACGGCGGTAGGTCCCGTACGGGAGCCCGAGGCGGCGGGCGGCGGCCTCCTGGGTGGGGGCGCCGGAGAAGTGCCCCGCGGTCAGGGCCTCGCGGGCCCGCACCCCGCGCGGGTCGCGGGCCAGGTCGTCGACGGCGTGGTGCAGCAGCGTGCGCAGCTCACCGACGGGCTCCTCGAAGTCGGCCGCGAGCCGGGTGCGCAGGAGGGCACAGGCGGCGAAGGCGCCCGCGTCGCGCCAGTGCGCCAGCGCTTCCCGTACGGCCCGGTCGAACGCGGCGCGAGAGAGGGGCGAGGGTCCCGCGCCGACGGGCGCCGGCACCTCCGTGGCCGATATGAACCGCTGGAGCCACGCCTCCACGGGCTCCTGACGCCAGTCGACGCCGAACACCCCGTACGTGTGGGCACCGACCCGCGGCCGCGCCCCGGTGTCGGTGAGGGTGCCCTTGACCCGTGCGCCCCAGGTCTCGGCGTCCCGGTAGACGGCGAACCCGTAGGCGCGGCCGTGGGCCCGGGCGGCCTCCGCCTGCGCCCGCGAACTGCTCAGGTCGATGACGCGCGAGGGGACCTGGTAGCGCTCGGGGTAGACGGAGAAGCGGCTGACGCCGATGTGCGCGCCGGGGGCGACCGGCGCCGTCGCCTCGGTGTACGCCCATGCCGCGGCGACGACCGGGTCGGTGGCCAGGTCCTGCGGGTCGGGCGGGGCGGGGAGGGCCAGCCGCGCCGTGAAGGCCACGGTCCGGCCCGTGCCGACGAGGCGGTAGACGCTGAAGGCCCGTGGCTGGCGCTCCGCCCAGTAGCGGACCAGCTCCGCGGAGGCGGCCCCCTCCGTCTCCTCGGCCATGCGCAGGACGACGTCGAGGTCGTCGGGGTGCAGGGGGCGTTCGTGCACCTCGTCCTCGCGGGACCAGGTGCGCAGCCGCGCCAGGGTCGCGCCCTCCCGGAAGAGGTGGAACAGCTCGTCGGTGACCGTCCACACCCGGTCCTCGGGCGCCTCGCGCAGCAGGCGCAGGTACTCGTCCGCAAGGCGGCGGCGGATCGTCTCGAAGGCGTTCGGTGCCCGCCAGCGCAGGTCGGCGGCGAGCGTCTCGCGCGCGGCGTCGTGCGGGTGGAGCCCCTGGTGGGTGGATTCCATGAAGGGGAGGTCCCGCAGCCAGGAGAACAGCAGGTGGGCGTCGTACCGGTCGTCCTCCGCGGGCAGCACGGCGGCGAGCAGTTCCTCGGACGTCGAGCGCGCCTGCGCCGCCACCTCCAGGGCACGGCGGTGGGCGGCCGTGGGCACCTCGCCGATCAGTCCCGTCAGCAGGGTGCGCAGGACGTCCGCGGAGGGGGCCCAGATCTCCTCCCGGCCGCAGCCCTCCGATCCCGCCGCGGCGGCCAGGGACAGGGCCAGCGGGTTGCCGCCGGCGAAACGCATGACCCGGTCGCGCAGTTCGGGCCGGATCCGCGCGGCGGTCAGCAGGTGGCGGGCCTGATCGTCGGAGAAGGGGGCCAGCTCGGTGACGTGCAGGAGCCGGGACCATGCGGGGTCGGCGGTCCACTGGGGCTGCGGGGCCCGCCGCCCGGCCAGTACGACCAGGGTGTCCTCGGCGGCGCGGGGCAGGAAGTGCTGCCACAGCCAGCTCTCCAGCCACTGGCAGTGTTCGAAGGAGTCGACGAGCAGGACGGTGCCGGGAACGTCCAGGAAGGGCCCGGCGGCACGCTCGAAGTCGGCCGGGTCCCGGTCGGCGAACCGGCCGTCGAGTTCGACGAGCAGCCGGCCCGCCGCACGGGCGTGGTCCGCCAGGCGACGCAGCAGCGTCGACTTCCCGATGCCGCCGGGCCCGTACACGTAGAACGCGAACGGTGCCTGTGGATCACCGGCCAGGGCCTCCTCGAAGCGCCCGAGCTGCTCGTCCCGGCCGATGAAGGCCTGCACGCGCGCTCTGCTGAGTCTTTCCCCCACGGACGCCATGGCGCCTCCACCCCTCGTTCCCGCACCGGAGGGGGTACCAGCACCTCCGTCCGGCTCCGATCGGCAGGGCGCCGCCCGTACGCGCCGCACCGCATCGCGCGGGCGTACGACGGGCTGTCGCCCTTCGGTCCGTGAGGGCTGGTCAGGCCCGCAGGGCCGGGGCCGCCGCTGCTCCGTCAGAGAGCGTAGGCGGAAGGGGATCCGGCAGGAACCAGTGCTGGGTAAAGGCTCACGTCACGTGATGGTGGCGAGGTTGCCGTCGTCGGGGTGGCCGTCGACGAGGAGGGTGGTCTCCTCCACGCGCCGGAAGCGGCCGTCGGGGGCCATCCGCGCGAAGAGGTAGACCTCGGTGCGGGAGGTACGGCCGTTGTCCCGCAGGACGGTGACGGTGTGACGGTCGGCGTAGACCGGCCCGTCCCGCAGCTCCTCGTGGACCTCGATGTGCCCGCCGCGGACCAGGGCGCGCAGGCGGGTCATGTGCCGGACGAAGCCGGCCCGGTCGCTCCACACGCCGTTGGTGCGCTGTCGGTAGTCGGGGGTGAAGTGCCGGTCGACGGCTTCGGCGAGGTCGAGGTCCGGGGTGAACAGCAGGTCGTTGATGGCGCGGGTGATGTCGGTCGGTGGCATCGTCGGTCTTCGCTCGCTTCGTTCGAGGGGGTGTGGGAGTACGGTGTGGGCCGTCAGCCGAGGCGGGGCGTGAACTCCAGGGGCAGGGCGACGGGTCCGCGGGTGTACAGACCGGCCTCGCGGTAGCGGAACCCGGGGCTGAAGCGGACCCGGTCGAGCACCGGCAGCAGCAGGGCGGCGACGGTTTCGATCTGGGCGCGCGTGAAGGCCGCTCCGACGCACTGGTGGAGTCCCGTGCCGAAGGACAGGTGCTGGGCGGCCGCGGTGAAGGAGCGGGCGGTGGCCAGGTCCGGGCGGTGGATGTCGAAGGTGTCCGGGGCGGTGAAGGCGTCGGGATCGCGGTTCGCCGCGCCGATCATGCAGAAGACGGTGGCGCCAGCGGGGACGGTGACACCGGCGAACACGGCGTCCCGCTCCGCCTGGCGGGGGATGAGCTGGACCGGCGGGGTGTGGCGCAGGGTCTCGGCGATCGCGGCGGGCAGCAGGCCCGGGTCGCGGCGGACCTGCGCCAGCTGCTCGGGGTGGTCGATCAGGTGCTTGAAGAGCAGGGCGAGCGTCTTGTCGGCGGGTTCGGTGGCGGCCGCCAGGACGTTGATGACGAGGGCGGTGACGTCGCGGTCGCTCATGGCGACGCCGTCGAACTCGGCGGTGCACAGCTTCGACACCAGGTCCTCACCCGGATGGCGGCGCCGCCGCGCGATCACGGGACGCAGGTACGCCTCCAGCCGCTCGGCGCACTCCAGGCAGTGCCGGCGCCGCTCGGGCGTCAGGGCCAGGGCGGTGATGAACTCCGCGACCCCGCGGTGCCAGGCGGCCAACTGCCGCCAGTCCTCGCGGTCCAGCCCGAGCACGTCGAGCGTGACGCGGATGGCGAAGGGTTTGCCGAAGTCGTTGACCAGGTCCATGCGGCCCCGGGGGAGGAAGGGAGCAAGGAGTTCGGCGGCGTTGGCGTGGACGGCGCGCATCTGGTCCCGGAGGGCGGCCCCGGTGAAGCTGCGAACGACGATCTTCCGCTTCGCCGTGTGCTCGGCGCCCGTCATCTGGGCGAGCACGGGCCCGCGCATCACGGGCTCCGCGCGTACCTGCAACGTCTCGGTGCTGAAGGCCTCGTGGTCGGTCAGTACCCGCTTCACGTCCTGGTGGCGGGAGAGGAAGTAGCCGTCGACCGCGGGCTCGTAGTGCACCGGGGTCCGTTCCCTGAGCCGGGCGAAGTGACGGTACGGGTCGGCGGCGAAGTCCTCGGACAGGACGCTGATCCGGTCGTTGACCACGGGCATGGACGAGACCTCTCCAGGTGCGGCGTCGCGCGCGGTGCGCGGGGCGTGCCGGAGGCGGGAGGTCCGGAGCGGGAGGCGCCGCCCCACCCCTCCCCAATTGATGGCCATAGGTTAACAACCTCTGTCCGCAGGGTCATTGGCGATCGGCCGCCGCCCCGAGGGCCGGCCCGGAGAGGGCGCCACCGGACTCCGGCCGGTCAGGGCCGGCCCGGCAGCGACGTTCGTTTCCACGGCGACGCGCAGGCCGGACGCGTCCGTGGTGCAGTCCTTGAACGCGAGGGGCGCGATGCGGACCGCTACCGGACCCGCCGGGTTGGTGGCGCCTGGCCCGGCGGGGTGGCGGCGGCTCGTCGCGCCGATTCGGCCACTCTGGACGGCCGTTCCGCGAAACCCGCGCCGCGCCCACCAGGGCGGGTGGCGCGGAAGGCCGGGACGTGGCGGGCGGAGCGCCGCGCCCCCTCGTGCCGCGGACCTGCGACATGACCCCGACGGCCGCACGGATGGCGCCCTGATGTCCGACATCCGAACGAACGTGTCCGCAAACCGCTCACCCATATGCGACGGGCCTTCAGATCTGGCAGGCTCTGCCCCGCTTGAGCGTCACATGGGGGATGTGACGCGATCATCGGCCTTCGAATCGAAAGTGAGTCTTCTCGTGCGTCACCGCTTAGCCACCGTCTCCGCCGCCGCCCTCCTCTGCCTCGCCGGCACCACGGGCCTGGCGGAGGCCAAGCCCGCGAGCCCGTACGCCCCGTCCGCCATGGTCTTCACCGTCGCCCAGGGTGACGGCGCGGCCATCGGCGGTACCGTCCTGCGCGCCGCCGTCCTCAGCTGCGCCTACACCGCCGAGGGCACCCACCCCACCCCCAGGGCCGCGTGCGACGCCCTCAACGCCACCGGCGGCGAGCTGGGCCACCTGCTGGCCGCCCCGGATGCGGGCCGGGTCTGCCCGATGCTCTACGACCCCGTCACCGTCACCGCCGACGGCGTCTGGCGCGGCAGCCGCGTCGCGTGGAAGCACACCTTCTCCAACGCGTGCGAGATGTCCGCGACCCTGAACGGCAACCCGGTCTACGCCTTCTGACACCACGAAGCCGCCCACCGGGAAGCCCGAAGGGCGCCCACCCCGAGGCGCCGGACGCGTCCGGGCCGGCCGCGGTAGGGCCGGCGGGATCCCGGCGGCACACCGCTCCGTTCCCTTCCACTCCGCCGGCCGGATGCGCCGGGCGGCCGAACCCCACTCCGGCAACCCCCTGATCAGCGGGTCCTCCGCGACAGCGGCCACATATGGTTGTGCGATTGTCGGACGCGCGTGATAGTCACTTCCCTCACGGGGAGCGATCGATCCGCTGCCCCGCACGAACACGGCAAGGGGTGGGGACATGGCGTTGCTCCGCGACATGGGGCGCACGCTGGGGAAGTGGACGGGGCGGCCCGCCGCACGGTTGCGGAAGGACTCCGGGGACCCGGACGTCGCGCAGGCCCGCGAGGCCGCCGCGACGGCCGACTGGGCGACGGTGCGCGGGCTCTTCGAGGCACACCCCGAGGGCGGCGACCGTACCGAGCTGCTCTGGGCCGTCGCCGACACGGCGGGCGTGGAGCGGTGGATCGTGCAGGCCGTCGAGGCCGAGCCGGAGGCGGCACTGCCGCGCGTCCTGGCCGGCTTCAGGCACATCACCTGGGGCTGGGAGGCGCGCACCGGCGCCCTCGCCAAGCACGTGTCACGCGAGCAGTTCGACCTGTTCCACGGGCGCCTGCGGCTGGCCGAGCAGTGGTTCTACGAGGCCGCCGAGCGCGAGCCGCAATGGTCGTCCCCCTGGTACGGCCTCCAGATCACCGGACGCGGTCTCCAGGTCGGCCCCACCCTCGCGCTGCGGCGGTTCGAAGCGGCCGTGCGCCGCACCCCGCACCACCTGGGGGCGCACAGCCAGCAGTTGCAGCAGGTCTGCAAGAAGTGGGGCGGCTCCGACGAGCAGATGCACGCCTTCGCACGGGAATCCGCCGCGGCCGCGCCCGGCGGGTCGGCACTGGGCATGCTGGTTCCGGACGCACACCTCGAACAGTGGCTCATGCTCGATTCGGGAGCCGACGGCCGGTACATGGGCCGCCCCGACGTCAGCGCCTCCCTCCACGAGGCGGCCGCGCACTCGTTCCGTCACCCGGACTTCGAACGCCTGGCCTCCCCGTACCAGCGGATCCAGGTACTCAACTCCTTCGCCATGGCCTTCTCCCTCGCCGGGGAGCGGTCCGCCGCCCGCGAGTGTTTCGAGGCGACCGACGGCGACGTGACCGAGTCGCCGTGGCAGTACCTGAACGGCTCCGATCCCGTCGCCGCCTACCGGAAACACCGCTCGGCCGCCGGCCGCTGAGCCCGCCGCGCGGCCCAGCCGTCCGGCCCCGCCCGTTCCCGTTCCCCGTCGCCCGCGCCGTGCCGGGCCGCCCCGCTCCGTCCCCGTGCCGAGCCGGGGCTCGGCCCCGCCCTGCCCGGGCACGCCCACAGAAGGACCCCGACCGGTGACCCACCCCGAGAACTCGCACACCTTCCAGGTCGACCTGCGCGGCCTCGTCGACCTGCTCTCCCACCACCTCTACTCCAGTCCCCGCGTCTACCTGCGGGAACTGCTCCAGAACGCCGTCGACGCCATCACCGCCCGGCAGGCCCTGCACCCCGGCGCCCCCGGCACCATCACGGTGCGCACCGGTGACACGCTCACCGTCACCGACACCGGAATCGGCCTGACGGAAGCCGACGTGCACCGCTTCCTGGCCACCATCGGACGCAGCTCCAAGCGGACCGCCGACGGGGCCCTGGACGGCGCCGGGCTCGACGCCGCCCGCGGCGAGTTCATCGGCCAGTTCGGCATCGGCCTGCTCGCCTGCTTCGTGGTGGCCGACGAGATCACCGTGGTCAGCCGGTCCGCCGCCGACCCGGCCGCTCCCGCCGTGGAATGGCGCGGCCACTCCGACGGCCGCTACACCATCCGTACGCTCGACGCCTCGGCCGTCCCCGAGCCGGGAACGACGGTCCGCCTCACCCCGCGCGCCGACAACGCGGAATGGACCGAGCCCCAGCGGGTCGTCGCGCTGGCCCGGCACTACGGGAGCCTGCTGCGCCACGAGGTGCGCGTGGCCGGCCCCGGAGGCGAGGCGCCCGAGCGCGTCAACGTGACACCGCCGTGGGAGCAGCGGCACCGCTCCCCGCTGGCCCGCCGCGAGGCACTGACCGCGTACTGCCGCGAGCAGTTCGACTTCACCCCGCTCGACACGATCGAGCTGGACCTGCCCGCCGCCGGGCTGCGCGGCGTCGCGTACGTCCTGCCGACGTCCGTGAGCCCCGCCCAGCGCGCCGGGCACCGCGTACACCTCAAGGGCATGCTGCTCACCGACCGGGCGCCCGAACTGCTCCCCGAGTGGGCGTTCTTCGTACGCTGCGTGGTCGACACCACCAGCCTGCGGCCGACGGCCTCCCGCGAGTCGCTGTACGAGGACGGCACCCTCGCCGCCGTACGGGACGCGCTGGGCGACCGGATCCGCGACTGGCTGACCGGGCTGGCGGCGAGCGACCCGGCGCTGCTGCACCGCTTCATCGACGTCCACCACCTCGCGGTGAAGGCCCTCGCACGCCACGACGACGAGCTGCTGCGCGTCGTGCTGCCGTGGCTGCCCTTCGAGACCACCGACGGCAACATCACCCTGGAGGAGTTCCTCCGGTCCCACCCGACGGTGCTGGTGACCCGTAGCGTCGAGGAGTTCCGGCAGGTCGCCCCCATCGCGTCCGCCGCCGGCCTGGGCGTCGTCAACGGCGGCTACACCTACGACCGCGACCTGGTGCACCGGCTGCCCGAGATCCGTCCCGGCACGGCCGTCACCGACCTCGACCCGGCTCTGGTCACCGCCCACCTGGACGCCGTGGACCCCACGGCGGAGCTGCGCGCGGCGACGTTCCTGGCCGTCGCCCGGGAAACCATCGGCGTGCACGACTGCGACGTGGTCCTGCGGGACTTCCAGCCCGTCACCGCCCCCGCCCTGCTGCTCGACAACCGGGAGGCGCGGCACGAGCGGACCCGGTCGAGCCTGGCGGCCGACGGCGACGGCCTGTGGGCCGACATCCTCGGCTCGCTCCACCAGGAGACCCCGCCCGCCCAGCTCGTCCTGAACCACCTCAACCCCCTGGTGCGCCAGGCGGTCACGATCGCCGAGCGCGGCCTCGCCGTCACCACCGCCGAGGCCCTCTACGGACAGGCGCTGCTGCTGAGCCGCCGGCCGCTGCGGGCCAGTGAGAGCGCCCTGCTCAACCGCGCGTTCATCGGTCTGCTCACCCACGCCATGCACAACGCCGGCCCGGACGCGTCCGGCGCCGAGCCCCGGAAGGAACTGTGATGCTGGACACCCCCGAGGCCGTGTTCGAGGCGCTCCGCGAGAACAACGGCCGGCCGTACGGGCTGCAGCGGACCGTCACCGCCGAGGAACTCGTCGAGGCGGCCGAGGCCCTGGAGAAGACGGACGTACTGGCGACGGCTCTGCTGGAGCTGATGTCGGCGTACGAGTTCACCGGCGAGCACCGCAAGGCCCCGGTGGTCTTCGCCCGGCTGCTCAAGCTGTGGGACACCGAACCGGGCGCGTTCAGCGAATGGGAGGCCCACCAGGTCTTCTGGCGGTTCAAGTGGGTCACCACGTCCCTGCTCCAGGTCCCCGAGGTGCCGCTGGCCACCGTCGAGGGCTGGATCGACCGGATGCGCGGACGCTACGCCGACGCGGGCCACGACATGCAGCCCGTCGCGGCGATGCGCTACCACGTGGCCTCCCACACGGGAACCGGCGTGGCCGATGCCTACGACCTGTGGGCGACGCGCCCGCGCTGCGAGCTCAGCGACTGCGAGGCCTGTGAGGTACGCCAGTTCGCCGGGCACGCGGTGCGCACCGGCGACGACGCCTCGGCCCTCGAACACTGGCGTCCGGTCCTCTCCGGCGACCAGGGCTGCAGTGACGAGCCGCAGCTGAGCCAGGCGCGAGCGCTCCTGCCCCTGCTGCGCACCGGGCGCACCGACGAGGCCCGCTCCCACCACCTCACCGGCTACCGGAGGGTGCGCGGCAACACCGGCATGCAGGACGAGATCGGCATGCACCTGGAGTTCTGCGCGCTCTCGCGCAACGAGGGCCGCGGACTGGAGGTCCTCGCCGAGAACCGACCGCTGTTCGAGGCGACCGGCGCCCCGCTGTCCCGGCTGGGCTTCCTGACCGGTGTGGAGGTGCTGCTGGCCCGCATCGTCGGGGACGGCCACGAGGACACGGCCGTCGCGGGGCCGCCCGGCCGCGTGTGGACCGCCGGCGCGCTGCTCGCGCACGTCCGCGCCGAGGGGGACCGGCTCGGCGCGGCCTTCGACGCCCGCAACGGCAGCACCACCGTGGGGGACGTCCGCCGGGCGCGGCTCGCGCAGCCGCCGCTGCTCGACGAGCCGCTGCCGCTCGGACTGCGCACGGCGCTCCCGAAGCCCGCCGCGCCCGCCGCCGCCCCCGGTGCGGCGACCGCCACCGCGGCCGGCGCGGGGAGCGCCGCCGGTGCGCCGCCCATCCCGGAGGACTTCTTCGAGCTGGTGCGCGAGGCACGCCGCTTGACCGTGGTGGGGCACCCCGGCGGCACCCGCCTGTGGCGCCGGGTCACCGAGCGCCTCGACGACGGCAGCGCCACCCACGACGACCGGCTCGGCCCGGAGGACCTGCTGCTCGCGGAACTGGCGGAGCACCGGGCGTACGAACTCTCACAGGAGGACCACGAAGACGAGTCCGCGGCCGAGCTCGAACGGGCGGGCGAGCTGTACGACGCGCTCGGCAAGCCCTGGCACGCCCTGGCCCTGCGGGCCCACGCCTTCGCACGGCTGACCATCGGGCAGGACGAGAAGGCCCGCGAGGCGCCCGACGATGCCGCGGACCCGGCGGCCCGTCACCCGGACGCCGCCGAGATCCGGGCCACCGTCGACAAGACCCTGCGGCTTGCCGAGGACCTCAAGGTCACGGCGCCCCTCACGGAGGGGGCCTCGGAGGAGGAGGCGGCCGGGTCCGGCGCCGACACCGCCGCGCAGCGCGTACAGGAGTACCTCGTCACCCTGCACGCGTGCGCCCTGGCCGCCCACCAGGCGACGCGGGAGGAGGACCCGTCCGTGCTGGAGTGGGCGAAGGGGGTCGGCGGTACGCTGCGCGCCGAGGCCGAGCGCCTGTCCGTCCCCCACCAGGTCGCCGCCGCACGGCTGTTCACGGCCGACCGGGCCGCGCGCCGCGACGACCTCGCCACGGCCGAGACGGAGATGCGGGCGGCCCTGACCGAGCTGACCGCCGGCGAACGCCCCTGGCGGGCCGCTCGCGTACGGGCCAGGCTCGCCCAGATCCTGCTGGCGCGGCAGGAGCCGGCGGAGGCCGCGGAACTCCTGCACCAGGCCGTCGCCGACGCCGTGCGGTACGACGACGCGGACTTCCCGCTGGCCCCGACGTACGCCCTGCTCGCTCACGCCGCGGCCCACATGCGGGACGCGACCGGCGCGGTGCGCCACTTCTCGGAGGCGGCCGACCGCTACGACCGCGAGGGTGCGTCCCGGGAAGCCACCGACGTCCGCCTGCAACTGGCCGACGTCCTGGCGCGCAACGGCAGGCAGGCCGACGCGGTCGCCGTCCTGGAGTCGGTCCTGTCCGGCCTGCCGGACGCCTCCGCCGCCGGGGCCGGAGGGGACGACGAGCGCTTGAGCGCCCACGTGAGGCTGACCCTGGCCAGGGGGCTGCGGGAGCTGGAGGAGTACCTGCCGGCGGCGGAGGAGTTCCTGAGGGTGGCCGACGCCGTCGCGACCTGGCAGGAGGACCGCGAGATCCACACCATGGTGGCGGCCGAGGCGGCGACGGCGCTGCTGCTGGCCGACCGGCGGGACGCGGCCCGTACGGCCTATCAGCGCGCGGTCGACGCCCATGCGCAGGCCCCGAACGCCTCCTTCGTCATCCAGATGATGTGCGAGTTCGCACGGCTGACGGTGCGCGGCCGCGAGGCGGAGGGCCTGGAGGAGGCACTGGAGCACCTGACGCGTGCGGACGCGGTGCGCGCGGCGGCTCCGCAGGACGACGAGTGCTTCGTCCCCTGGTACCAGAACGGCGCCGTGCGCTACCGCCGTGCCCGGGTGCTCGCCGAGGTGGAACGCTTCCACGAGGCCCTCGCCGAGGGCGAGGCCGCCGTGGCCGCGTACGAGGAGGGCGGCGCGGACGGCGAGGTGCCGCGCGCAGAAGCCGTCCGCGTCACGGCCCTGATCGAGGGAACCGGCCTCGGCCGTTACGACGACGCGGTCATCCGCCTGTCGTCGGCCATCGACCGCTGTCGCGCGGCGGACCTGGACGAAGCGGCGCGGATCCTCGACGCCCTGCGCCAGGACTTCCGCAACCGGGCGTCCTGAGGGCCGGACCGCCCGGGCGCTCCCGCCCGGGCGGTCCGCGGGCCGGGCGTCCGGCCGGGCCCGGAAGGGCACTCCCGGCTGTTTCCGCGCAAGAGTGGCTTTGTCGGCGTTTCGGGACATTGGGGCGATGGGGCGTCGGGCAGGGATCCCTCCGACCCGTGGTTCCGCGGGGAAGGCCCGCGGAACCGGTCCGAAAACCAGGGAGAGTCCAGAATGCGCACCAGCCGCACGTCCGCCACCGCCGCTGTCGTCGCCGTCACTCTGGCGGCCATCGCGGGCGCGGGCACCGCGCGGGCCGCGACGGCGGGCGCCGTCGCCGCCCCGTCGGCCTGCCGTCCGGCCAACCACCTCGCGAAGATCACGCGGGACCAGGCCAGCGCCGGGCACGTCCACTTCCGGGTCACGCTGACCGCGCCGAAGGGCTACGCGCCGTGCCGACTCGCCGGCTCCCCGACCGATGTGGCCTTCTCGCTGCGCGGCACAGCGCTGGGCACCACGGCCGGTCGGTACGGCGACCAGACCGCACCGGTGACCTTCGGTCCGGGACGACCCGTCCACTTCGACATCCAGGTCCCCGACAACGGGCACGGCACCCCGGCGGACGAGGCGTCGTTCACGCTCAGGGCTCCCGGCGGCGAGATCCCGGGCGCCTCGGTCGCCGAAGGCCGCTTCGAGGTGGCCGCCGGTACCCTCGTCGGCCCGGTCCGGCCCGGCGCCTGACCCCGCGGGGTTCTGAGCCTCAGGGCTCGTACAGGCGGACGGCCAGGGCGGCGATGTCGTCGTCGAGGCGCCCCCTGCTGTGGTGGACGAGGTCGCGGTGGAGGGCCGTGAGCAGTTCGCGGGGCGGCGTCGGGGGCTGTCGGCCCATCCAATCCGCCAGCGGGAAGAACTCGCCGTCTCGGGCACGCGCCTCGGCGATCCCGTCGGTGTAGAGGAGCAGCAGGTCACCGGCGGTGAAGTCGAAGGTGTCGACGCTGTAGTGATCGCCGATCAGCTCGGCGAGGCTGAGCAGCGGCGAGGGGTTCGCGGGATCAAGGGTGTGGACGTTCCTGCGGTTCAGGAGCAGCGGCGGGGGGTGTCCGCAGTTGAGGATGTCGATGTGTCCGCCCTCGCGCGGGATCTGGACGAGAAGGGCGGTGGCGAAGCGCTCCATCGGGCCTTCCGGGGGGAAGGAGGAGTTGTAGCGGGTGCTGCTGGCATCCATCCTGCGTGCGACGTTCACCAGGTCGGTCTCGTCGTAGGCGGCCTCCCGGAAGGCGTTGACGATCGCCGCGGCCGCCCCCACCGCCGGCAGCCCCTTGCCCCGCACGTCACCGATGAGCAGCCTGACCCCGTACGGAGTGTCGACCACCTCGTAGAAGTCCCCGCCGATGCGGGCCTCCGCCGCGGCCGCGAGGTACAGCGACTCGATCTCGATGTTCCCGAGGCGGCTGGGAAGGGGGCTGAGCACCACCTGCTGCGCCGCGTCGGCGACGAGCCGTAGCTGGAGGAGGGTGCGCTCGCGCTGGAGCCGGAGGTGGCTTCCGTACGCCGCGGCCACGGTCACCGCGATGATCCCCGCGGCCGTCCACCACGTTCCCAGATCGGGGAAGACCAGGCTGAGGCCGATCATCAGGAGGAGGCAGACCGTGCCGAGCAGAACGGTGGGGAGGACCGGCCACATGGCGGCGGCCAGCGCCGGCGCCGCCGGCAGGAGGCGGCTGAAGGCCAGCTCCGGCGGAGTGGCATAGGCCAGGCTGGCGATCACGACGGTCAGAATGACCGGCGACAGCCGCACAAGCCACCCCCGGCCGTAGCGCCGACGGAGCCCCGGCCGTCCAGACTCGATCACACTTCCCAGAATATCCGTGCAATGAAGGCACAGCACTCCGGCGAACGGACCCGCGGGCCCGCTCCCGACCGGCTGAACGGCCCGCGGCGGCGGCTGGAGCGGCCCCGTCGGCGGTGCCACCAAGGCCCGAATTCGAATGCTTAAGCGAATTTATGGGGGGTGGGGTGAACGGGTCCGCGGCCGATGTGTGGGGCGCCGCCGAGTGCGGCGGCGGGACGCACACCCACGACGGGTCGGCACCGTGTCGGTGGGATGTCGGCCGTCGGGCGGGACTGTCGGTGAGCGGTGGGGGATGTGTCGGCGGCCGCTGGAACCGTGGTGGGTGTCGAGTTGCCCGCATGCAGCGGCAGCCGTTGTCACCAGCAGGGGAGTCTCCGTCGCCGTGTCGTCCGCATCCTCCATTCCGCCCTGGAACGTCCGACGCCCGCCGCGTGCCGATGGCAGTGTCTTCCTGGTCACCGGCGGCAACGCCGGTATCGGATACTTCGTCGCGGAACAGTTGTCGGCAACCGGAGCGACCGTCGTGCTCGGCAGCCGGAATCCCGTGAAGGCCGAGGCCGCCCTGGCGTCGATACGCGCACGTGTCGCCGGTGCGCGGGTGCGGGCCGTTCCGCTGGACCTCGCCGACCTCTCCTCACTGCGATCAGTGGTGGAGTCGCTGGGGGTGGAGTGCCTTGACGCGGTGGTCCACAACGCGGGTGTCGCGCTCGACGACCCCGCGCGCAGGGAGACGGAGGACGGCCACGAGCTCATGTTCGGCACGAACCACCTCGGGCACTTCGCGTTGACCCGGTGGCTGATGCCACTGCTGTCGGCCGCGCCGGCGGGTCGCGTCGTGACCATGGGCAGCTTCGCGGCGAAGTCGGAGCGGCTCGACCCGGACGACCTGCACTCCCGGAAGGACTACCGGCCCAAGCGTTCCTATGGACGTTCCAAGCTGGCGCAGATGTACTTCGGGGTCGAACTCGACCGCCGCCTGCGCGCCGTCGGCGCCGAGGTGGCGAGCGTGGTGGTCCATCCCGGCGGCGCGCTGGACTCCCTCACCCCGTCCCGGCCGCCGATCCATGTGCGCACCGCCCGGGCACGGCTGGGCGCGGCACCCGCGGCCTTCCTCGTCCAGGGCAAACACGCCGGCGCGTGGCCCGCGGTCCGAGCGGTGCTCGACCCGACCGTGCGTGGAGGCCAGCTGTGGGGACCGCGCGTCTTCGGCCTGCGCGGCGAGCCCCGACCCGAACCGGTGTGGAACCACCTTGCCGACGCCTCCGTCGCGGCGCGGCTGTGGGACGCGAGCCGCGACCTGACCGGCGTCGACCCCGGTGCCGTCCTGGGACAGCCTCTGGCCCGCGCCCACCGCGTCCCGGCAGGACACCGCCCGAACCACCCTCCGGCCGAATCGGTCACCGGGACCGGCCCGTCTCCCCCGCGCGGGGGAGACGGACCGGTCCTCGGACCTCCGAGGCGCGGCCGGGTATGAGCGGCGAGACCCCCGTACCCGCCAGGCCCATCATCCGCGGTGCGCCTCGTCAGAGGATCTCGGCCAGGCACCAGGCGGGGTTGTCGCCCCCTGGATCCGTTCACCCTGGGGCGGTATCTCCAGAGGGGAATCTAGGTCCGGGCAGCCCGCGGTGGTGTGCGTGGAGTGCTCGGATCCTGTGCTCCGCGTGCCCTGGGGCGGCCGGGGAGGAGGGCAGGGAGGACGCACGGTGTTCGCTCGGGGTGATCCCGTACGCCTCGCGGAACGCCCGGCTGAACGCGGTGGCGCTGGAGAAGCCCCAGCGGGCCGCGATCACTTGCACGGCCCGGCCGCGCAGTTCCGCGCACGCGAGGTCGGCGTGGGCCCGCTCCAGCCGGCGTTGGCGGATGAGTGCCGAGACGGTCAGGGGCTGGTCCCGGAAGAGGGCGTGGAGGCGGCGCAGGGACATGTTGTGCCGTTCGGCGATCACCTGGGGAGTCAGCCCCGGATCACCGAGATTGTTCTCGACGAAGCGGTGGATCCGCTGCAGAGCCTCCTGCGCACGGGCCTCGGCAGGTGCCCGGCCGGGGTCGCCGAGCTGCTGCGCGAGGAACGCGGTGGCCAGGTCGAGGGTGATGGACCCCATCGCGCGCAGCTCCTCCGGGCGGCAGTGCGGGCCACGTGTGAGCAGGGTCTTCAGGAAGTCGGCGAGGATCGCGCCCGTCCCCGTGTCCGCCGCCAGGCTCCGCGCGAGGAG
Source organism: Streptomyces sp. NBC_01276 (assembly GCF_041435355.1). Taxonomy (GTDB): domain Bacteria; phylum Actinomycetota; class Actinomycetes; order Streptomycetales; family Streptomycetaceae; genus Streptomyces. The sequence continues at coordinate 7,862,284 of NZ_CP108442.1, forward strand.
GCCGTCCACCCGGTCCGCGCCCAGCGCCAGGACCTGACGGGGAATCTGCACGACCAGCGTCTCGGTCTGCGCGCCCGTGCACGCCCCCTCGCTCGGTCGCGAGGTGTCCGTGAGCACGAGTGCCCCCGCGACGATCGATTCGTTGCCCCGCTGCGAGATCCTGACGCCGCCCCGTGTGACGAGCGCCAGCTGCACGTGCTCGGGATCGCCGCGCCGGACGTGGGCGGGGGTGCGGCGCGAGAGCACCGGTGAGCAGCTGACCGCGGAAAGCCCCACCACGCCGAGGTCCAGGTACGTGATGCCCGCGCGGAAGTCGGCCGCATGAGGGGTGTTGAGCATGACGGGCATCACATCGCTGGACACCGTCTCGCAGAACCAGTCGAACCTGTCCTCGCGCACACCGGCAGCATCCGGCACACCCACCACACCCATGCGATCCCCCACAAACCTTGACGTGGCGGCGATCCGGCACCGTACCGGTTGTCGCAAGGCCTTGCCCCACCCCACCGCCACGTGATGCATTGTCGGCCATGCCGGTCCACGGCCCCCGCACCGGGCGCGGGCGGGGCGGCCGGTGGGGGTGCCGGCCGGTGCGGGGGGTGATGTGGCATCACCCCCCGCGGTCTGTCGGGTGTGGGGACTGCGGTGGTGCGGTCAGGAGCGGTTGGCGTTCGACGGGCCGAAGAACTCGATCTCCGAAATGGCGACCTGCTTCTCGGCGGAGGCCGCGTGCGACGACTCGACGGTGAAGCGGACCTTCGTGACCTCGCCGACCCGGAACGGGCGCCGCTGGCCGCCCGCCCCCTGATCCAGGGTCAGCCGGCGCGTGGTGACCTTGCCGTCCTTACCGGTGATCGTCGCCGTGACGCGGTGCGGCAGGGCGGACTCCCCGATCTTGTCGGCCCGCGCGGAGACGCCCGGGGTGATGATCAGGTCCAGCAGCCGGGTCGGCTCGCTGAAGTCGGCCTCGATCCACTCGCCCTGGCCGGACTGCGAGACGCCGGGCCCCCACCAGGTGTTGCTGCGCTTGTCGAAGGCGAGCTCCGGCGCGTGGTCGGGATAGGAACGGGAGGCCGCCATCCGGTCCGGGGCGACCGGGGCACGCTTGGCGAAGTGGTCCAGGGTGGTCCGGACGCCGTCGGGCAGGTACACGAAGCCCAGGATCGCCAGGGTGACGACGACCGCGAGGGTGATCCAGGTGCCGATCCGGTCGAAGACGCGGCGCAGCCGGGGACGTTCGCCCGCCCACGGCGTCTCGCGGCGCCGCCCGCCGAAGAGCCGGCGCCACCAGGGCGCCCTTCCGGGTGCGGAGGCCTCGCCGGTCTCGGCCAGCGGCATCGCGCAGCGCACGCAGTAGTGGCGGTCGGGCGGGTTGGGCGTCGAGCACCACCGGCACGGCGGGCCGCCCGCGACGCCGGGCTGCTCTCCCGGGGTGCGTACCGCGGGCCGGTCGGCGTCCGGCCGTCCGGGCAGGACGGGCCCGGCGCCCGCCGGAGCGGGGTGCGGCGACTCCGGGTCCGCCACGGGCACCAGGAGGGAGCGCGCCCGGTCGGACATGGTGTCGCTGAGCGGCTGCGGCTGCGGGGTGGCGGCTACCGGCCCGGACGGTGCGGTGTCCTGGGGTGAAGGGGTGCCCGGGGGTGTCCGAGCGGGGCCGGCGGGCTGCCCGCCGGCGGGGGCACGGGGCGGAGCGGCCGGCGCCGGCTCCTCCTGCCCCTCCTGCTCCGCCGGATCCGGCGCCGACCCCGGGGAACCGCCGGCGGCCCGCGCCGGCCGTTCCGTACGGGCCGCGTCCTCGTGCGGGGTCCGCGACGCGTCCGCGGCGGGCCCGCCGGGCTGCTGGGACGGGTCGGCGGGCCGCGTGGCGCGGGCGTCCTGGTCCCAGCGGAGCACGGCGCCGCACGCGTCGCAGAAGGACTGGCCCGGTTCCGCGCGCGTTCCGCACTCGGCACAGTTCTGCGTGGTCATCTCTGCGGGGTCCTTTCGGCGGCCGTCACTTCGACCGTGTAGGGCATGTGGGCGGGCCGGGCGGCGGCGACGAGGGAGTCCAGTCGGTGGGCGTCGGCCGGCGTCGGGTCGGGCAGCCGGAGGCTGACGTGGAGGCGGGGGCGCGGGGCGCCGGGGAAGGGGCCGAGCGGGCGGGCGCTCCAGTCCGCGGCGCCGCTCTCGGTGATGTCGGGTACGACGCCGAACGCCAGCCGTACCGCCTCCGCGAGGCCCCGGCGCGTGCCGCGGATCCGGTGCAGCGCGACGGCGGCCGCGACGGCGGCCCGCAGCCGCGGCTCGGGCTCGCTGCCGTCGGTCTCGGCGCCCACCCAGCCGCCGAGCCACCGGGCGAAGTCGGCCGGGGTCAACGCCGGGTCGAAATAGGTGTCCAGGCAGTCCAGGACGTTCAGGATGGGTGCGAGCACGTCGTCGAGTCCACCGACGAACCGCTGCGCCAGGTCGTCGTCGGCGAAGACGGCCGGGAGCATCGTGCCCAGGGGGAGCGAGGAGCCGAGCCCGTCGACGGAGCCACGGTGGGCGGCGGCCGTCATGCGCCGTCCCCGATCACGCGGACGCGGTGGTCGTAGGAGAAGACCAGCGAGGGCCGATCCAGGTCGATGCGGTCGGTGGGGTTGCCGCGTCGTCCGGTGAGGGGGTCGGCCGGGTGCAGGACGACCTCGTCGACCAGTTCCACGCCGGGGACCCGCTGCAGGACCGCGAACAGCTCGCCGGTCTGGACGGGCCGGCCGAAGGGCCAGCCCTGGCCGTCCGCGCCGCCGGTCAGCGGGTCGAGGTGGCGGTAGAGCGCGTCGTGCGCCTGGCGGCGCACCCGGTCGGTGTCGACGCTGCGGAAGGCGTGCACCGTGGCGACGACGGTGACGCCCTGGTAGTACGGCGGGCCGACGGCCAGCCGGGTGCCGACGAGACGGCGTTCGTCGAGGTGACGGGTGATCCGGCCCAGCAGCGCGTCACCGGGCACGAGCTGTTCGAACCGCAGCCGCCCGCCAGGATCGGGGACGGCCTGGGGGACGACGAGGACGCGGACCGCGTAGGCGCCGTGCTCGCCTTCCTCGCCCTCCAGGCAGGTGATGCGCGCGGTCTCGGGCGCGGCCCGGCGGGCGAGCTCCTCGTAGTCGCGCAGGGTGACGGCGCGGTCCTGGGCGCGGAGGGTGATCGGTGCCCGCAGCTTGGCCTCCTCCACCGTCTCGCCGTCGACACCGCCGCGCGCCGCCTCCCGGTTGACGACCTCCGCGACGTACGGGACGGAGGTGCGCAACACCTGCACGGCGCCGCGTGCCACGTTGCCGTCGCGTCCCCCGCCGGTGCGGTAGCGGTGGGCGCGGACGACGGAACCCTTGGGGGCGACCGCCCCGTACTGGCGCAGTGACCCGTCCGGTTCCCGGACGGCCGGGCCGAAGGCGATCTCGCCGGTGGCGGCGTCCAGGGTGACGTGGTGGTCGCCGGGGCGGGAGGCGGCGAAGTGCGGGACCACCCGCCAGTCCTGCCAGCCGTCGTCGGCGGCGGTCTGCAGGAGGAGCGGCGGGTCATCGGCGACGACCGGGGCGTGGGCCAGCCGCAGCCGCTGGCCGGGCAGTCCGGTGGCTTCGCCCAGGGCCTCGTCGTGGACGGTCTCCGCGTGCACGGCGCGCGTGGTGCCGCCGATCGTGTAGGCCTCGACGGAACGGATGCTCGGCGAGGTGGTGTAGAAGGGCTGGCCCGGCAGCGGATCGGTGACGCGGCAGCGGACCCAGCCGGCTTCGTGCCCGCCGTTGCGCGAGAGCACATGACCACCGGGCAGGTGCAGGACGACGTCGCCGGGCCGGTTGAGACCGCCCGTGCCGTCCCGGTCCACCTCGCACGGCTGCCAGCCGTCCTCGGTCCACGCTTCCCACACGAGCGGGGGCTGGCGGGGATCGACACCGACGCCGTCGACGCGGCTGTCGAGTTCCAGCGCGAGCGCGCAGTACGGAGCGGCCGCGGTCAGACCGATGAGCATGCAGTCGCCGGGTACCGGGGCCTCGGCGAAGCACAGCACGTCCTTGCGCTCGTCGAGTTCCGTGGTGCGGTCCGCGACCGGCTGCCCCCGGTGCTGCACCACCACGTGGGACAGCGCGCATGGGACGACGGCCAGGTCGCGCTCGGTGGCGAAGACGACGGCCTCTTCCCGCTCGGTGCGCAACGTCGCGACCTCGGCACCGGCCGGGACCAGGATCACGTCCTCCTGGGGCGCGGACAGCCAGAAGGTGACGTCCGTGCGCGCGGCGGAGGGCGGGAAGAGGGTGATGCCCACCAGGTCGAGGAAGGCGAGGTGGTTCTTCTCCGGGACGCGGTTGAGGCGGTAGACGATCTGGTCGGCCATGTGCGCGACCGTCTCGACGAGCGTGATGCCGGGGTCGGAGACGTTGTGGTCGGTCCACTCCGGGGCGCGCTGCTGGATGTAGCGCTTGGCGTCGTCGACGAACTGCTGGAAGCGCCGGTCGTCGAGGTTGGGGGAGGGCAGGGACATCAGAGGTCGCTTTCCGAGGAGCCCGGCGCGCCCGGCTCGTCGTGGCTGGGGATGACGTAGAAGGGGAAGACGAGGCTGCGCGGGTTGTTGGTCCCGCGGATGGAGTACCGGACGTCGATGAACAGGACGCCCTGGTCGGCGCCGGCGGAGACCTCCACGTCGTGGACCTCGATCCGGGGTTCCCAGCGGTCCAGGCCCACGTGCACCTCGTGCTGGATGCGTCCCGCGGTCTGCTCGTTGACCGGGGCGAAGACGAGGTCGTGGATGGCGCAGCCGAACTCCGGGCGCATCGGCCGCTCGCCGGGAGCGGTGGCCAGCACGAGCCGGATGGCCTCCTCGATCTCGCGCTCGCCGCTGACCAGCGCGATGCCCCCGGTGGGGCCGATGCGCAGGGGGAACGCCCAGCCGGAGCCGACGAACTGTTCGGCCATCAGGGGGCCACCTGCCTTTTCCTTCCGCCGGCTGCGCGGGCGCGCCGGCGCGGTCGTCCGGTCATGCGGGGAGGGGGTACTTCACGGTGTTGACGAAAACGAGGCCCTGGAGGTCGAGCCGGACGGCGCGGATGCCGACGTTGGCGACGGAGTTGACCTGGACCGTGCCGACGGAGGAGATCATCGCGGCGCCCAGGGTCTTGAGGCTGAGTGCGCCGACCGCGTCCATGCTGATGGCGCCCAGCGACTTGATGTTGACGACGCCGCTGCCCTGGATGTCGAGGGGGCCGCCGCTCTTGATGGTGAGCCGGCGCCGGGCGCTGAGCGTCAGGTCGGTTCCGGCTTCGACGGACACCGAGCGGCCGCCCTTGATGGTCACCGACCCCTTGCTGTCCACGGTGATCTCCGTCTGGGTCCGGTCGAGGTTGATGGTCAGCCGGTCGTCACCGCTGGCGATGCGGACGCCTTGCCTCCGGCGGCCGGTCCGCTGGCTGAGCAGGTCGACGCGGTTGCCCTGCCGGTCGGACACCGTGTGGCGGGCGGCCTTCCGCTTCAGCCCGTCGTGCAGGGGCACGTCGTCGACCCGGGTCGGCAGGTCCCGGCCGTTGTAGAGCCCGCCGATCACGAACGGGTGGTCCAGCGCGCCCCGGTCGAAGGCGACCAGCACCTCGTCCCCGACGTCCATCGGGAAGACGCCGCCGCCGCCCACCCCGCCGGACTGCACGCTGCGGGCCCAGTCGCTCACGTACGTGTTGTCCAGCCACGGGAACTGGAGCTTGACCCGCCCCTGCTTCAGCGGGTCCTGCACGTCGGTGACGATGGCGTTCGCCACGCCGGGCAGCCGGGCGGCGCTCGTGGTGTCCGCGCCGCCCCCGCCCGATGCCAGCCCGTACAGGGAGCGCCACTGACGGCCGCTCACCGTGATCCACGACTCGTAGTGCCTGCCGTCGCCGAAGACGTGCCGCACGGAGGTGACGGTGTACTTGCCCTCGAAGGGCCTGCCCACGTCGCCGAGGGCCACGGGCACGCCCGGCCGCAGCTCGGGATTGCCGTACACGGCGACCTCCAGCTCCGCGAACGACGAGGTGACGTCGGCGGCGAGGGCTTTGGCGGCGTACTGGACCTCGTCCTGCCGGTCGTACGGCGTGGCGGTCTCGACGAGCTGCGCCGACGGGAACTTCCCGGCCGCCTGGCCCGGCGTGAGGCCGATGGAGATGCCGGGGTCGGTGGTGACCGGGGCCGTCTCGACGATCCTCTTCTTGGTGGTGACGTTCCAGCCGCGCGACTCGACCGTGCCGACCTGGTCGGCGGCGGTGACCGCCGCCCGCAGCCGGAGGATGTCGTGGCCGGCCTGGAGGACGAAGGGGCTCTTGTCACCGTCGGTCCGCGGGGACGGAGCGCCGGCCGACGGAGTCGGCGTGACGAACCGGAACTTCCCCTGGGCGTCCAGGGACATCACCATGTCGTTCTCGTCCGCGAGCCGGGAGAGGAAGTCCCAGTCGGTGACGTTGGACTGGCTGACGAAGCCGTACGTGCCCTTCGTCGACTGGATCCGGCCGATCGGCACGCCGTCCAGGGCGGCGAGCTTGCGGGCGATGTCGGAGGCCTTCTGGTTACGGTACGCGACGACACGGCGCCGGCGCATCATCCGGTGCCCGAAGTCGTAGCCGCGGATCACGGTGAAGCTTCCGGTGCCGTCGTAGTCGGCTTCCAACGCGGTGACCTCGCCGGTCAGGAGCGGCTTGCCGCCCCCCTGGCCGTCGGAGATCGGCGTGAGGACCACCCTCGTGCCGAAGGTGACGCCGAGCTTGCCGAGGACGAGGCGGTACGGATCGCGGAAGGTCAGCCGGAACGCGGCGGGCACGTTGACGCCCTGGTCGACCCAGCCCTCCACGAGCAGCGGGGCGATGTCGTCCGGGAGCTTGGCGGCACCGATCCGCACCTGCATGATGCTGGAGAACGCGGGACGCACCATCAGCGCGACACCTCCTCGGGCGCCGGCAGCACCAGCTCGGTGCCGGTCGCCAGCCGGGACGGGTCGTCGATGCCGTTGAGCTCGGCGATCGCCCGCCAGACGGTGGCCGAGCCGTACTCCCGCCACGCCAGCGACTGCAGGGAGTCGCCGGCCACCACCCGGTGCACGCGCTGCGCGGTGAGCGCGCCCGAGGTCGGGTTCTGCCCCTTGGTCTTCCCCGGGATCTCCACCAGGTGCACCTGACAGGTGGCACGGATGGGCACGCCCGTCGTGCCGAAGAGGCTGTACGAGGCCTCGACCGAGCCCACGTAGGCGACGAACCGGGCCGTGGAGAAGGACCCCCACTCGAACACCACCCACGGCGGCGACGGCTGGTCGGCGGCGATGCTCTTCGCCGTCACCTCGCAGCAGTCCAGCAGCGATTCGACCTTCTTGAGCACCGTGTTGGCGGTCGGCGCGGCCGACGAGTCCAGGAAGATCTCCAGGGTCATCTCGCGCGGCTCGGCGCCCATGAACTCCGGCTTGGAGCCGTCGCGCACGGCCATCGTCGGCGTGGCCTTCCACTGCGCCCGCTGACTCAGCGACAATTGCGCCGGATTGAACTCGAAGCCGAACGTCCGCATCAGTGCCCCGGGCGTCGTGCTCGTCCCGACCGGGGGCTCGTGGATCGCCAGCGTCGCGCGCACCAGGCTCTTGCCGGCGCCCCTGCTGCTCGTGGCCATGGGTGTGCCTCCTCTCCGCTCCGTCGCGTCTCTCGCGCCGTCAGTCCGTGAACCCGTGGTGGGCGATCTCCAGGACCTCCGTGGCCACGGCGGAGCTCGCGGGATCGAGGGTGGGGCCCTGCCAGCTCACGGGCAGGACGTCGATGAGCCCCCAGCGGGCCACCAGCGACCCGTCGGCCCGAAGCGCCGCGATCTGGGCGGTGGGCCGCTTGATCCCCGTCTGCACCGACGAGATCCACTTGGCGACCTTCGCGGTGTCCGGTGTGAGCGGCCGGGTGAGCCGGATGGTGGAGAACGTGACCCGGGTGGGCAGGTGCCACACGAAGCCGTTGTTGCCGCCCTCCTGACGCTGCTCGACCTCCACCTGCGACGACAGGCCCTCGCACCCGTTGAAGTGCCCGAGGCTCTCGCCGTCGATGGTGAGGGTGAACCAGATGGTGGACCCGGGGTCCTGGCGGGGCATCCGAGGTGGCCCTTTCTGTCGTGGTGAGGGGGCGGCGGTGGGCGCGGTCACCGATCACAGGCGGTCGGTGCGGGACCGGGAGGTCCCGGTGGGTCCGTCAGGCGCGCGGATCGCGGAGTCTGCCGATCCGCTCGCGGTCCATGCGCAGTTCGGTGCGGACGAGGCGGGTGACCCGGTCGATGATCCGGTGCACCAGCTCGTCCAGCTGGAACTCGGTCAGCTCGCGCGGATCGAACGCGCCGACGGGGACGGCGGTGTACTCGGGCGGGGACGCTCCGTGCGCCGCCGGAGGCTCGTACGGTGGCGGCGGTTCGGCCGGCGGCGCCTGCTGCGACGACGGCCGGAAGTGCCCCAGCGTCGAGGCCACGGTGGCCGACGCGGCGGCCGCGAGCGCGCCGAGGGACCGGCCGGAGCCGGAGCCGGAGCCGAAGGAGGGGAGGCGCTGGACCGTGGGCCCGGACGGCGTCGACCCCCCGGACCGTGCCCCGGCCGCGGGGACCGCGGGCAGCGCCGGAGGTGCGGCCACGGGCGGCGGACTCAGCGGCGCCACGGGGAGCGGGCCGCGCGCCACGGCGCCCGCGCCGGGCGCGGCGCGCCGGCGCAGGGGAACGCCCCGGACGGGGAAGGCCCGTTGGACGGGGAGTGCCTCGGCCCTACGGGGAGCGGCCAGTGCGGGCGGCGTCGGGGGGAGGGCCGCGGAGGGTGTGGCCGGTGTGGCGGGTGTGGCAGGCGTGGCCGGTGCCGAGGCCCGCTGGACCGGCGGGGGTGCGGAAGCACCGGCACGGGGACCGTGCTGCTCCGGCGCGGCGACCGGCGCAGTCGGGGCGGGCGTACCCGTGGACGGGGCGCCGAGCGGAAGGAACCGTCGTGTGGCCGCCGGCACGGGAGCGGAGGGGCCCGGGGAGTCGGACGTGCGGCCGGTCGCCGGGCCCGGGGCGGGGCGGGGCACCGGGGACGTCGGCACCACGGCCCCGGGCCGGGGAGCGGGGTGCGCCGGGGGAGACAGGGGCGCACCGAGCCCCGCACGTCGAGGCGCGGCACTGCGCTGCACCGGGTTCACGGGCGTGGAGCCGGGCGGGGCGGGGTCAAGGGGGCGGGGGACCGTGGTCGGGGTCCGGTCCTCCGGCGCGGGGCCGGGGGCAACGGGTCCGTGCCGAGACTCCGTACGGCCCGGGGCCGACGGGGGTACGGCCGCGGGGTCGTGGCCGACGATCGGCACCGCCGCGCGGGCGGGCGCGGGCGTGCGGGGCGTGGAACGTTGCACCGGGGGCGTCGCCGTGCCCGGACGGGCGGCCGGCGCGGCAGCGGCGCTCTGGCCGGCCCGCGACTGTTCCCGGCGGGCCGCCCGCTGCGGGATGGAGGGGGCGGCGGGCCGGTCGGCGTGCGGACCGGCGGGCACGGGTCCGGCAGGTGATGCCGCTCCCGGTGCGGCCGGGGCCGCGGCACGCCGGACGGGGGCGGTGCCGGCAACGGGCGTCGGCGCGGGAGCTTCGGACCGGGGCGTGGTGTGCGGAGTCTGTGCCGATGCCGATGCCGATGCCGATGCCGATGCCGATGCCGATGCCGATGCCGATGTTGGTGCGGGTGCGGGTGCGGGTGCGGGTGCCGGTGCCGCGGCGGTCCGTGGAGCGTCGCCCGGTACGGCCGTCGGCCGGTCGGAGCGGACGGTGGGGCGTGCCTGCGGGGCAGGGGCGTATGCCGCCGGGGCACCGCTGCGGGTGGGCGTGGGCCCGGGCGGGGGCGTGTGGGGTCGGACGGCCTCCTGTACGGAGGGCCCGGTGGCCGTGCCGTCGGACAGCGCGGAGGAGCGCCGGCCGTCCGCCGGTGCGGGCGGCGTCGCTCCGGGCCGGGGCACCGCTCGCTGCACGGGCGCACCGCTCCCGGAGGCCCGTGCCGCCGCGCTCGCGGTGGACGTCGGTGCCGGGGAGGCCGGTGCCGCCTTCCGCGTGGGGGCGGAGGCATCGGGCGCGGGCGACCCCTCTCCCGCGCCGGACGGGTTCGTGCCTGTCTCGCGGGGGCCGGTCGGTCCGTCGCGCCGGGGCGTCCGCGGTGCGGGCGCGGCGGCGGACGCTCGCGTGGGCGCGTCCTCGGGCGAGCCCGCACGTGGCGCCGTCGCGGCGGGCGGCATGCCCCGCCGTGGCGTCGTGGGCCGCGCGGTGGACACGGCCTCGGATGCCGACGACCCTCGGGTGTCCGACCCGTCGGGCGTGCCGGACGTGCCGCGCACGCCCGGGACCGCGGACGCGCGGGGTACGTCGGTGCGGGGCGCCGAGCCCTCGGGGCGGCGTACCGCCTCTCGCTGCACCGGTGCGCCAAGCCCCGTACGCCTGGCGGCCGGAGCCGCGCCCTGCGCGGAAGAGGGGCGGGGCGGGGCGCTCCGTACCGGGCTGCCCTGCACCGGCCGGTCCGGCAGGGAAGGGGACGGGGCCGGAACGGCGGAGTCGGCGGCGGAGGACGACGACGGGGCAGCGGGCGTGGCCGGGGACGGAGCGTCCCCGGAGGCGGCTGCCCCGTCAGGGCGGTCAGTGGCAGCCCGCTGCACAGGGGGCAGGGAGCCCGGGGAGGCGGCGGACGGGCCGGCGCCACCCGGGCGGCCATCGGCCGACGGGGACGTGAGGCCGGTCGCCGTCGCCGTCGCCGTCGGCACCGGAGGGGTGGTCCGGCGCGTCGCGGGCAGGGCTCGCCGGTCGGCCGCGGGCGTGGCCGGCGCCTTGGTCAGGGGCTGCCGTGTGCGGGGCGGAGCCGGAGGCACGGGCGTCACCCGGACGCCACGGTTCGCCGACGCCGACGCCGACGCCGACGCCGACGCCGACGCCGACGCCAACGCCGACGCAGACGCAGACGCAGACGCAGACGCCGACGCCGACGCCGTCCGCGCCGGGGCCGGTGCCGGGGCCTGCTCCCGCGCCGCCGCCGACGTCTGGCCGGGCGCCCGAGTCCCCGTCCGCGCCGGGGCCGGCCGGTCGCCGTGCGAGCGCGGCACCGCAGGCGACGGGGCCACGGACGCCGTCGGCACGGACCTGGCGGTCAGGGCTCCCGCGCGGACCGAGGGGGTTCCGGTCGCCGTGGGGGACGGCGTCCGTGCGGGGACCACCCGGAGCGGCGCCACCGGCATGCGTTGCACGGCGGGTGCGCCGGCCGGACGGCCCGACGGCAGTGCCGGGGCCGGCCGTTCGAGTCCCGGGACCGGGCCGGCGGACTCGGCCGGCGCTCCCGAGAGCAGGCTGCCGCCCGCCGACGGGTCCAGGACCGCGGGGGAGGACCCCCGGGTGAACGACGGGTTCTGCCAGGTCGGCAGTCGCCCGCCGAATGCGGTGTCCGCCACGCCCGCCGGTCCGTCGGCCGCCGTCCGCCGCAGCGGAGGCAGACCGACCCAGGCGGCGACGGCCACCGGGGCCGCGGCGGCCGCGGGAGCCGTACGCGAGGCGGTCCCGGCGGTCTCGGTGATCTCCGTGGTCCCCGTGCCGCGGGCGCCGCGAGCCGGGGAGCCGCCGGACGCCGTTCCGCCGTCGTCGGCGCGTCGCCCCCGCAGCCGGTCCAGGAATGCCACCCGCTCAGCCCTCCGTCGCGCCGCGCGTCACGAGGGACGCGATCTGCTCGGTGTACCGGCGCCGGTCCTGGTGCTCCAGGTCGAGGATCGCGTCCAGGCCCCAGTGGAAGTGGTAGGCGACGTACGCGATCTCCTCGTGCAGCCGGTCGGTCGCGTACGTCACGATTCCCCCAGGCGGCTCCCGCCGAGTTCCACCTCGAAGGGCTCCGCGCAGTGCGGGCACTGCACGGCCGCCCGAGTGTGGCCCTCCGCGTTGATCTGGCGGTAGAAGTCCTGGAGGAACGCCAGGTCGGAGGCGAACATGTTCTCCACGATCCCGTCGTGCACCATCGGGAGGGTGCCCAGCCGGGTGATGACCCGGCCCAGCAGTACCACCGAGAGGTACGCCGGGTTCTCCTGCACGCGCACGTCCCGCAGCGGGACCAGCTCGTCGCGCGCCGTGGACAGCCGCATGACACCGTCACGGTGCACCGTGCCCGCGTCGTCGACGTACCCGCGCGGCAGCTCGAAGGGGAACTCGGTGCGCAGCGACTGCCGTGGCACCGGGTCGGCCGGAGGGCCGGCGGGGGCGTGGTCCGGTGCGGCGGCGGGAGCGGAGTGGGGGAGCCCCGCCTCCGCCGCCGCGGTCCGCGGCGCGGTCCCGACCGAACGCCGCATTATTCGATGACCAGTTCTTCGAACACGATGGTGACGGTCTCGGTCAGCGCCGCCGCCTCACCGGCCTTCACCGTGCTCGTCTCGATCTTGCTGCACCAGGCGTTGCGCAGGTTGTAGCGCTTCACCGGGTTGTCCTGGTAGTCCATCATGATGATGGAGGCGTTCTTGCGGGCCGTACTCATCTGGCCGCGGATCGAGTCGTTGATCCACTGTGTGAACGACGTCGACTGGGTCATGCCGCGCACGACCGTGCACTGGCCGTTCTTCTGCACCCCCGGCAGCAGCGCCACCTCGGGCCGGCCCTGCGCGCTGTTCTGCTGGTAGGTGATGACGTCCTGTTCGAGGGTGAGACCGCTGACCTCGGCGAGGTACTCGACCATCACTCCGTCGATCTGGAGGCCGAAGTTGTGTGACGTGAGGGCGTCACCCGGCTGGAGGCTCATGTGTTCGCTGTCCTTCTGAAGAGGGGGGCACGGAGAGGTGACGGGCGCGGAGGAGGGCTCCGCGGCGCCCGGTTACTCCTCCAGCTCCCCGTTGCCGCTGGAGAACTGCGCCAGCCGGAAGATCACGAACTCGGCGGGCTTGACCGGCGCGATGCCGATCTCGCAGATGACCCGGCCGAGGTCGACCGACTCCGCCGGGTTCGTCTCCTCGTCGCACTTGACGTAGTACGCCTGCTCCGGGCTCTGCCCGAACAGGGCTCCGCCGCGCCACTCGTTGACCAGGAACGCGGAGACGTTGCGGCGGATGCGTGCCCAGAGGTTGTGGTCGTTCGGTTCGAACACCACCCACTGGGTGCCGATCAGGATCGACTCCTCCAGATAGTTGAAGTACCGGCGGATGTTCAGGTAGCGCCACGCCGGGTCGGAGGAGAGGGTGCGGGCGCCCCAGATGCGGATGCCACGGCCGGGGAAGGCCCGGATGCAGTTCACCCCGATCGGGTTGAGCAGGTCCTGCTCGCCGCGGGTGATCTGCAGTTCGAGGTCCACGGCCCCACGGACGACCTCGTTGGCAGGGGCCTTGTGCACACCGCGCTCGGAGTCGTTGCGGGCCCAGATGCCGGCGACGTGGCCGCTTGGCGGGACCAGGCGCGACTGCCCGGTCGCCGGATCGAAGGACTTGATCCAGGGGTAGTAGAGGGCCGCGTACTTGGAGTCGTAGTTGGCCGTCTCCTGGCGCCAGACCCGGATGTCACGGGCGTTCATGCCCGGAGGCGGATCGATGATCGCGACCCGGTCGCCCATCAGCTCGCAGTGCGCGATCAGACCGAGCTGGACCGCCTTGACGGCCTCCAGGTCGATCGCGCCGCGCTGGTAGGCGGCCATCAGGTCGGGCACGGCGACCATGGAGATCTCGTCGACGGCCTCCAGGCCGCCGAAACCCGTACGGTCGGCGGAGTCGCCGAGGTACTGCGCCGGGCCGGGGTGGGAGCCCGCGGTACGGCCGGCCGGTGCGGCCGGCTCGACGGGCGCGGGCGCCGGCGCGGGCAGCGTCACGGTCTGGTTCTCCGGACGGGCCAGCTGCGCGGACGGCGCGGCCTCGGTCACGGCGATGAGCTTGGAACGCTCCTTGACCTGCGTGACGACGTAGGAACGGCTGCCCTTCTTCGCGGTCACGTCGAAGGACTCGACCGGCTTGTCGCCGTCCTTGACGACCAGCTTGAAGCGCTCGGCGGGTCCCTCGCCCTCGGCGTCGGAGACCTCGACGGACAGCGGGCCGCCGAGGCCCTCCGCGATGGCCGCCACGGCGAAGGTACCGAGCGGGCGGGGCTCGGCGGGGGGCAGCGCGGCCGGTGCGGAGCCGCCGGTGACCGCGGCGGGTCCGGCGGCCTCCCCCCGGCCCGCCGCGTCCCCGGCGGAGCCGCCGACGCGCACGACGTACGCCGCCGAGCCACCGTTGTTGAAGAACCCGTAGACGGAGTGCGCGAGGTAGTAGCCGTCGGTGAAGTCGCCGAAGGCCGCGACGTACTGGGTCCAGTTGGTCACCAGCGTCGGCTCGTTCAGCGGGCCGGTCGGCGCCAGACCGACGAAGGCGGCCACCGATGTGCCGACCCCCTCGATCGGGCGGGAACCGCTCGCCACCTCCTCGACGTAGACGCCGGGCGACAGATAGGACGGCATGCTCTGCTCTCCTCGGATTCGAGACAGGACACCCCCACCTTGAGCGCGCGCGGCGCCCGTCGAAACGTCCCCCGGTACCCGGACGGGGGCACTCTCCTTGCCCCCTCCGCTGCCTGGAGGGGCAGATCCCGGGCACCCGGCGGCGGGGGCGGCGGGGACCGTCCCGGCTGCCACGGGCCGCACGGCCCGCGCGTCCGGGCAACCGGCGGGATCCCGGGGCAACGCACCCTGCCCCGGGGGCTCCTGTCCGCGAGCCCCGGCGGAACTAGCGTGCCGGGGTGAGCCTTTGGACTTCCCTGGAACCCTCCTCCGTCACCGTCGACCCCGGGAGCAGTACGCGGGTGCGTCTGCGCGTGCGCAACAACGGCGACGTGGTGGACGAATACCGCTTCGAGCCCGTCGGCGACGTGGCGCCCTGGACGACGGTGGAGCCGACGACCCTGCGGTTGTACCCGGGCACCACGGGGACGGTCGAGCTGACGTTCGCGCCGCCCCGGACCCCCGACGCCACGGCCGGGCCCAACCCGTACGCGGTGCGGATCACGCCGACCGAGCACCCCGAGGCCGTGACGGTTCCGGAGGGGAACCTGACGATCACCCCGTTCGCCGAGGTGCGCGCGGAACTCGTGCCGCCGACCGTCAAGGGCCGCCTGCGCGGACGCCCGAGACTGGCGGTGGACAACCTCGGCAACACCAAGGTGACGGCGTCGGTCACGGGCGGCGACAACGGGGACCACCTCGCGTACGAACTCCGCCCCGGGAACGTCCAGATCGACCCCGGACGGGCCGCGTTCGTCGACACGACCCTGCGCCCCCGGCAGATCATCTGGTTCGGCTCCAAGGAAGAACGGCCCTACACCCTCACGGTGCGCCGCTCCGGCACCGAGCCGCTGGAGGTCGAGGGGACCTACGTCCAGCGCGGCTTCCTCCCGCGCTGGCTGGCCACCTTCTTCGGGCTCCTCCTCGCCCTGGGCATCGCGTTCGTGATGATCTGGATCTCCTACAAGCCGCAGGTCCGCACCGAGGCCACCGAGGTCCCCGAGCAGGCCGGCGCCATTCTGCCCACCACCCCGCCCCTCTCCGCGCCACCCCCGCCGCCGTCGCCCGGCGCCGAACCCGAACCGCAGCAGAGCGAGAAGCCCGAGGACGACGGCGGTGGCGGGGGTGGGGGCGGGCAGTCCCCGGAGCCCGAGGGACCGCCGCCCGTCGTGCCCGCCGAGAAGGTCCTGCTGCGCAACTCCGCCACCCGCATGTGCGCCGATCTGCCGGGCAACGACAAGGGCCAGGTCAACATGGCCGTCCAGCAGGCCGGCTGCGCCGGCACCGCCTCGGACAACCAGCTGTGGAACCTTGAGGTGAAGTACCCGAAGCTCGGCCCCGGCGGCACGCCGCTCTTCCAGATCCGCAACGTCAAGGACCAGTTCTGCATGGACCTCGGCGAGTACGGCGGCCGGCCCGTGGGCACCGGCATCGGCGAGTTCCACTGCGACGGCACCACCGCCGACAACCAGCTGTGGTGGATCGACCCGCAGGACAACGGCGACTACTGGATCCGCAACTACGCCAGCAACGGCAGGTGCCTGAACGTGAACGGCGGGGCGATCGTCGGGGACCGGCTGAACATCTCCGACTGCAGCAACACCGGCAACCAGGAGTGGAAGATCGTCCACCCCAAGAACGACTGAGGCACGCGGCGGCCGGGACCGGTGACCGCCCCGCCGGACGCCCCGTAGGGCCGGGGCCGCCCGTCCCGGCCGCCGGTCCCGGCCGCCGGTCCCGGCCGCCGGATCACCAGCCGCCCTCGCCCGGCACCAGCCGCCCCGCCTTGCGGTACTCCCGCCGAGCGCCCTCCAGCAGGTCGTCGGCGGTCACCTCGCCGCCGCGCCCGGCGGCGAGATAGGCGGCCGTGACCACCGCGCCGCGGATGGAACCGCCCGCCAGCTCGAAGTCACGGGCCAGTGGGGCCGCGTCGATGCCGTCGGCGGACGGTACGTGTGCCAGCCCGTGCCGCCACAGCGCGAGGCGCTGTCCGGCGTCCGGGAACGGGAAGTCGACCACCAGGTCCAGCCGCCGGGTGAACGCCGCGTCGATGTTCGCGCGGAGGTTGGTGGTGAGCAGCGCGATGCCGTCGAACGACTCCAGCCGCTGGAGCAGGTAGGAGCTCTCCATGTTGGCGTAGCGGTCGTGGGCGTCCTTGACCTCGGAGCGCTTGCCGAAGACGGCGTCGGCCTCGTCGAAGAGCAGGACCGCGTCGGTGCGGTCCGCCTCCGTGAAGATCCGCTCCAGGTTCTTCTCGGTCTCGCCGACGTACTTGTCCACGACCGACGACAGCTGGACCACGTACAGGTCGAGACCGAGGTCGGCCGCGACGACCTCCGCCGACAGCGTCTTTCCGGTACCGGACTCCCCGGCGAACAGGCCGAGGACGCCCCGGCCGCGCCCGCCGCCTGCGCTGAGCCGCCAGTCGCCGAGCACCCGGTCGCGGTGGCGGGCCCGCAGGGCCAGTTCGCGCAGCTGCCCCAGGGGCCCTTCGGGCAGGACCAGGTCCCCCCAGCCCACGGCCGGCCGGATGCGCCGGGTATGGCTCTCCAGCCCCGAGGCCGACTGCCGGCGCGCCGCGCGCCGCACATGGGCGGCGGTGACCGGACCGCCGTCGAAGGCGGCCAGCGCCCGCGCGGCCCGCGCCGCCCGCCGCACGCGGTCCCCGCCCAGGCGGTACGGGGCGACCGTCGTGGCCAGGTCGAAGCCGTCGGCCTCCGCGCCCAGCACGGCCCGCCAGGCGGCCGTCCCGCCGTCCCGGCGGCCCGGCGCGTCCAGGACCAGCGGGTCCTCGGGACACCAGTACGGGTCGTACGGGCGGGGGTCGGCCAGCAGCACGGTCACGTCCGGCGCGGCGGCGAGCGCCCGCACCAGCGGGCCGGGCCGCTCGGGCAGGGCCGGCACGACGACGGCCCGGCCGCTCAGACGGGCCTCGCGCAGCAACCCGGCGACGTGCTCGTCGCGCAGGTCGCAGCACATCCCGTCCAGGCCCGCGGCGCGCAGGGCCTCGGCGTACACGGCCAGGCCGTCACCCTCGCGCTGTTCCCGCAGGTAGACGATGGCGGGGCCGGACGCCAGCAAATCCGCGAGCCGGTGGGTGAACTGATCGGCGGCCGTGTCGGACGGCAGGGGTTCCGGCATCGGGCGCAGCAGCGCGAGCAGCGCGGCGTCCGGGGTGTCGTCGCCGAGGAGGTGCCCGACCAGCCGGTCGGGCACGCGCAGCGAACGCGTCAGGAAGGGGCGTTCGGGCTCGTCGACCTCCAGCAGGCCGAGGGCGGCGAGGGGCGCGCGGACGTGCAGCCGGGCCCGGGCCGCGGCGGACTGCGCGGGCACCCCGCACAGGTCGAGGGCGAGGCCGACGGTGGCCCGGCGCCTGCTCACGTCGTCGTTGAGGTAGCCGTAGAGCGGTTCGAAGGTCCGGTCGACGTCGGGAGCGAGGGCGACGAGCAGGACGGCGACGTCGAGCGAAGTCAGTCCCGAACGTGCGGCCAGCCGGGCCAGCCGGTCGTCGGGGCCGGGAGCGGGCTCCTCGTCGACGGCCCGACCGGTGCCGGAGCCGGGGCCGGCAGGCCGGGATTCGGTCCCGCCGCCCGTCGACGTGGGCCAGGTGCCGAGGAGATGGCGCACCGCCTCCTCGGAAAGGTAGAGGCCGCGCAGGGGGTCGTCGGCGGTGGGATCGCCGGCCGCCCGCCGTTCGGCCAGCGCCGAGACCCGCCCGCGCAGCCCGTCGAGGCGGGCGAGCAACGCGCGGGCGGGGCCGTCGGCGCCGCCGGGCGGTGCCTCGGCGCCGGCCGTCAGCGGATCAGCTGCCGAGACGGCGTACGGGGCGCTCATCGCTCCTCCGGGCCGCCGGATCCGGCCTGCGTCTCCTGGCGGGAGGCGGCGTTCTTGCGGGCGGCCCGTGCCGCCCGGGCGGCCGCCACCTGGTGGGGACGGTGCGAACGCCCCCCGGACGCCGCCGGGTCGCCGTCCACACCGCCCACCCGGACGGTCGCGCCCTCGGTGACCGGCGGCCCCGCGTCGTACTCCGGGAAGGCCGGGAAGGGCGCGGTCACCACCAGGTCGAGAGAGGGCTTCAGCTCGCCGCCCAGAGCGGACCAGATCTCGGCGAGCGACCGCGACTCCGTCTGGATGCCGGCCACCGTCAGCGGCACGGAGAGGCCCAGCGCGCGCAGGGAGCCCGGAAGTTCCTCCGGGGGCAGCACCTCACGGGGCAGCAGCGTCGCGAGCACGGCGGAGAGCAGCCGGTGCTCGTCCTGCGGGGTCTTCGTCCACGCCGTCACCAGGTACGACAGCCGGAACCAGCGCGGCGGCTGGCTCCGCCGCACGACCACGTCGCGCTCGTCGCGCACCGCGACGTGGCCGCGCTGACGCCGGGCCACGTCCTCCCGGATGTCGTACAGATACGTGTTGACCACAGGGGCGTTGCGCCGGGCCGCCCAGTCACGGGTCGGTGCCTCGAAGGACACCTCGATTCCCGACCCCGTCAACGCCCCGCCGCCCAGCAGGCCCTTGAGTACCTCGTCCACCTCGTGGATCACGCCTGCGCTCCCGCTCTGCCCGCACGGCCGATTCCGCCCGGCACGTCGTCCGCCGCCGATCGTCCCCCGGGAGCCCGCCCGGGCCGCAGGGGCACGGGGGACGGCCGCCGGGCAGTCCGCGCTGCCCCGGCGGACACGCCAGGCCGCCTCCGGCTGCCCGGACGGTCAGATGTAGCCTTCCCTCAGGGCAAAAGCCACGGCGTGCGCGCGATTGCGCAGGTGGAGCCGCGTGGTGAGCCCGTGCATGACGTTCTTGACGGTCCGTTCGGAGTAGGAGAGCTTGCCCGCGATCTCACCGGTGTCGAGGCCCTCGGAGATCAGACGCAGGACGTCCACCTCACGCGGGGTGAGCCCGAGGGTCGGCGGCCCGGTCCGGCCCGCCGCACCCCGGTGCAGCGTGCCCACCTGCTGGATGAGCCGGCCGAGCAGATCGGCGGGCAGATCGCCGTCACCGCGGGACGCCGCCAGCACCGCCTGCACCAGCCGCTCGGCGGTGGCCTCGTGGCGCCAGACGATCGTGCCGACACCGCACTCCACCACGTCCAGCAGCTCGTTCTCCCGCATGGAGGTCACCACGAGCACGGCGCGCGCCCCCTCGCTGCGCACGATCCGGCGCAGCCGGGTCAGCGCCGCCTCGTCGAGCGCGTCCTCCACGAGCAGGGCCACCGTGCCCGGACCGGACTCCTCGCGCAGCTCGATCTCCGGGTGTCTGCGCAACTGGCCGACCGCGCCCTCGTGGCTGATCGGGTCCGCGGCGCACACCGCCACGGGGACGCGCCGGTCCACGGAACCGGCGTTCGGGCCCGTGCCCGGAGAGGACGTGGTCACGGTCGGGGGTGAGTTGAGCAAGCGTTTCCCCTGTTCAGCGGCCGACGCGCGAGGCGGGCCGGTAGCGGATGAGCACCTTCAACCCTTCTGCGGGCACCGCCGGGACCGCAATCGTGGAGCACCACGAGCCGCACCACGAGACCGTCGCGGCGAACACCACGAGGCGGGTCCGCCTCCGCGCGCGTTCGCGCAGTTCACGACGGGTCCCATCGGCATCGGGGCAGGGGTCCGGGGCCGACAGTGAGGTACGCCACTTCACAGGACCGCGACACGGATTCCGGCGTCTCCACCGGCGGGAAGCACACCATTCACCACGGGAGGCACCGATGACAGGACCGCTCCGCGAACGCGACGGTGCCCGGGAGCTGCTCGCGGCCGAGACGGAGCGGGCCCGCGCCGGGTCCGGCGGCCTGGTGCTGCTCCAGGGAGCCACCGGCACCGGCCGGACCTCCGTGCTGGAGGACGCCGTACGTGACGCCGCGGGGCGCGGCCTGCGGGTGCTGCGGACCCGGTGCTCGCCGGAGGACAGTGGTGTGCCGTTCGCCACGGTTCTGCAACTCCTGGCACCCGTGCCGGACTTCACCGACCTCGTACCCGACCCCGACGACCGGGGGAGCGCCGCCCGGCTGTGGCGGCTGCTGTACGCGTACGCGGCCGAGGGTCCGCTGCTGCTGGCGGTCGACGACGTCCACCTGGCCGACGCCCCGTCACTCCGCTGGCTGCGGGAGGCGGTGCGCCGCATCGACCGATTACCGGTGCTGCTCGTGGCGAGCGAACGCAGCCAGTACGACATCGACCCACGGGGCGCGGGGCTCGCCCAATCCCTGCCCCCCTCCCTCGTCCGCACCCACACCATCGCCCCGCTCGGTGACACGGCCGCCGCGGAGCTCGTCCGCGCCGCGTTCCCGGCGGCCGGACCCGAATGGACGGCGGAGTGCGTACGGGCGGGGACGGGCAACCCGATGCTCCTGCACGCCCTGCTCGACGACCTCGGCGGTCCGCGGCCGGCCGGCCCCGTGGCGGCGGACGCGGCTCCGCCGCTGCCGGACACCTGCGCCGCGCTGTACCCCGGGAGCTATCCGGCGGCGGTCTCGTGGTGGCTGAACAGCGCGGGTGCGGCGACGGCCGATGTGGCCCGGTGCCTCGCGGCACTGGAGGAGGCCTGGCCGCAGGAGTCGGAAGGGACACAAGAGGTACAAGAGGCACAAGAGACACAAGAGGCAGAAGAGACGTCGGAGACAGCAGGGGCGCAGGGCACCCGGGAGGCACCGCAACAGTGGACCGGGGGCGGCACGGCCGACCCGGTGGGTCCGGACGTGGCCGGGACGCTGGCCGAGGCGGCCGGTGCGGATCCCGCACGGGTCACGGGCTGGCTCACCGCGATGACCCGCATCGGACTCCTGCGCCCGGACTCCGCCGGCCGGCCCCGCTTCGCCCACCGGCTCCTGCGGGACGCCGTGCTGACCGGCTGGCCGACGGCCCGGCGCGGGGCGGCGCACCTGGTGGCCGCGGAGGCGATCCTGCGGCGCGGCGAACGCGTCGAGGCGGTCGCCGCCCATCTGCTGCGCGCGCCGGGCGTCGGCCTGCCCTGGGCCCTGCGCGTGCTGCGCGACGCGGCGACGGTCGCGGTGCACGACGCCCGCCCCGGCGCCGCCGCCCGCTATCTGCGCCGCGCCCTGGACGAACCGCTCTCCGACGGCCGGCGCCAGCAACTGCTGACCGAGCTGGGCTCGCTGGAGTACGCCTCGGCCGACGGCGCGGTGGGCATCGCACGCCTGGCGGAGGCACAGCACCTGCACGCCGCCCCCCGCGACCGGGTGCGCGCGGCCGTCGCCCTCGGCACCGCCCTGGTCGGCCGCGGCGAGGTCACCACCGCGCTGGAGGTGCTGCGGCGCACGGAGGGCAGCCTGGACGGACATCCGGGACTCACCCGCACCGTGCGGACCGCCACCGCCCTGCTGTCCGACGCCGACCTCGCCACCCGTCAGGAGACCTACCGCAGGCTTTCCGAGAGCGGCCGGCACGCGCCGGAACTCGTCGGCACCGCCAGCCGGGCCCTGCTGGTGCGGTACGAGGCCACGGCCGGCCTGATCTCGGCGGGCGAGGCCATGATCCGCGTACGGGCCCTGCTCGCCAAGCCCTCCGACCCGCTGGCCGAGCCGTTCCTGCTGGGAACGGCGGCGGCGGTCGCCGAGTGGGCCGACGAACTCGACGAGGCCGAGCGGCTCGTGGACCGCGGTCTGGCCGGCTGCCGGCACCCGGCCCTGCTCCACCCCATGGAGGACGCGCTGCTCAACACCCGTGCCGACATCGCCGCGGCCCGCGGCGACGTCGCCCGGCTGATCTCCGTGCGCGGCGACGGAGCGGCCGTCGCGGCGCGCGCCCAGAGCGGACCCTCCAACCGGGACGCCCACGTACTGATGGCACTGGTACACGCGGGGCGCTCCGAGGAGGCCGGACGGCTCGCCGACGCCTTCGACCTGAGCCGGGCCCCGGAATCATGGCAGCTGAACCGTTTCCTCTACGCGCGGGGAGTGCAGCGCCTCGCCGCCGGAGACCCGGCGGGCGCGCTCCACGACTTCCTGGAGTGCGGCCGCCGCCAGACGGCCCGGGAGGTGCTCAGCCCGGTCGTCACCCCCTGGCGGACGGCGGTCGCCCAGTGCCGCCTCGCACTCGGCGGCGGCCAGGAGGCCCTCGCGCTGGCCACCGAGGAACTGCGGCTGGCCCGGGTGTGGAACACCCCGCGCACGGTGGGTCGCGCACTGCGCGTCCTCGGCAGCGCGACCGGCGGCCGCCGCGGACTGCACCTCGCCGAGGAGGCGGTCGACACCCTCAGGGACGCGCCCGCCGACGCCGGCATGGAACTGGTCGAGGCCCTCCTCGCCCACGGCCGTCAGCTGCTCGCCGCCGGCGAACGCGCACGCGCCCGGGACCGGCTGCGCGAGGCGGCGGACCTGGCGGAACGCAAGGGCGGCCTGAGGCTGCTCGCCCTGGCCGAGCAGGCCCTGCGCGAGGGCGGCGCCCGGGTCCCGGCCGCGGCCCGGACCGGCTCGGGGGCCCTGACCGCCAGCGAGCGCCGCATCGCGGAACTGGCCGCGGCGGGGCGGACGAACACCGAGATCGCCGACCTGCTGCACCTGGCCCGCCGCACCGTGGAGACGCACCTGACGAGCAGCTACCGAAAACTGGGCATACGCCGCAGGGCGGAACTCCCCGCCACCCTGGACGGCCCCCGCTCCCCGGCCGCGGCCATCCCGGACCCGATCTGACACCGGGCCGGGCTCTTCCGGGTGAGGGGGTCCGCGTCGGGCGGACGGGCCGTTCACGGGCCAATGCCGGGCGGGGGGCTGTCGGTGCCGGCTCCTATGATCCACGTCATGCGCGAGTACTTCACGGCGGACGGGCGGAAGCTGTCGTACCTGGACTTCGGTGGTCCGGGGAGACCGCTGCTGGCCCTGCACGGGCACTACAACGAGGCGTCGGCGTTCGCCCCGCTCGCGGAGGCGTTGGCGCCACGGTGGCGGGTGATCGCGCTCGACCAGCGCGGACACGGAGAATCCGACCGCGCCCCCGCCTACGGGAGGGACGACTACGTATCCGATGTCGTCGCCCTCCACCGGCACCTGGGGGCCGGGCCGGTGCCGGTGCTGGGGCACTCCCTGGGCGGGGTGAACGCCTACCAGTTCGCCGCCCGGCACCCGGACAGGGTCAGTGGGCTGATCGTGGAGGACATAGGCGCGGCAGTCCACTGCGACTGGTCGTTCACCACGCGCCTTCCCCCCACCGCACCGTCCCGCGTGGCGCTGGTCTCCGCCCTCGGCGCGGCGGCGCCCTATCTGGAGTGCTCGTTCAGGCAGGGCGACCGGGGCTGGGGCTTCTCCTTCGGGATCGACGACACCGTCGCCTCCCAGAAGGCGCTCAACGGTGATCACTGGGACGACTGGACGGCGGTGTCCTGCCCCACCCTGCTGGTCCATGGAACGGAGAGCGACGAGTTGACGGCGGATCACGCCCGGGACATGGTCGCCCGCCGCGGCCGGCGGACCCGCCTCGTCGAGCTGCCGGCCGGTCACGTCGTGCACCACGACGCTCCGGAGCGGTTCGCCGCCGAGGTCGGAGCCTTTCTGTCGGAGGCCTGCTGAGACCCGGAGAACCCGCCTTCACCGGTCGTCGGACCAGGTGCGAGGGGGGCCGGGGGCGGCTCCGTCACCGCATGCGGCTACACTGGGCCACTGCGAAGGGGAGTAGCCCCGCAATACCGGTCGTCGACACACTGGAACCTCCGGGTTCCCGGTGGCCGGGCCCGCGCCCGATGGGGATGCGGGTGGGCGAGACCTTCGGCCCATTGTCGACGACATCAGATGCGCGTCGGCGGGGTCGAAGCTGCCGCCGCCCCCCGCGCTGGTCGTCCTCGATGCCCGTCGGTGCGGGAAATCCGGACGGTTCCTGTGATCCATTTCGTACTGCTCATCGTGTGTGCGGGGGCGATCTACCTCTCCTGTGAGTGGTTCGTCAATGCCGTGGAGTGGCTGGGCGAGCGCCTCAACGTCGGAAAGATGGCGGTCGGCACCATCCTGGCCGCCTTCGGTACCGCTCTGCCCGAATCGGTGGTGACGCTGGTCGCGGTGACCACCGGCGCCACCGACGAGGCGAAGCAGACCGGCGTCGGCGCCGCGATGGGCGGGCCGCTCGCCCTGGCCACCATCGCCTACGGGGTGACCGGCGTGATGTTGCTCCTCAAGCGCCGCAGGCAGCGCCTGGAGGTTCCGGTACCGGCGGGCACACCGCAGAACGGGCCGGGTAACGGGCCGGGCGACGAGACGCTCGGCAGCCCGAAGGACATGGAACGGCTGGCCAAGGACCAGAAGTGGTTCCTGCCCATCTTCTTCCTGAAGGTCGCCCTCGGTCTGGTCGCCTTCGCGTTCAAGCCGGCCCTGGGCGTGCTGTTCTTCGCCGCGTACGCGGTCTACTTCTGGCGCGAGATCCGTAGCAGCCGCGCCGACGACGACACCGATGAGGACGAAGCACTGGAGCCGCTGAAGCTCCAGCCCAAGGCGGCCTCTCCGGCCACCTGGGCCGTGGCCGTCCAGACTCTGGCCACCCTTGTCGTGATCTTCATCGCCGCGCACTTCTTCGTGAAGCAGCTCGATGCCATCGGTCCGATGCTGGGCTTGTCGGCGACGGTCACCGCCCTGCTGCTCTCGCCGATCGCCACCGAGCTCCCCGAGATCATGAACGCGCTGATATGGGTCCGTCAGGGCAAGACCAAGCTGGCCCTCGCCAACATCTCCGGCTCGATGATGATCCAGGCCACCGTTCCCAGCGGCATCGGCCTGATCTTCACCAGCTGGCACTTCGACGGCCCCCTGCTGTGGTCCGGGATCATCACCATCGCGGCGATCACCTATCTGCTGCTGACCATGCGTGCGCACCGGCTGACTCCGGCCCGGCTGGCGGTGGCCGCCGGGTTCTACGCGGTCTTCGCCATCGGACTCGTCCCCGTCCTCGGCTGACCGCTGCGGAGACCGGCAGGCGCGGGCCGCGGCTCAGACCGTGGTCGCGGTGGTGGTTCGCGCCCGCCGGTCGCGGACGGCGGGGACGACCGCGGTCAGCATCGCGACCCCGGTCAGGGCGAAGGCCCACGGATATCCGGTCGCCGCCGCCAGCCATCCGAAGGCCACGGCACCGACGCCCATGCCGACGTCGTAGGCGATGTTCCACAACGCGCTGACGGTGCCGTAGCCGCCGGTGGGGGCCCGTGCGTACATCACCGTGATCGTGGCGTTCTGGAGGACGCCGAAACCAGTGCCGAACACCCCCGCGGCGACGACCACGGCGACGGGCTCGGCGGTCAGCACCATCAGCAGCGTGCCGACGGCCGACAGCAGCAGACCGGGCAGCACCAGGCCGGCGGAGCCGCGCCGGTCGCCCAGCCTGCCGGCCAGCCAGCGGCCCGCCGTGGCCGTCGCGGGCTGGACGAACAGCGCGACGGCGACCGCGCCCGTGGCCGCACCGTGCACGGCGAGCGGCAGGAAGGTGACGACGATCCCGGAGACCATGGCCGCGAACGCGAAGACCACGGCCGGGCGCCGCAGTCCGACCGAACGCAGCCCTTCGGCGATGCCGACGGCACGCCCCGACGCGCCGACCCGGCCGGGCAGGCCGGCCACCGAGGGGATCGCCACGAGCGTGGCCGCGGCGCCCACCGCGAAGACCGGCCCGTAGCCCGCGTGCGCGGCCAGCCACACCCCGAGCGGCAGCGCCACCAGCGCGGGCACCCCTCCGACGATGCCGACCACGGCCAGGCCCTCGCCGCGCCGTTCGGCCGGGATGAGCGACGCCGTCAGCGCACCGCCCGCGACGAGGGTGAACCCGTAGCCCAGTCCGCGCAGCAGGCAGACCGCGACGATCCACCACAGGTTCCGGGAGAGGGGCAGCGCCAGGGCCGGCGCGCCCAGCAGGCCCAGGCCGACGGCCAGTACGACGCGGTAGCCGTAGCGGTCGACCAGGGCGGGCGTCGCGAACTCGCCCGCCACCGTCGCCAGCATCAGCGCCCCGGTGGCCAGGCCCGCCGCCCCGCCCCCGCCCGCGGGGGTCGCGTACGTGGGGACGACCGAGAGCAGCAGGTGGAAGCCGGCGGAGGCGCCCAGCACGGAGACGAAGCGCAGCAGCAACGGAGGTGTCAGCAGGGGCGGGCGCACCACGAGCGGCGGGGCGGCGGCCTTGGGTGTTTCGGTCACGGCATGACGCTAAGTGGCCTACCGGATCGCCGGTAAGCTCCAGTTCCATGCCGTTGGAGTGGTCCAGTTCCCCGCCCGAACTGCTCCTGGTCGTCGACCGGGGAAGCGGTCTTCCGCTGCGCGCCCAGCTGGAACACGGGCTGCGGGACGCGATCCGCACCCGGCGCCTGGATGTGGGAGAACGGCTGCCGTCCTCGCGGGAGCTCGCGCGGACGCTCGGTCTCTCGCGCGGTCTGGTCCAGGACTGCTACGCCCAGCTCCAGTCCGAGGGCTACCTGGTGACGCGTCCCGGCTCCGCCACACGCGTGGCGGCGGGAGCCGCGCAGACGCCCGGTCTCCCGCAGCCGCGGAACGAGGCCCCGCGCCTGGTGGCGGACTTCCGCTGGGGAGTACCGGACTTGGGCACCTTCCCGGTCCGGGACTGGCTGTGGGCCACCCGGGAGGCCGCCCGCGCCATGCCGACCGCCGCGTTCGACTACGGCGACCCGCGCGGCAGCGCGGTCCTGCGCGAGGTCCTGGCCGGGTACCTGCGCCGGGTACGCGCCGCCGTGGCCGCACCCGGGCACATCGTCGTGTGCAACGGCTACGCCCAGGGCCTCGGGCTCGCCCTGGGCGTACTGGCCGACGCCGGCGTGCGGACGGTGGCCTTCGAGGACCCCGGCTCACCCGCCACCATCGGCGGGGCCGCCGCGGCGGCCGGCCTGCGCGCCGTCCCCGTACCGGTGGACGAGCGGGGAATCGACGTGGACAGGCTGGCCGCGACCGGCGCCCGCGCCGTCGTCGTCACCCCCGCCCACCAGTGGCCGACCGGCGTCGCGCTGGCCCCGGAGCGTCGGCTGGCCCTGATCGAGTGGGCCCGCGGGCGCGACGGGGTCATCATCGAGGACGACTACGACGCGGAGTTCCGGTACGACCGCGAACCCGTCGGCGCGCTCCAGGGCCTGGCCCCCGACCGGGTCGTCTCCCTCGGCACCGTCAGCAAGTCCCTGGCGCCCGCCCTGCGGATCGGCTGGATGGTCTGCCCACCCGAGCTGGTCGAGCCGCTGACCGCCCGCAAGTACCGGAGCGACCGCGGGACCCCCACCCTCGACCAGCTGGCCCTCGCCGGCCTGATCGAGTCCGGACGCTTCGACCGCCACCTGCGCCGGATGCGCGCCACCTACGCGTCCCGCCGTACCGCCCTGCTCGCCGCGCTGGCCGAACACGCCCCCGAGGTGCCCGTCACCGGCCTCGCGGCCGGATTCCACGCCGTCGCCCACCTGCCCGTCGGCGTGGACGAGCACCACGTCGTCGCCGCGGCCCACACCCGGTCCGTCGGCCTGTACGGCATGAGCACCTGCCGCGCATCACGTGCCGACGGGCCCGCGCAACTCGTCCTCGGCTTCGGCAACGTCGGGGTACGGGCCATCACGGACGGCATCGCGGCCGTCTCCGACCTGCTCACCGGCCGATCGCGCGCTGAGGCCGGCGGGCCCTGTGAGGAAGCCCGCCGGCGGTGACCCGGTGTCCGCCGGGGCCGGTCGGCCCCGGCGGACCGGCTCACTTGGACTGCGTGGAGACGCTCACACCGCTGAAGTCCTGCGCGGCGGCGAGGCTGAAGTAGACCCAGCCGGACGGCGGGTTGTCGATCGTCAGCGTCTCGCCGTTCCCGGCATTGGTGGACTTCGCCTGGTAGTTGGCGGTGGTGGCCCAGGTGCTGCCACCGTAGTAGAGGTCGGCGTTGCCGGTTCCTCCGCTGCTGGTGATGGTCAGCTGCTTGACACCGGCGGGCAGGTACAGGAAGTGGTAGCTGTAGTTGCCGGTGGCGGCCGCGAGGTTGTCCCGGCGGCAGTTCTTGTCGAAC
Organism: Streptomyces sp. NBC_01276; assembly: GCF_041435355.1. Taxonomy (GTDB): domain Bacteria; phylum Actinomycetota; class Actinomycetes; order Streptomycetales; family Streptomycetaceae; genus Streptomyces. Next base: position 7,890,685 of record NZ_CP108442.1, read on the forward strand.
TGACGGGCGTCGCTGATGGTGCACAGCGGGGTGGACTGGGCCTCCGGCAGCGGGCCGCAGTCGTTGGTCGCGCAGGTGGTCGACAGCCAGGTGGCGAAGCCGGCGTCGTAGCCGGTGCCGATGGTCTGCTTCAGGAAGGTGCGGGCACCGTTCCAGTCACCGGCGCGGTACTTGCCCAGCACGGTCTCGACGTCGGCGGGGTGCGCCTGGAGCATGTAGCGGACCGCGAGGAAGCCCCAGCGGTAGACCCGGTTCGAGTTGACGTCGGGGTCCCCGTCCTGGTTGTAGACGGTGTCGAACAGGTCGCTCAGCTTGTACGTGTTCTTGGCGGCCTCGGCGATCGCGTCGGAGTTGCGCACGCCCCGGTAGCCGTACGAGATGTTCTCGGCGATGCCCTCGACCCACCAGATGGTCGGCGTGGTCAGGCTGGCGTCGAAGTCGCCGGCCATGTTGTAGCGGCCGTCGAGGTAGTGCGTGTACTCGTGGTTGAGGTTCCAGATCTGGAAGTCCGGACGCAGCCAGCTGGCCTCGTGGGCGATGAAGCGGGCCTGGTTGCCGGGGGCGGCCGGGTTGCCCTCCTCGTACATGCCGCCGTTGTCGACGTCGATGTTGTAGATGGCCCAGGCGTACAGCGCGTACTGGGTGTAGTCGTCGAAGACGACGACCTCGAGGTTGGTGTTCACGTCACCGGGGATCGCGCCCTTGTCGCCGATGACCCGGTGGAAGTAGGCGTCCTGGTTGACCAGGCTGGTGCAGGTGCTGTCCAGCTGGCCGGGGGACATGTCCTGGGCGCGGATCTTCAGGCCCGGGGTGCACGTGCGCTGGATCGGCAGGACCAGCGGGAGCACGCGCTCGCCCAGGTCGCAGATGGCGTAGGCCGCGCAGTTGTTCCTGTCGTACTGGCGCGTGTACCAGCCCAGGTTCATCGTGATCGGCGCGGTGGGGCCGACGTTCGGGTAGCGGTTGATCAGGTCCTTCAGCAGCGGCCGGACCCGGTCCTTCAGCTCGGGGACGTCGAGGGCGTAGCCGAGGTAGCGGCCGACGTTGCTGACGACGTCCAGGCGGTTCAGCTCCGCGCCGTTGCGGGTGATGAAGCCGGCCCAGGTGTCCAGGATGGCGGGGTCGGCCTTGAGGGCGGCCCGCCAGCCGCGGGCGTCGTTCTTGGCCTTGAAGCCGTTCTCGACGACCCATTCGACGTGCTGCATGGAGAGGTTCATCTGGCCGGGCCACGTGCCGTCGTAGGCGCCGAGCATCCACTTGACGACGCCGGCGTACCGGCCGGCGGCGTGGGTGCTGTCGATCAGCGTGACGACCTCGTTGAGGATCTCGCCGTTCGCGTCGGTGACGTCCTTGCTGCGCGGGGAGGCGAAGAAGGCGTCGAGCGCGCCGCGCGCCGAGCCGTCCAGCGCCGTGCCGTAGTCGCCGACGACGTCCGCGTGGTTGTCCTGCACGTAGTAGCCGGCGCGCAGGAACAGCACCAGCTGCCCGATGGCGGCGCTGTTGTTGCCCGAGTAGGTGGCGGAAGCGTCGCGCAGCGCGTCGGCGACGGTCACCATCTGGGCCTCACGGAAGGCCTTCCGCGCGTTCTCCCCGGTGAGGCTGAACAGCGGGTACGTACAGTCGATCCGGGGGAGGGCCTTGAGCTGCTGGACCAACGCGCCGCCCGTGGCGTTGATCACGCCGGAGAGGTCGCCGCACTCGTCCCCGGCGGCGGCCGAGGACTGCCGGTCGGCCTTGTCGGCCTTGTCGGCCTTGACGGGCTTGGTGGTGGGGGCGGGGGCCGTGGCGGCCTCCTGGGTGCTGTCCTGCGAGGAGATCCGGAAGCGCGAGCTGTTGCGCAGCGCATCGGGCGACTTGGGGACCGGGATCGACCGCGGCGCGGAGGCCGCGGTTCCACGTGCGTTCGCACCGGCAGGGGCCGTGGCGCCGACGGAGGCGGCCTGGCTCGGTGGCGTGAACAGGCCGAGCGCAATGAAGACGGCTGCGCCGAGCGCAGGAAGTCTGCGCGCGCCGGCCTTCGATATGCGGAAGGGATGCATCTGTGGGGGCCTCCGGGGCCGTTGTGCCGCGTGCTGGGGACACGGGCAGCTGATGTGTGACATGTAAAATTTCACATGTCGCAGCGTGCCGGAAGTCTTTTGGCCAGATTCTCGGCCACCGGAATTGAAACGTTGTCAACTTCCGGCCCCCGACCGTGAGGTCGCCCGGCGTCGCATCGCCAGGACGCCTGTTACGGGCCGGCGGCGGGCCCGGGGAGCGGGCGGCCCGCTGGCCGCTGAGGGCCTCGGACCGTCCCGCGTCAGGACTCGACCCTCGGGACCTTGAGCTTGGCCCAGGACGTGGGGCCCGGGGTGCCGTCGGCGTCCGAGCCGGTGTAGCCGAGTTGGTGCTGCCAGGCCTGGTAGGAGTCGACGTCGCCCGAGCCCCAGACGTCGGCGTTCGCCGTGCTCCGGTAGTGGTCGCAGCCGACGTCGACGAGCCGGTCGTGCATGGCGGCGATGACCGGGCTGCGGCGGCCGGCGGTGAAGAACCCGCCGCCGGGGAAGGGTTCGAAGGCGGGCGCGGGGGGTGTCCAGCGCCAGGAAGTGACGGCGGGGCCGCCGCGGGGATCGCTGGGGTCGGCGGTGGGCGGGCACTGCCCGTCGGGGTAGCGGGGGGCGAAGTAGCCGGTGACGTAGCTGCTGCGGCGCGGGTTGGAGTGCGACCAGACGCCGTTGCCCTGGCCGTGGTCGACGGAGCCGGCCTGGATGCTGTTGCCGCCCTTGGTGTAGACGGTGTCGGCGTCGAAGCCGGTGACGATCTCGGTGTGGGCGCCGTTGCCGAAGTTGACCCAGGCGCCGACGGAGGGGTAGTCGGACCACTGGCCGCGAGCCTTGGCCCAGGCCGTGAAGGTGCTCACGTTGTCGACCTTGGGCACGATCGCGTCGAGACCGGCGTCGTGGTACATGCACCAGTCGAAGATCACGCACCAGGCGACGCCGTCCTCGCCGAACTCCTCCCCCCAGCGTGTGTAGTTGTCCCAGCCGTCGTGACTGTTCCAGCCCTCGTAGATCTGTTCGCGGACGGTCATGAGGTGGTCGGTGAGCTGCTGCCACTGGGGTGTGCTCATGGGGGTGCCTCCAGGTGGGACGGGGTCGCGGGTGACGTTCCGGCCTTGGTGCCGCGCAAGCCGGCGGCGGGCGGTGCGCAGGGGCGGGCGTCCTGTGCTGCGGGCAGCCGGACGGGGCCGTGCGCGGTGAGGTAATCGGAGTCGTCGGTTTTCATGAGGATCCCCGGGAGTTGGTGGCCCGATACCGCCCTGAGCTGCTGAAACGATTCAGCTGGATCTCGCGGATGCCGGGCGTTCCGGAATGCCGGCCGAAGGCGCCCGACCGTCCCCGCGCGGAGCCCGCGACAGCCGGGTGGGTCAGGGTCCGGAAGACTAATTGAACGCGTTCAGCCCGACTGGCAGAATGGATCCGCGCAGTCGGCCGGGCGGCACGACCGTTTCGTTTCGACGCAGTGCGAGGGAGGGGTGACCGTGGATCAAAGGCGTTCGTACGGACGGGTGCTGGTGGTCTCGGTGCTGGTGGGCTGTCTGGAGGTCGCGCTCGCCCTCGTGGTGGTCCTCCTGTACGTCCGGACGCAACCCCCGCCGGACACCCCGGTCGACCGCTCCGCCCTGGCGGCGGGGCTGCTCTCCTTCAGCGTGGTCATCGGCGTGATCGCGCTCCTCCTGTCCGTGGTCTTCGTACTGCCGGCCGTGGCACTGGGCGATCTGATCGGCCGTCGGATCGGCGGACGCGAGGCGTGGTGGGTACCGGCGGTGGTGGCTGCCCTGGTGGCACCACCGGTCGTGGCCTTCGCGGCGTACAACCACGTGGAGGGGCGGAGCGCGCTCGTCTTCTGGGCGGTGGCGACGGCCGCGCTCTCGCTGGGCGGTCTGGTCGCCCGGATCCGGCGCCGGGGACTGGTCGGGCAAGTGACCTTGTGGGGTTCGGCGGTGGTGGCGGGAACGGGCCTTCTCGGCGCCCTCGGCTTCGCCGCAGGCCTGCTGCCCGCCTACGCGCCGCCCGCGATCGGTCCGTCGACCGTGGCCGGCACCTGGGTCGACCACACCAGCGGGACGCTGGTCTTCACCCCGGACGGCCGGGTCACGGCCTCGGGCGTGGGCGAACACGCCCCCGACGATCCGCCAGGCGGCCCGTCACGGAGTTGTTCGGGCTCGGGAACCTGGTCGTACGAGCCCGGACGCGACGTCTGGACCCAAGAGGTCCGGGTCCGCGTACCGGGGTGTTCCTGGCAGGTGTGGAGCGTCGGCGGCACCGACCGGACCCCCCGTATCTACCGGCACGTCGGTCGCCCGGACTCCGGAAAGCTGTACCAGCTGCGGAAGGCCGTCGACGGCCCGTGACGCCGGGCGTGTCAGCGCGGGGTCAGGGGCCGTGGTGCAGTCTGGTCGTCGTGACCGGGAGAGTGAGCGGGCCGGGTCGCGAGGGAGAGGTGCCCGGAGTGGTTGATCGGGGACCGGCCATCGGCCGTTCGGGTTCCGTCGGGATCCACGCAGGTTCGAATCCTGCCCTCTCCGCCGTACGCACCGTACGCACCGTACGCCGACGACGGCCCACCCGGGAATGCCGGGTGGGCCGTCGGGGCGGGGTCAGTTGTTCTGCGTGGCGTCCGTATCCGCCTGCGAGGCCGCGCTGTCGGCGGCGTCCAGCTTCGCCTGCATGTCCGCGGCCCGGCCGTCGGTGCCCGCCGACTGCTCCGCCTTCGGGTGGGCGGCCGTGCCGCCCCCGCAGCCGGTCAGCAGCAGGACGGCCCCGGCGGCCAGGGCGGTGAGTACGGAGGCACCGCGCCGGGCGGACCTCACTTGGACCCCTGCGCGCTGCACCAGGTGGAGACGGCCTTCAGGTCCTCCTGGCGCTTCTGCAGGGTCGGCACCAGGTTCTTGCGGAACGTCAGGCGGTCGTTGAGGTACGTGTGGATCTCGGTGTGGCCGGCGTTCTTCGCCTCGGTGACGCGCTGCTCCAGCCGGGCGACCGAGCCCGCGACGGTGGCGTCGCCGTTCAGCCGGGTGAGGGCGGCGCTGATCCGGGCCTCGGTCTTCGGCAGGCGCTTGCAGATCGACTTGGCGCCATCGCCCTTCGGCGCGGACTTCGCCGAAGCGGAGGGGCTCGGCGAGGCGCCTGCGGCCTGCGCGGGGCCGGCGGACAGCAGTGCACCGGCCAGGGCGACGGCGCCGATCGCGGCGGCGGTCCTACGGTTCGCGAGCATGGTGGTGTTCCCTTCGGTGCGACGGGCCGACGCGTGGGCGTGCCGGCCGAGCAGGACGCTAGGGAGCCTTTTTGTGGATTCCTTGTGACCGCCGCACCGCCGCACCGCCGCACCGCCGGAGCGGCCGCACCGCGCCGCTCCGGGCCCCCGGGGCTCGTCCGAACCCCGCGCCCGTCAGTCGCCCCGGGAGATCCAGTCGCGTCGTGCGGGCAGCCGCACGGTCGGTTCGTCGTCCGAGACCAGCGGGAGCCGCACCTCGAAGCGCGCGCCCGTCCCGCCGGGTACCTCGCCGAGGACGACCGTGCCCCGGTGCAGCGCGGCCTGCTGGGCCACCAGGGTGAGCCCGAGGCCGGAGCCCGGGCTGCCGGGCCGGTGGTGGAACCGGCCGAAGACGGCCTCGCGTTCGGCGGGCGGTACACCCGGCCCCTCGTCGTCCACCGTCAGCACCGCGAAACCGCCCCCCGCGTTCAGCCGGACCGTGACCCGCGGCGGCTCGCCCGGCCGGTGGCCGTGCACCACCGCGTTGCGCAGCAGATTGGCGAGCATGATCTTCAGACCGGAGTCCCAGCCGAAGATCCGCAGCTCCGCCGGCAGTTCCACGTCCAGGACCAGACCCGACCCGCCGTGCCGGCGCGCCGCCTCGTCGGCGGCCGAGTCCACCAGCTCGCACAGGTCGAGCGGGGCGAAAGCGGAGACCTCCACGAGGTCGCCGAGCGCGAGCATCCGCAGCGCGCCGAGCAGTTCCAGCAGCCGGGCGTGGTCGCTCCGCAGGTCGCGCACCACCTCGGCCCGTTCACCGGGGGAGAGGTCGGGGTGGGCGGCGAGTACGTCCAGGTCCGTCTGCATGCTCATCAGCGGCGTACGCAGCTCGTGCGAGGCGGCGGAGGAGAAGGACCGGGCGGTCTCCAGCGCCTGCGCGGTCCGCGCCGCCTGCTCGTCGTAGCGGGTGAGGAGCTGGCCGATGGCCGTGGACAGTTCGTCCACCTCGGCGATGTTCACGGGAGTACCGACGAAGGCGGCGGCCCCGGCCGCCGGGTCGAGTCCGGCGGCCCGCCGGCTCAGCCGCCGTACGGACGCGGTGGCGCGCCCCGCCAGTCCGTACGCGAGGAGTCCCGACACCGGGGCGGCCAGCAGGGCCACGAGCAGCACCCGCCGCCGTACGGCGGCCACCTGCGGGTCGGTGCTCGAAGCCGCCGTGTAGATCCACAGGTTTCCGGGCACCGCGCCGGTCACCGGCACGCTCAGCACCCGCCAGGCGTGGCCCTTGGCGCGGACCGTGACCGGGCCCTGCGGGGTCCGGTCGGGCAGCCGGACCGCCGCGTCGGGCTGCGGACCGCCTTCCAGGACGGTCGCTCCGTCGGCGCCGCGCACCCGGATCCCCGCGTCCAGGACGTCACCGAGCACCTTGCGGTGCTGGTTCTGCTCCGCCTTCGGCCGGCCGTTGCGGTCGGCGGTCAGCAGGGCCCGTACGTCGGGCAGGACGGCCGACGCCCGGTCCTGGAGCCGCGCGTCCTGTTGCTGGCGCAGGTCGCGGCTGACGAGTCCGAGCACCAGCAGACCCGCGGCCAGCACCAGCAACGGCATGACCACGGTGACCGAGAGCGCGATCCGGGTGGCGAGCTTCACGATCCGCTCCCCGCGCCGGGCACGCGCAGCACGAACCCGACGCCGCGTACCGTGTGGATCAGCCGGGGGCGTCCGCCCTCTTCCAGCTTGCGGCGCAGGTAGCTGACGAAGGTGTCCACCGCATCGGTGCGCACCTCGAAGTCGTAGCCCCACACCCGGTCCAGCAACTGGTCCCGGGTCAGGACGATGCCCGCGTTGCGCACCAAGGCGGCCAGCAGCTCGAACTCCCGCCGGGTGAGGTGGACCTCGGTCCCGCCGTGGTGCACCTGGCGGGTCGCCTGGTCCATCTCCAGCGGTCCGGCACGCAGTACGTCCCGCTCGCCGCGCGCCGGGCTGCGCCGCAGCAGGGCGTGCAGTCGCAGCACCAGCTCCTCCAGTGCGAAGGGCTTGACGAGGTAGTCGTCGGCGCCCGCCTGGAGCCCGGCGACCCGGTCGGCCAGTTCGTCCAGGGCCGACAGCATCAGGACGGGGGTCTCGTCCCCGCGTGCGCGCAGGCTCCGGCACACCTCCGTACCGGTCAGCCCCGGCATGGACACGTCCAGGACGAGCACGTCGGGGGGCCGCGCGTCCACCTGGGCGAGAGCGCCGGGCCCGTCCTCGGCGAGGACCACGGTGAATCCGCTCAGCCGCAGTCCGCGCTCCAGCGAACGCCGGATGGCGGCGTCGTCGTCCGCCACGAGCACCACTGCCGTGTTCATGCTGCCTCCCGCACTGCCCCTGCCCGGACCGGGCCCGACCCTCTCACAGCCGTCCACGCCGACCGGAGGCGGCCCCCGACCGGAAGGCGGGGTTCAGGTGAGCCGCTCGGTGTCCACGTCCAGGACGAGGACCTCCCGGTCGGCCGCGACCACCAGGGCCCCCTCGGTGTCGAACGTCAGACCGGTGACCGGGGTCACGGCGACCGGCGTACCGTCCACCGTCGCGCAGGCCATGGCCGAGAGGCCGCTCGGGTGGCCGACGAGCGCACACCGCGGGGTGCCGGTGCGCAGGTCCCACACGAAGACCTCGTCGCCGTCGTTCCCGGGCAGCCGCGACAGTCCGACCGGCTCGCCGTCCACCGCGCCGCACGCCACCTTGAGGGTGCCGGAGCCGGTGACCCGCGTGCGGTGCCCGGTGAAGGCCGCGGTCGCCCGCCCGGTCGCCGGATCGAGCACCGCGACCCGCCCGCCCAGGGCCGTCACCAGGACCGCGGCGCCGTCGACTTCTCCGCAGGCCATCGCGCCGGATGCGCCCGCGACCACCGAATGGAGGAAGGGGTTGAGCATTCCACCGGCCGCCCATCGGGGGCGCGCGACCAGACCCTCGTTCAGCGCATCGGCGAGGTCGGCCGCCCCGTACCGGGCGGCGTCGAGGGCGAGGAGCCGGTGCCGGCGAGCGGGGGAGGCAGTGCGGTGGGCGACGGCGGAGGCCGTGTACACGGCCCGGACGGTGCGGCCGGCGGCCGTGTGCGCGTGCGGCAGGGCCGGCAGCAGGGTGTCGGGGTCGGAGTGGACCAGGTAGCCGACGTCGGAGAGCAGTGCGTCGAGCCGGCCGGCGGCCAGGGCGTGCGTGGCCAGGTGGCGCAGTGCGTAGGGATGGGCCCGGGACCAGTCGCGGGTCGCGTCGGTGCCGTAGGGCACGTCGCCGAGGACCTCGACGAACGCCCGGTGCACCGCACGCGCGACCACGGTTCCCAGGTCCAGCGCGGCCGGGATCCGCCCGGCCGTGGACGGGGCGTTGACGGCGTCCGCGAGCAGCCGGGGGAGGGCACCGGGGCGTGCCTGCTCGAAGGGGCGGGTCGCGGTGACGATCACCAGGCCGGAATCTCCGGGTCCGGTCCAGTCGCGTTCCATGCCGTTCAGGGCTGCGGCGGCGGCCTGGTTGCCGCCCGTTCCCGAGTAGCAGGTGTCGAGCACGAGGAGGAGGCGACGCAACGGGGTGTCCATCAGCAGGGCTTCGGCCAGCCGGACCGTGGGCAGCAGGAAGGCTTCGTCGGCCGGGTCCGCGTCCGCGGCCATGAGGACGTGGCGGCCGTTCTCCAGGATCTGCCCGTGACAGCCGAGGTACATCACGACGTGGTCCTCGGGGCGGATCCGCTGCCTGCACAGGGCCCGCAGCAGCTGCGTCAGGTCCGCCTCGGAGGGGTCGATGCCGGGTTCCGGCAGGAGGCTGTACCCCGGGGTGCGGGTGAACAGCTCGATGATGTCCTTGCGGGCCCCTTCGAGGGACGGCACGTCGAGCCGCGGGTCCCGGCGGTAGCGGGCGACGGCGGCGGCGACCAGCGGCCGCCGACCACCGGCGGGATCGGGGCCCGGCCCGGGACCGGGGTGGGCCGTCAAGCGGTCACCGCAGGCCGGCCGCCACGGCCTCGCCCGTCCGTCGTTCCGTCAGATACGTCCGGATGCCGTGGGCGTGGGCGCCGTTGTGGGTACGGACGTCGAGGACGCGCGCCCCGAACCGTGGGCGGAGGTCCTTCTCCAGCGCGACGACGCTGCAACTGCCGGACCACTGCGGGGTATGCGGCGGACCGACGCCCCCGCCGGGCTTTGCGCAGAACCGTGGCGGGCCCGCACCGAGCGGTGTGTCAGCGTGGGGTCAGGGACTCCCGTGCAGTCTGGTTGTCGTGACCGGGCGGGTGCCTGGCCCGGTCACGAGGGAGAGGTGCCCGGAGCGGTTGATCGGGGACCGGCCACTGGTCGTTCGGGTTCCATCGGGATCCACGCAGGTTCGAATCCTGCCCTCTCCGCCGTGTGGGTGCTCCGTCGAGGGGAGCCGTCCGGGGAGCGGTGCGTCCGCTGTCCCCTGCTCCTCGCGCGCCGCCGACTACGATGCGTGGCATCGGCGGGGCAGGGCGGCGGGGCGGAGGGGTGGCGCGTGAGCGGGTACGGCGCGGGCGGGTACGGGGATCCGGCGGGCGGTGCGGCCGGCCCGACGCCGGCGGGACGGCCCGCCCAGGGCGCCCCGCCGGACCGGCAGGGGTACCCGTACCCGTACTCGTACCCGGCCCCGCAGACGGGATCCCCGTACGCGCAGCCGGTTCCGCCACAGGGACACCCTTACAACCCGGGCCCTTACAACCCGGGCCCTTACAACCCCTACGCCCCGTACGTGCCGCCGCCCGTCGAGCCCTCCCGGGGCAGGAAGATCCTGCGCGCGGTCCTCAATCCGCTGTACGCCGCTCAGCGGACCTTCCGTCCGTCACGTCGCGGGATCGTGCACGATCCACAGGTGCGCCGTCTCCAACTCTGGCGGACCGCACTGGGGCTGGCCGCCTGGGTGGGCCTGACGCTCACCTACAAGGCCGTCGTCGGCACCGACGAGGTCAAGGCGCTGGCGGACGACCGCTTCGACCAGAGCTGGTCCAGCGTCCTGGTTCTGGTCTGCACCTTCCCCGTCGTCGTGGGCGGCTTCGTGGCCGCCGCCAGGGGCGGGCTGCGGCGCGTGTACCTGCGACGGGCCCTGCGCCCACTCGGCGCGGTGACGGCCATCATGGTGTCCATGGGCACCTCGGCGCTCGCGATGGCCCCGGAACTGGCGGGTCTGCGCGATGCCGTCGGGCTGCCCGGAAAGATCGTCATCGCGGTGCTGTGCCTGTGGTCGATCGGGTTCGCGCTGTACGGCATCGGCCTTTCGCTCGTCCACGTCTTCCGTACCGCCGACATCCACGAGGTGGTGCCGCCCGTCCTCGCGGGTGTCCTGGTGTGGGAGATGGCGCTGCTGGACGTGGTCACGGGTGCCTATCCGCAGGTCCCGGCGGGGGTCCGGGCGGTCTTCGTCCTCGGCGCGCCCGTCACCGTCACGGCCCTGTCCTGGTGGGAGTTGCGCCGCCTGCGCCGTCATCACGGACTGACGGTCCGGGGAGCGCTCGGGCGCTGACGGCCTGACAGCGGGGGCGCCCCGGAGATGCCACCACCGCGTGTAGCGGTGCGGTGGCCCCGCACGTCCCGTAGGCCCGGACGCGATCCGCTCCGTACGACGCCACGCCCGGCCGTGCGCGGCGGTGCGCGGCGGTTGTGGGCCGGCGCCGACGCCTGCCGGGGCGTCAGCCGGGAAGGGCGTCGGCCAGGCCCGCGCCGAGGAGCAGGAAGGCCCGGTCGGCGGCGGCGACGGCCTCGGGGTACACCTCGTCGGCCGGTCGGCCCGCCTGCACCTGGTCGCTGTTGCGGTCGGCGAGGGCGCGCAGGACGGTGATGACCTGCACCGAGGCGAGCCGCGCGGTGAGCTCGTCCGCGCCGGCCTCCTCCAGTGCCTCGGCGAGGGCGGCGATGCTGCGTCCGGCGTACCGGAGCAGCCGCTCGCTGAGGCTCGCCGTCGTGCTGAGCAGCCGGGCGAAGGCCAGGGCGTCCGGGTCGGAGGTGAGCCCGGTGACGGGGTCCCGCCGGGCCAGGGCGTCGAGCTCGTGGGCGTGCAGGGCGGCCAGTGGGCTGGTGCCGGCCGGGCGGGCGCGGACCACGCGGGCCGATTCGTCCTCGTGGTCGGCGAACTGCTGCAGGACGAGGTCTTCCTTGGTCGGGAAGTAGGTGAACAGCGTGCGCTTGGAGACCTCGGCGGCCTCGGCGATCTCCACGATCGACACGTCGTCGAAACCGCGGCTCAGGAACAGCCGCAGCGCCGCTTCGAAGATCGTCTGCCGGGTGCGCTGCTTCTTGCGTTCCCGCAGCCCAAGTTGCTCAGTCATGCGCCCACGATAGCAATGGGGATACCGAGGAGAAACTTGCACCTGGTATAGTTCTCTACCAAGTGAAGGAATCGTCCTTGGAGGCTCCATGAACGTGCAGGTCACCGGTGTCATCGTCGTCGGGGCCGGCGGCGCCGGACTCACGCTCGCCACCGAACTCGCCCTCGTCGGCGTACCGGCCGTCGTGCTGGACCGGCTGCCCGGCCGCAACCTCCAGTCCCGCGCCGGGGCGATCCAGCCCCGGACCGCCGAGATGCTCGCGCTGCGCGGCCTGCTGGACGACGCGCTCGGACGCTCGATCGACTACCGGCTGGTCGGCGGCCACTTCGCGGGACTGCCCGTCCCCCTGGACTACGCGGCGTGGGACACCCGCTATCCGCACCCGGTCCTGCTCCCGCAGGACCAGCTGGAGGCGGTGCTGGAGGACCGGCTCACCGAGCTCGGCGGTCAGGTGCTCAGGGAGCACCGGCTGACCGGCCTGGAGCAGGACGCCGACGGCGTCACGATCGCCGTGACCGGGCCGGGCGGGGACCTGTCCCTGCGGGGCCGCTACCTCGTCGCGTGCGACGGCGCCCACAGCAGCGTGCGCAAGATCATCGGAGCCGATTTCCCCGGCGAGGCCGCCACCGTCCGCATGGCCACCGCCGATCTGCTGCTCACCGGGGACGTGGACGACAGCTCCGCCGGACACATCAGCTCGCGGATCCACACCACGCCCCAGGGCCATTTCGCCATGATCACGCCCCTGGCGAACGGACTTCACAAGATCATCTTTAGTGGCCCCCGGACCATGCTGGCCGAGCGCGACGCCCCGGTGACGGCCGAGGAGGTCCGCGAGGTGCTGCGCGCCACCCACGGTGGGGCGCTCGACGTCGCCGAGATCCGCTACGCCTCCAGGTTCAGCAACGCCAGCAGGCAGCTGGAGCACTACCGCCACGGTCGCGTGTTCTTCGCCGGTGACTCCGCGCACATCCACTCCCCGGCCGGAGGCCAGGGGCTCAACCTCGGCGTGCAGGACGCGTTCAACCTCGGCTGGAAGCTCGCCGCCGTCCTGCGCGGCGATGCGGGCGAGGAGCTGCTGGACACCTACCAGACCGAGCGGCACCCCGTCGCCGCGCGGGTGCTCGCCCTCACCCGGGCGCAGGGGGTGGTCATGGGGCCGCAGCGCGACGGCGGTCTGGGCGAGCTGCGCGACGTGCTCACCGACCTCCTGCGCCTGCCCGACGCCAACCGGTACATGGCCGGTGTGATGGCCGGGCTCGACCTCTGCCTCCCGTCTCCCGACGCCTCGGCCCATCCGCTGCTCGGCCTGCGGATGCCCGACCTCGACCTCGTCGTCGACGGCGAGCGGGTCCGGTTCAGCCACCTGACGCGCTCCGGACGCGGCATCCTGCTCAACCTCACCGACGCCCCGCTCGCCGTCGCGGCTCCCTGGAGCGACCGGGTCACCCACGTGCGTGCCCGGGCGGAATCCGGCGAGACCGACGCCGAGGCCATACTCGTCCGCCCCGACGGCTACGTCTGCTGGGCCGGAGGCGCCGGTCTCACCGAGACGCTCACCCGCTGGTTCGGCCCCGGCGACCTCGTGGCCGCTGGGATCGTGGGGGAGTCCGGCTGAGGGCCTTCGAGCGGGTCGGCGCGGTGGCGGTGAAGCGGTACCGCCCCGACGGACCCGTCACCCACGAAGGCCCGGGCCCGCTCGCCGGTCACGACCGGGACGGGTGAACGCCCTGTGCATGCGCGGTGTCCGGGGAAGTCCCCGCACACCGGTGCCCGCCCCGGCGGTACTCCGCGCGAGCCGCTCAGTAGGGCCGGGCCCGCTTCGCGAAGGCCGGCGACAGCTCGTTCTGCGCGGCGCGCGGGAAGGCGACGGTGTCGGGGTTCCCGTCCGAGACGTACCGGCTCTTTCCGGCGGCGAGCTTGTCCAGCCAGCGCGAAGAACCGAACTCGGCATCCTCGTCCTTCGGCCCCGCCGAGCGGATCCGGGGGATCGCACCGGGGGTGAAGGCCTTCGCGAAAGGCGAGACCGACGGGTTGGCCCCCACGAGGTACACCCCGTCGTAGCGGTAGCCCGTTCCCCGCGCGGCCACCCCGGCCGGCTCGGGCATGGCGCCGAAGGGCAGCGCGAGCGAGGTGACCCGCGTCCCGGGTGCGGCCTTCTCGATCGCCTGCTGGCCGGCCGAGATCGCCCTCGCGGCGCCCGCCTGGTCCAGTGAGCGCAGGTTCTCATGACGGTCGGTGTGGTTGGCGACCTCGTACCCGTGCCCCTTCAGCCAGGTCAGGGCCTTGGCGGAGCCCGTGGCCGAGAAGGCGTCCGCGTTGACGAAGAAGGTCGCCACCGGCTTGAACGCGGGGTACTTCTTCGCGGTCTCCGCCAGGATGGCGACGGCGGTGTCCGGGGCCGGGGCGCCGTCCGCGCCGAGCCGCACCTGACTGTTCGTCGAGTCGTCGAAGGTGAGGACCACCGGGTGGGCGCCGGCCGGGATGTCGATGCGGCCCGTCTGGAAGTCACCTGCCGTCACCGGCACGTAGTGCTCCCGCGCGAGGCGCTCCAGCTCGGCCCGGAAATCGGCCGGTGTGCGGTCGTAGACGCTGTTCGGCTTCGCGGTGAGCTGGTGGTACATCAGCACCGGCACCTGGCCGAGTTCGTTGGCGCCGATCTCCGCCGGGTCCTTCGCGGCGGCGGGGCCGACCGCCGCCTGCGAGGCGGTCGTACGGGCTTGCCCGGTGGCCGTGGACGGCCCCGTGGAACAGCCGGTGGCGAGCAGGGCGGCGGCGCCCGCCAGGGCGCCGAGTGGGACGAGCGGGTGGCGCATCAGGAGCCCTTCCGAAAGGTGGGTGACGCGCCATACCTACCGGCGAAGAGAGCCCCGGTACCGCACTGTCCCCTGCATGGCGTAGCCGCCACGCCGAAGGCGAGCCGGGCCGTTCGTGTGAAATATCGGCGGAACCAGTCGACCGGCACACGCAGCGGCAATGAATGGAGGCAACATCCGGCCCGCACCCCCGGCACGAAGGACGTCACGATGCCCCGCACCCGCATACCGCGCTCCGGCCCCTCCCGCAGTCTCCGCCGCCCGGCACGCCGCGGCGCCCTCATAGCGACGACCGGGGCGCTCGCCCTGGCCGGGGCGGGCGTCGGAGCCTGGACGTTCCTCGCGCCGGGTCCGGGCATCCAGGGCGTGAGCGACGGCGTCGTTCTCGACGCACGCGCGGCCGCACAGGTCAGCGCCTATCTCGCCGCAGGCGCGTCCGGCGGCGGAAACGGGCCGCACGCCACCCTGGACGGCGCGGCGGTCCCCCTCACCGCCGAAGGCGCCCGCCTGAGGATCGGCCTCCCGCACCTCAAGGAAGGCCGGCACACCCTGGTGGTGGCGGGCGGCAGCAGCCTCCCCTTCGCCTCGTACCGCAAGGTCGTGGGCTTCAGCGTGGACACCACCCCGCCGGAGCTGAAGGTGGCCGACCCCGTGATCAAGAACGCCGCCGCCCCCGTGACCATCACGGGCAACGCCTCCGGTGACGCCGACGTGAGCGTCAACGGCAAGAAGGTCCCCGTCGACAAGGCCGGTGCCTTCAAGGCCACGGTGCCGAAGGGCACGCCGCTGGTCACGGTCAAGGCGGTGGACCGCGCCGGAAACACCACCACCAAGGACGTGTCCGCCCGCGGGCGCCGTCCCATGATCCGTGCCGCGCACATCACCGCCATCGGCTGGGGCGACGACACGCTCCGCGGCGGCATCCTCGCCCTGGTCCGCAGCGGCAAGCTCAACGCCGTCGAGCTGGACGTCAAGGACGAGGACGGCGAGGTCGGGTACGCGTCCCAGGTGCCGCTGGCCCGCCGGATCGGCGCGGCCAAGGGCTACTACGACGCCCGCAAGGCGATCGCCGAGATCCACGCCGCCGGCGCCCAGGTCATCGGCCGCATCGTGGCCTTCCGCGACCCCAAGCTCGCCGCGGCCGCCTGGAAGGCCGGCGAGCAGGACCAGCTCGTGCTGACCCCGTCGGGGCAGCCGTACGACGGCGGCCACTACGGCGCCCTGTCCTTCACGAACTTCGCGAACCCCACGGTCCGCAAGTACAACCAGGACCTCGCCGTCGAAGCGGCCCGGCTCGGCTTCGACGACGTCCTCTACGACTACGTGCGCCGGCCGGACGGCCCGCTGTCGCACATGCGCTTCCCGGGCATCGGCACCGCCACGCCCGAGCAGTCCATCACCTCGTTCGTCGCCGACACCCGGACCGCGCTGCGTCCCCACGCCAAGTACCTCGGCGTCTCGGTCTTCGGCATCGCCGCGACCCGGCCCACCGAGATCGCACAGGACATCGGCGCCCTGGTCAAGGTGACCGACTACGTCGCGCCGATGGTCTACCCGTCCCACTGGGCGCCGGGGGAGTACGGCGTCGCACAGCCCGACACTTCCCCGTACGCGATCGTGCAGCGTTCGCTCGCCGACTTCGCCCGCCAGGCGAAGGGCACGCAGACCGAGATCGTCCCGTGGCTGCAGGACTTCTCGATGGGCAGCGCCTACGGGCCGGCCGAGGTGGCCGCCCAGATCAAGGCCGCCGAAGCCAACAAGATGAGCTCCTTCATCCTCTGGAACGCCGGCGCCCGCTACCAGGGCGCGGCGCTCCAGCAGATCGCCAAGCGCTGACAGGGCCCGGCAGGAGGCCGGGCAGGAGGCCGGGCAGGAGGCGGGTCCCCGGCTCCGGGGGCCCGCCGAAGCGCGTTCAGGCCTTGAGGATCCGTCCCGACACCGCCAGGGTGAGGCGCCGCGGCGTGAGGGCGGAGGCGAGGGCGGACACGCGGTTGGCGAGGCCGGCGACGATGCTGGGCGGGGTCTTGCCGCGCTCCAGCGCCCGGCGCGTGGCGGTCACGACCTGCTCCGGGGTGGCCATCCGGCCGACGGCCGCGTCGCGGCTGCCGACGACCTCGAAGAACTCCGTGCTGACCGGACCCGGCGATACGGCGAGCACCCGCAGCGGAGAGGAACGGGTCTCGTAGCCGACGGCCTCGGTGAAGCTCAGGACGAAGGCCTTGGTGGCGCCGTAGACCGCCATCGCAGGGGTCGGCTGGTACGCCGCCGCGCTCGCGACGGTGACCAGCGCGCCCCGGCCGTCGGCCGCGAGATCGGGCAGGAAGGCCCGGGTGAGCTCGGCGACGGCCACGACGTTCAGCTGGATCATCTCGTTGATCTGCGAGACGTCCTTCCGGACGAAGGGGCCGTGGCTGCCGAACCCTGCGTTGTTGACGAGGGTGTGGACCGTGATCCCGCGGGCGTCGAGCTCCGCGCGCAGTGCGGCCGCGGCACCGGGCAGGGCGAGGTCGGCGGCGACCACGTGGGCCGTGACGCCGTAGCGCTTCTCCAGATCCGCCGCGAGCCCTTCGAGCCGGTCGAGGCGGCGGGCCACGAGTACGAGGTCCGCTCCGCGCTCGGCCCACTGGCGGGCGAACTCGACACCGAGACCGGCGCTTGCCCCGGTGATCAGGGCCACGGTTCCCTGGTATGTCATAGGCATCGTCGGCTGCTCCGTTTCCACGTGTTGACGGTCTCGAATGTAGGCGGCGCCACCATTGTAGTCAATGACAACATCAGGAGAGGGGAGCCCGCCTTGACCGAGGGGCCCTACCACCACGGCAACCTCAGGGCCGCTCTGCTGGAGCGCGCGGAGACCGTCCTCACCGAGTCGGGTGTGGACGGCCTGTCCCTGCGCGCCCTGGCACGCGATCTCGGCGTGAGCCACGCCGCGCCGTCCCGCCACTTCCGCGACCGGCAGGCACTGCTGGACGCCCTCGCCGTCTGCGGCTTCACCCGGCTGAACGAGCGCCTGCGGACCGCCGCGGAGGCGCCCGGGCCGGTGCCGGCGCGCATGGCCGGCCTGGGACGGGCGTACGTGGAATTCGCCGTCACCCACGCACCCCTGCTGGACCTCATGTTCAGTGCCAAGCACGCCGACGACTCCAGCGCCGAACTCCGGGAGCTCGGGCACCGCAGCCTCGACACGACCGCCGACCTCATCGCGCAGGCACAGGCGGAGGGCACCGTCCGCGCGGGCGACCCGGCCCGGCTCGCCCAGGTCGCCTTCTCCACGGTGCACGGGCTGGCCACACTGGCCCTGGGCTCCCTGCTCGACGACACCCCGCTGGGGGAGGCCACCGACCTGGCCCTGGACGTACTGCTGACCGGCCTGCGCCACCCCGACCGCTAGGGGGTGTCTGACGGATCTCCGCGGCGTCGCGACGCCCGGCACGCACTCTCGCCGCACCGACCGAAAGCCCAAGTACGTCCGGTACGCGGGCTTTCGGTCGGTGCGGCGAGAGCACGCACCGGACGCCGCTCCTTCCCCACGGACATCCGTCAGACACCCCCTAGCCTCGGCGCCCGCTCCTCCGCGCCCCGGGCAGCGCGGGGTGCGGAGGAGCGGGTTCACCCGACGGGCCCGCGTCAGCCCGGGTAGGTGATCGAGCCCAGCGGCGGGCAGGGGACGAGCACGGTGGCGGCGTCGGGGCGTTCGATGAAGGCGCGGGCTGCGGCGGCCCGCTCGCGCCGGGATTCCAGCTCCTCGGCGTGCCAGGCGTCGCGCCTGGCCAGGGAGTCGTCCCACGAGCCGTCGATGAGACTCAGGCTGGTGTTGCCGGAGCTGCGCTGGAACTCCGCCTTCACGGCGGCCTGTCGGAGGGCGGTCTGGGTCGCGGCGAGATCGATGCGGGTGATCAGGACGCCGGCGGTGTTCGGTTCCCGGGTCGGCATGGGGGCCTGCGGGAGCAGCGACACCCCGGTGTCGAGGCGGCCGATGTTCTCGACGCTCGCGTTCTGGGCGTCCTGCGTCATGATCTGGATTTCCTGGTGCAGCCAGAAGAACTCGTCGAGGTCGGCCTGGGTGATGCGCATCCGCTGGTACAGCGCCCGGAACCGGGAGTCGTGGTGCAGCGGGCGTATGGGGGCGATGTGGAGCGCGACGCAGTCGTTGAAGCCGGCTGTCACCGCGGCGTCGAGGTGGAAGAGGAGCTGGTCCGTCTGCCCGTGCGCGATGGCCAGGCCGCCGAGGGTCGCGTGGCCCGCGGCGACGAGCCACGTACCCTCCGGGCCGAGCGCCGCGGCGCGCGCCATGACGTCGTGGAGACCCGTGACGGCGTCGACGCGCTGTGGGGCGCCCAGGAACGCACGCGCGAGCGAAGAGGGGGCGTCGTGCACCGGTACCGACGCGGCGGGGCCATCGGTCAGGAGCGCCACCTGCAGTTCGTGCAGGCGTGTGGCCAGTGAGTTGACGGTGTCGATCATGGATCTCCTCGGAACTCGATGGTGAAGAACGAAAGGGGTGTTGAGCCTGTGGTGATCCCCGTGGAGATGACGGGCGGACGCGATGAGAGGTTCCTGTGCGTCCGCCGCGGCGTCACCCCCGTCGCACCGGGGCGGTCGTCGCGGCAAGCCCCTTCTCCGGCCGGCCGATCGGGGCCCGGGGATCTCGGGCCGGAGGGGTTCGCACCCCGCTCTGGATCCGGAAGACCTCATCGGTGAAGAAAAAGAACCGTTCCGGCTGTCCGGACGGAACGGGATGTCAGTGCGGCTCTGTACCTTGCGGCCATGGGCATCTACCTGGTCAGCGTCGGCGCGAAGGAGTGGTTCGGTGAGGAAGAGGGAGATTGGGGGGCCACCGCCGCGGCCCTGAACCGCGAGCTGAAGCAGCGCGGGCTGCCCCCCTACCTGTCCGTGCCCGAGGAGGCCGTGTTCGTCCGCGGCTCCGGGCAGTCCTTCGAGGAGAAACTCGTCCCCTCCATGGACGGGTTCGGTGCCCTGTGCGAGGCACACCTCTCGACCGAGGAGGCGGACTCCCTCTGTCGCTGGACGGTGCTGGTGCCGGTGCCCCTCGACAAGGACGTCTGGCTGCCCGCTGACGCCGGGTACGACGTGATCGCCGGCGCACCCCGGATACTGGCCCTCGCCGAGCGGCTGGCGGGGGCCATCGGCCTGCCTGCCGACATCCCGGCGGCGTGCGACAACCTCCAGCTGACCGGTTGGTTCCTGGACGGAGCGGCCGAGGGACGGGCGGCCACCCGGCCGGGACCATGGAGCGAGGACCTGGGAACGGCCTTCTACGTCGCCCTGTTCCTGCGCGCCGCCCAGCACTCGATCCGGCGCGGCTGCCCCATCGTCTACTCCTGAGGGGAGTTGCAGGCGGCAACACCTGGCCGGTGGAAGGGAGAGGGATGCTCAAACCGACCACGGACCTGCTCGTGATCCACACGACCCGGCTGGAGGCGTGCCGGGACTTCTACGCCGGGCTCGGGCCGCCGTCCCGGTACGGCAGCCGGGCGGTTCGCGGCCGACCCGCGCGTGCGACGGGGCGGGCACGGGGGAGAAGCTGATATTCCATCAGATGTCACCCGCCCGCCGCCCACCGAGAGGGCTCGGTCCATGCCGTACCCGCTGATGCTCCGACGACGCTTGCACAGGCTGCTCACCGCCTCCCTCGGCGCGCTGCTCGCCGTCGCCGCCACCACCGCCCCGGCACGGGCAGACGTGGGGAACGTGACGGAGTACCCGATCACGACCCTCGACAGCTTCCCCGCCGGCATCACGACGGGCCCCGACCGGGCCCTGTGGTTCACCGAGTCCGGGGTCAACCGGATCGGGCGCATCACGACCGGCGGCGCCGTCACCGAATTCCCGCTGCCGAACGCCGACAGCGTCCCCCAGAACATCACCCAGGGCCCTGACCGCGCCCTGTGGTTCACCGAATACACCGGCAACAGGATCGGCCGGATCACCACGCAGGGCCAGGTCACCGAATTCCCACTGCCCGGCCCGGGCCGCTTTCCCCTCGGGATCGCGCTCGGCGCCGACCGTGCGCTGTGGTTCACCGAGTCGGGAACGAACGCGATCGGACGGATCACGGCCGACGGCACGGTGACCGAGTACGCCCTCCCCACGCCCGACAGCTTCCCGTACTACATCGCCCCCGCCCCCGACGGCTCCGTGTGGTTCACCGAGCTGCTCTCCGGCAAGATCGGCCGGATCAGCCGGTCCGGGCACGTCACCGAGTTCCCGCTGTCCAGCGACTTCTCGTTCCCCAGCGGCATCGCGGCCGGACCCGGCGGGATGTGGTTCACCGCGAGCGGGCTGAACTCGGTGGGACGCATTACCCCGCGCGGTGACATCAAGCTCTTCCCGATGCCCGTCCCCGACTACCAGGTCTACGACATCACCCGCGGTCCGGACGGACACATGTGGTACGCCGTACAGTCCGGCCGCATCGGCCGGATCAGCGGAAGCGGCGCGATCACCGAGTTCGAAGTCCCGGGAGGCGCGGACAAGGTGCCCTTCAACATCACGACCGGGCCCGACCGGAACATCTGGTTCACCGAGCTGCTGGCCGACGCCGTCGGCCGTGTCCAGGCCCTTCCGGGCCGCGGGGCACCGGCGGCCCACCCGGCGCCGGCGGGCCGCCCCCACCATCCGCTCCACCCGGCACCCACGGAGCACCGCCCACACCACCTCGTGTCCGGCCGGACCGGCTGGCCCCCGCGGTGATCCCCGCAGGCCCGGCGTCCCGGCGGGATCCGGGCGGGGCGCGGGCCTGACCGGTACTGCGGCGGCGGTGATCAGCTCACGCTCATCCCTCGCTCCGGCCACAGGCCCCGCTCCGCGTGCAGCGCGTGGAGCTTCCGCGAGGCCTTCAGGAACGTGTGGTCGACCAGCGCGTCCTGGA